>JBEKDY010000098.1:0-15163 GCA_050014115.1 Candidatus Sulfotelmatobacter sp. | reverse complement strand
GCGCAACTCGGTGTGAGCATGTTGACCGTGCACTCCGCTGGAGGCAGCCGGATGCTGCGGGCGGCTGTGGAAGCAGCCGTGCACGACGCAGCCGGATCAAAGGCGGGGCCGATGGTGCTGGCCGTCACTGTGCTCACCAGCATGGACGAGGCCGATCTGGAGCCAACCGGCGTGCCCGGCCAGGTGAAAGCTCAAGTATTGCGGCTGGCTACGCTTGCGCTGGCTGAAGGCTGCCAGGGCGTGGTCACGTCGGCGCGGGAAGCGTCGGCACTGCGCTCGGAACTGGGAAACGGCTTCGCCATCGTTACGCCCGGCGTGCGGCCAGCCGGATCGGGCCATGCCGATCAGCGGCGAGTGGTAACTCCTGCTGAAGCGATCGCCGCCGGCGCCAGCCACATTGTGGTGGGACGGCCGATCACCGAAGCTGCCGATCCAGCGGCAATGGCAAAAGCGATTCTGGAGCAGATCAGCGGGTAGTCGCCCCGATCAGGCGGCCTTCTCCTCCTTTTGAATCCATCCAGTTTTTTGGGGCGAAAACTGGGAGCGTCCCGTTGGAGTGGTCCCCACATTCACCGCTCTTCATCAAACAGCTCTGATTAGGGGCTGGCCCGGCCTTTCGCCAACGGAAATTGGGTGCCGCGTCCTTGTCGCGGTTTCTGCGACAGAGCCTGCCCTGAGCTTGCCGAAGGGGCGGGGATTTTGAACTTTTTGCTCAGCAGAACCTGCCCGGAAACCTCGACGCGGTGAATCGCCACTTTCCAAGCATCGTCTCGACGAACAGGAAGTCAAAATCCCCGCCCTCCCGCACAAAGCGCGGGAAGGGCGGGGCACCCGGCTTTTTTTCGTCGCGCTGAACATTTGGCGAAAGTCCGGGAAAGCTCGGCCGTAAACCTCAACGGGTCAAGCTCTTAGCTGTACATACAAAACCGCCAGTACAAAATGTTCCTGCAGGAACACTTCTCAACAGCAGAAATCCCCGGCCTTCGAAAACCGCGAAGACCTGGCAGCCTCGGTTAGTTATGATGTCGGCAACAACCGCAAAGGGTGAACTGGCGTCCGAAGACCATTCTCGGACAGATCAGCGGGTAGATGGACTATTGAATCTGTTAAATCCGCCGATATATCCAAGTACGATGGCGATAGCAAAAGTAAAGATATCGCTCAGCTTGTCCTCGGATGTGCTGAAAGGGATTGACCGATTGGCCGTCGGCGCGAAGGTCTCACGATCCGCATTCATCGAGGCCGTGCTTGCCCGGTATCTGCGAAACCAATCAGCAGTCAGGGTGCAATCTCCGGACCCACGCTAAGCTGATTGGATCCGAGCTCCTATAGCTTCTCGAAAAACTCACACGCGGAGCATGAGATATAAATGCCGCCCGGGACGCCGCGTTCGCGGTCTTTTACGCGTTTGACGATGCGGGTGGTTTTGCCGCACTTGGGGCAATCGGTGCTCTTGGTGGTGTCCATGACCTTTTTGCGGTCAGCTGTTTTTGCGATCTTGGGGCCTGGTGCCATGGTTGAACTCTCCTGATCTCTTATCTCTTATCTCTTATCTCTGATTTCTGATTTCTTTTGATCTCTATCTCGTCTCTGCAAAAATGATTGCGCAGCGCAATCCGCGAAATCTTTCTTGCGGACGATTGTGGGTGGGATGCTGCTGAAGCCTGCGAATCCACCTGGGAAGACTTACGGCTGCGTCTCGGTTCTCTTCGTTCCGTTTCCCGTGCTTCCGTCTCTCTTCCGTCGTGTTTAATTTTACAGTATGGTTGGGGCGACTGTCTTGGTGAGCATGGGTATGCCGCGAACGATTGTCCCGCTGCTGCAGACGCTTCTGTTCACGATCTTAGTACCGGGGTCCGTTCTCGTGGGCATTCCCTATCTTCTGCTCGGCGGAATTCCCCGGCCCGGACGCGGCCCCGTGGCGTGGTTCGGCATGCTCTGCGTTATTCTTGGCGCCAGTATCTATTTCCGCTGCGCGTGGGAGTTTGCGGTGCGCGGCCTGGGCACACCCGCGCCCATTGCGCCGACAAAATTCCTTGTGGTCACCGCGCTCCATCGCTACGTGCGCAACCCGATGTATATCGGCGTGCTGTTGGTGGTGGTGGGTGAAGCGTCGCTGTTTCGCGCCGCGCTGCTGCTGGCTTATGCCGGCTTCGCCTGGGTGCTGATCCAGTTGTTCGTCGTGTTCTACGAAGAACCCACGTTACGTCGCCAATTCGGCGAATCGTATGACGAATATCGACGGGCGGTTCCGCGGTGGATCCCGAGATTCAAAAGATGACCATCCATCCCTAAACCCCACGTTGACCCGCGTCCCTTGGCCCTGCTACCGTCAAATGTTTGCCCACTTGCATGCGGCTGATTCTGCGGGTGGCGAACCGTCCGCGGCATCGTTTGCGGCGAGCTTTACTTCATATCCACGGAGAATTTCTCTATGCCTGCCATTAAATTTCGCGGTGTCGATTTTATCCAGTACGATTCGCTGCTCACTGATGAAGAACGCCTGGTGCGCGACACGACGCGGCAGTTTATCGAAGACAATCTGATTCCTATCATCGAAGAATGCAACCGGGCGGGGCGGTTTCCGCGAGAGTTGGTCAAGCCGATGGGCGAGTTGGGATTTTTTGGCGCTTCGCTCAAAGGCTATGGCTGCGCGGGGATGGGCAACGTGGAATATGGATTGATGACGCAGGAACTCGAGCGCGGCGATTCGGGCGTGCGCAGTTTTGTGAGCGTGCAGTCGGGGCTGGTGATGTATCCGATTTATGAGTTTGGCAGCGATGAGCAGAAGCAGACCTGGCTTCCGGCGATGCAGAAGGGCGAAAAGCTGGGATGCTTTGGACTGACTGAACCTGACTTCGGCTCGAACCCCGGCGGCATGCGAACCCGCGCGCGCAAGGTGGGCAATGAATATGTGCTCAACGGGGAGAAGATGTGGATTACCTCGGGCAGCATCGCCGACGTGGCGGTGATCTGGGCGAAGGTGGAGAACGAAGACGATCGCATTCGCGGATTTTTGGTGGAGACTGACCGCCCCGGGTTTAAGGCTGACGACATTCACGGCAAGTGGTCGCTGCGGGCGTCGGTAACGTCGGGACTTTCGCTGCAGGACGTTCATATTCCTGAGTCGAATCTTTTGCCGAAGAGTGGAGGGTTGAAATCTCCGTTGATGTGTTTGAACCAGGCACGCTACGGAATTGCGTGGGGAGCGCTGGGCGCGGCGATGGCATGCTACGACTGCGCGCTGCAATATTCTCTGCTGCGCAAACAGTGGCGCGATCAGCCGATCGCTTCGCACCAACTGGTGCAGGACAAACTCACTTGGATGATCAGCGAAATTACCAAGGCACAGTTGCTGGTGTTGCAGGTGGGCCGATTGAAAGATGCGGGCAAAATCGAGCATCAACACATTTCGATGGCGAAGCGCAACAACGTCTGGATGGCGCTGGAATGCGCGCGGCTGTCGCGCGACATTCTGGGAGCGAACGGCGTGGCTGATGATTATCCGATCATGCGCCACATGATGAACCTGGAGTCGGTGAAGACTTACGAAGGAACGCATGATGTGCATTCGCTGATTATTGCGCAGAGTGTGACGGGCATTGACGCGTTCTGAAGACGCTAGCAGCTGCCGAAGCCCGTGAAGCACCAATGCCCATGACACCCGAGAAGAAAAAACGCGTCATTAACGCCGTTGGATTTCTCTCCGGCGTCTTGGCGTGTATGGATGCGGTTCGTGACGTGCGAATTTTCTGGCCTCCGAACGAGCTATGGGAAGGTTTGCGGCATGCGCAGCGCGTGGAGTTCGGCGCCGGAATTGCGCTGATCGTGGTCAGCATTGTTTTGATGAGTATGCGGAAACGGACGGAGTAGCGGCCACACGGCACGGCGTGAGTCAGGCGGTAGGCTTGTCTTTCGGCGGCTCGACGGCCAGGAAATCCTGGACGAAGCGCGGGCCATAGCTCTCAAGCAACTTCTGGACTCGTTCGGCGTCGTGGGAGCGCACGACGAGGCCGGCGTGGTGATGTCTTTTGATGCGCAGGAATATTTCCGGATCCGTGTAGGCGGCGGTGTCGGGATCGTCCTGGCGTGCCAACGAAAGAATAATTCCCGCGTAGTCTTCGCGCAGCGACGGAAGTTTGTAACTGCCATCGCCGCCTGCGATCTCGATGCGAGCCCACTCCCGCCACAGGTTGAGGCCGGTGGCGGCTTCGACCATTTCGTTAATATAGGCTCCGCCTACGCGCGCGGCACACTCCAGGAAATAGAAATTGCCGTCGGCGCGCGCCTGAATGAACTCGGCGTGAGCTACGCCGCGAACCAGGCCCAACGCGGCGATCAGCTCACGATTGATCTGGCGCAGGCTGGCATCGGCCTCACTGGCCCGCGGCACGGTGAAGGTGGTGAAGACTCCGCCGCCTTGCGCGACGTTCATGGGCGGCTGGCCGTATTTGCTGACATTCGCGAAGACGACTTGGTTTTCAGAAACTACCGAGTCTACGTGGAAGACATCGCCTGGAACGAACTTCTCCAACAGAAACGACGAGCGCTTGTCGCCCAGTTGATCGAGCAGTGGCCATAATTCTTCGGCGGCATTAACTTTCTTGATGCCGATCGCTGAGGCCTCCTGCCGCGGCTTGAGCACCCAGGGTCCGGGGACGCTCTCGAGGTAGAACCGAATGTCGTCCTGATTGAAAACCGGAACAAAATCCGGGACGCGCACATGGCGGTCGAGGGCCTTCATGCGCATGGCCAGCTTGTCGCGGAAATAGCGCATGGTCGTGAGGCCCATGCCGGGGATGCGCAAGTGCTCGCGCAGAGTTGCGGCTGTTTCCATGTCGTATTCATCGAGCGCCACTATACGGTCGAGCTTGTGCGAACGCGCCAGGTGAGTGACGGCCTGCACGGTGTCGGCGAGCGGGAGGTCGGCGGGAAGATAGAAGGTGTCGTCGAGGCTTTCGCGCGGCCAATCGGCATCGCGGAGTTTCTCAGCGGTCAGCAAGAATACGCGGCAGCCCTGGCGCTTGCATTCGCGCATGAATTCCTGCCCCTTCTCGTAGGTCGTGATGCACAGGAAGGTGGGCGGGCGCGATTCCGGCATGAGGTCCCTTTTTGAATTAGGGGTGTGAGGATAACACGGAGAGTCTTATCGCGGGATCGAAAATTCTGATGGGTGCGGTCTTATATTCTTCACCACCGTTCGACTTAGCGCGGAGCAGGCTGAGGGCACAGGAAACACAGGGTAAAGCGGGGAATCGTCTCATTGCGTGATTGGCGCGCGGGCAGGCTGGCCGGGAAACACTCCTTGCACCAGTTTTCCATCTTTCAGCACTGGGACACCATTCACCAGGACAAACTCGATTCCTTCGGAATATTGCAGGGGCTCTTCGTAAGTCGCCCTGTCGATGATGCGATTCGGATCGAAGACCGTGATGTCGGCGTCAGCGCCTACGCGGACTCTTCCTTTGTTCCGGAAAATGGGCGCATGCATTTCCAGTCGCTGTGCGGGCATCAACGTGATCTTGCGCAGAGCGGTCATCATATCGAGTATTTTTTCTTCGCGCACGTAGTGCCCCAGAAGTCGCGAGAAAGTTCCCTGACCACGGGGATGAACTTTGGGGCCGCTGATCCGCATGCCGTCGCTGGCAATCATCACTTGCGGATCGGCTAAGGCCGCGCGCACCGCGCTGTCGGGAATTCCAAAGACCACGACGTCCCCGCCTAGCTTGCGATATCGCTCGAAGCTTTCGGCGGTGAGGCGCTCACCGGTTGCCGCCCATTGAACATCTTTGTAGGTAATACCCAGACCTTCCTGCCATCCCGGACCGAAGATCGTGGTTTCGATCCGCGTGCTCGACGCGGTGTAGGGATAGCATTCCATGGTCACGTCGAGGCCATGTTTCCGCGCGCCTTCGACCATGGCGATGAGTTGAGGCGTCTCCGTCAACCCCGTGCTCACAATGTGCACCACATGGAGAGGCGCGCCGGTGGCCTCGGCCGCGGCAATTACTTCCTCAAGACCTGCCAGCCCGGTCAAAGGTTCTTTGGAGCCGTAGTAGCGAAGATGCACGTGGACGGGCGCATGATATCTCGCCGCCACCTGAAACATGCGCACAATTTCCTCGTGACTGGCGGCTTCGGTGTACGCGATGCCCATGCCCACGGCGAGCGCGCCGCGATCCAATCCTTGCGCGAGCGCCTTTTCCATCTCGGAGATTTGTTCCTCTGAGGCTTTTTTGTGCGCTGCGTCACCGCTGGGCAGGAAGTCGCTGGGGTCGTGCATCACTTTCATACGAACCGGAACATGGCCGACGCTTACGCCGAAGTTGATCAGCGACTTCCCTGCTCTGGCCGCGTACCAGGCGTCCACGTCATCGGTGCCGACTTCCAGTTCGAGTGAAGTGGTGACGCCATCGTGCGCCTGAAATTCGTAGTTCCTCGGTTCCTGTCCGTGCTCGTGCAGGTCAATGAATCCCGGAGCGACCACCAGGCCTTTGGCATCGATGGTGGTCGTGCCTTGCAGGGTTTGATCGGAGATGGCCGCGATTTTTCCCGCCTTCACGCCAACATTCCGGACGGCATCCAATCCTGACTCGGGGTCTATCACGCGGCCGTTCAGGATAACAACGTCGTAGATCTCATTCGCAGGCGACGGGGTGCGCCACGCCAGGGCGAACGCCGCACCCGCGACCACGAGAACGGCGATCAACGCTGGTGATTTGAATCCAGCCCTTGAGGATGCACGCATCTCGCCAAGTATACCGTTACACGGGGTTCACGCAATTTCGATACTCAGCCATCGGTCGGCTTACCAGATTGATGCGGTAAGGCTGGCAGGTTCTTCCATCCTCTGCGCGATTGCGTTATAGTCACCGCCGTCCGCAAATGACAGCATGGACCTGGAGACTGCATGACAACGAAGACTCGTCAGGAAGGCAAGGCCCGCAGCTTCGGGGAAAATATCGAGAGCGATCTGGCGTCGCGATTCCTGCGCGTGGTGGAGGTTGCCGCCATCGCTTCGGCTCACACCATGGGACAGGGCGAACGCAAACTCTCGGACCAGGTGGCGACCGAGGCCATGCGGCGCACCATGGATTCGATCCCGATGCGCGGGACGATTGTGATCGGAGAAGGCGAGCGCGATGAAGCGCCCATGCTTTACATCGGCGAAAAAGTTGGGGCCGAATTTCCCGACGGGTCCGAGGTTCCGGAGGTCGACATTGCCGTCGATCCGCTGGAAGGAACGAATTTGTGCGCGACCGGCGCGCCGGGTTCGATCACCGTGCTTGCGGCTTCCGAGCGCGGCGGCTTGCTTAATGCTCCCGACTGCTACATGGAAAAAATTGTGGTTGGGCCGTCCTGCAAGAACGCGGTGGAACTCGACGCTCCCGTCGCCGACAACCTGAAAAGCATTGCCAAGCGGCTGGCGCGCGACGTGGAAGATCTGGTGGTTATCGTGCTTGACCGGCCGCGCCACGAAAAGCTGATTGCCGACATTCGGGCCGCGGGCGCCCGCATTCGGCTGATCGGCGACGGCGACCTTTCGGCTGGCATCGCGGCTGCAGTGATCGGAACGGGCGTACACGTGGTCATGGGCTCAGGCGGCGCGCCCGAAGGTGTGATTACCGCGGCGGCGATTCGCTGCCTCAACGGATACATGGTGGGGCGCCTGGTGGTGAAACCGGAGCAGGAAGAGCGCATGGCCCGCATGGGCATTAAAGATAAGAAGCGCATTTACGAAGCCGAGGACCTTGCGCCGGGAGAGCAACTCATTTTTGCGGCGACTGGGGTTACCGATGGAGCTCTGCTCAAGGGCGTGCGCTTCTTCGGCGAAGGCACGCGGACATCGTCCGTGATCATGACCCTGCGGACGAGCAAGGTGCGGTTCGTGGAGAGCATCCATCTGGAGAAAGGGCCGGGGGTGAAGGTGAGGTTCCTGTAACGGTTCGCAGACTGATCGTTGCTGTTCAGCCACTTTCGTCGCTATGCGAACGGATTCTCAATGCGCAAGCCTTCGATCTCTCGCCCATGCTGGAAGTCTTCGCTGTAAAGCGTTTTGCATTGGCCTTCCCGCGCCGCCGCTAAAATGAGTGAGTCATACCACGCGAACCGATATTTCCCCATGAGCCGCAATGCTTCGACATAAATCGCGGGCGACGAGTGAACCGCCAGCAGAGGGCGGAACACGGTGATCATGTATTGCTCGGCTTCGGCCGTGCTCATCGGGTGCGAAAAGCGTCGAAACGCGACGTTGAAGAACTCCTGCACGACCTGGTAGCTTACGATTCCCTCTCCGGTATCGGCGGCCCGGCGAATAAGTTGCGCGGCCCGTTTCGCCGTGGCGGGCGCCTTGGCGTCGAAGCTGTAGGCGAAAATATTCGTGTCGAGGAAGAATCTACCGCTCATTCATTTCGTCCCGAGTGTAGGGGCCGGCCGAGCGCACGTGCCGGAGGCGGCGCATGAGCGCATCCACGGCGGCTCCGCCTCCTGACTGCGCCGCGTAGTGCTCCAGCCATTCACGGAAGGCCGCATTCAGGGTCTTGTGCTGCGCCTGAGCGACCAGCCGCGCTTGCTCAATCAGGGCTGCTTCCGCGCTTAGAGTGATGTTCTTCATACTGGAACAGTGTACACTGTTTCAGTGTGATTGTCCAGCCGCGGCAAGCCGGTCCGCGGCAGAGGGTCGCTGTCTACTTCAAATATTCAGAATCCTTCTTCAGTTCCTCGGGGATGGGCGGGAATGGCGGCCAATCGCGCGACAATCCTTTAAGCAGCGGGGTTGCGGGCTCGGCGCGCAGGGTGCCGTCGTGCACTACGATCTTGTGGGGATTCCCGGCGGTATAGCCTTCCCACAGGGAGACACCGGCATAGGCGCCATCTTTGCGCAGAACGTAGTAAATCATGTCCATGAAGCGTAGCTTGGTCATGTCGTTGTTGTAGTTGCGCACGATGCGCTTGAGGGCGTCCATGCCGGCTTCGTGCGGAGACATGCCGTGCCGCATGTTCTCGACGATGGTGTGAGCGCCTGCGACCTTGATATTTTCTTCTCCACTACCGGTGGCGCCGGCGGAACCCACATCCTGATCGGTGTAGCAGCCGGCGCCGATGATGGGCGAGTCGCCGCAACGGCCGGGCAGCTTGAAGGCGAGGCCGCTGGTGGTAGTGATGCCGGAGATTTCTCCTTTGTCATTCAGCGCTGAACAGTGAATGGTTCCGGAGGGCGGAAACAAGACTCGCCGCACGGCCGCGAGTTGGAACTCCGGCTCAATACCGAGATTCGCGGCGCGCTGGCGTAATCGCTCGATGCGCTCCGGCCATAAAGCCGCGCTGGGCTTAGTCCCGCTGGGCACATCGGGCGCATGCCAGCTCGGGTCCGCGATGCCAGGACCCCACCAGTCGCGATCAGAATTAAATTGTTTCCACAGCATCCAGATTTTGCGTGAGCGATCGGTCAGCAAGTTTTCGCGCGGGAAGCCCATGTCTACGGCGAATCTCTCCGCGCCTTCGCCGACCAGCATGACATGACCGGTGTGTTCCATCACGGCTTTTGAAACCATGGAGACGTTCTTGATGTTGCGCACGGCTCCGACCGAACCGGCGCGTCGCGTGGGACCGTGCATGCAGCAGGCATCGAGTTCGACCACTCCTTCTTCGTTGGGGAGGCCTCCGAGGCCGACGGAATCGTCGTTCGGGTCGTCCTCTGGTCCCGTCACCACTTTGATGGCGGCATCGAGGGTGTCTCCTCCGCCTTTCAGAAAGGCGAATGCGGCCTCCGCGTAAGCGAAACCATTGTGGGCGCACACGATGATGGGACGCTTGTAGGAACCGGATGGGGATGCGGACTGATCTCCGCTTTCGGATGCGGCAGCGGTGGCGGGCGCACCAACTCCAGCGGCAACGGCTCCGAGCACGGACGTCTTTACGAAATCACGGCGCGAGAAAGTCACGAGTCGCTCCTGACGATGCCAGCGTGTAGAAGCGGCGCCTTTTGCGCACGGGGCCGCGCAGTTACAGCGTTGGCTTTCACTCTTGGATGAAAGGCCTGGACAACAGCGCACATCTACAAAGCGGGACAGGATACCACGCCACGATGGCGAGTTTCACGCGCGCAGGCGCGGCAAAACTCAGCGGCTGGCAAAGCGACGTAAGCGGCCGGGATAGAGCCTGCCTTCGTCGAGCGAACGGGAATTTGCGGCTGTAGTGATGGACTGCACATTCGCTCCGTGCTCGGAACGGAAGCGCAGCAGGGCCGCAATATTGCCCACTTTGTCGAATTCGGGATCGTCCTTGACGTAGAACAATTCAATGTCGCGGCGGATCACCCAGGGCAGAATGGCTTCTCCGACGTCGACTACTTCGTGCGTGGCCATGCCGCAAGCCGGGCAATAGCTGACCAGGTGGGCGTCGAGATGGCCGCATCCGGAACACTCCACGGCATGGGCGAGAAAGTTTTCCCCGACCAGCAGCGTTTGCACTTCCCCTAATTCCAGCGAGCGCAGGACCCGCCGCAATCCGGTAACGCCGCGGGCGTGGCCCCGCGCCTGGTCCAGAGCCTGGTTCACAAACTCGCGGCAGCGGCCACTTTTCCAATTTTCCGTGATGCGCTCGGCCTCGGTGCGGATCTGGTCGCGTGTGATGTGCCCGATGTCGGCATGGAAATGCCCCAGCAGCGATTGCTTCACGTAGGGATGCAGTTGAGGTTCCAGCAGAGAACGGTGAACGTCCTGGCATCCGAGAATCCATTTATCGAAAATGCCGTTCTCGAAAGAGTCTTTCAATACCTCGGAGACGGTTTTGAAATGCTGGCGGACTTCATCGTCGACGCGGCGCTGGGCGTGGCCGCCGTCGTATCCGGCATAGCCGTCACTGCGGCCCTTGCGCGAGAGCGGCTGAAACAGGCCTTCGCGCTCGGTCAATTCTCCCAGGCGAAGATCGAACACGCGAGCCCGGTGCCGGTCGACCAGTACGATACCCAGGCGTGGGGACGCGCCCAGCAGATGCGCCAAAGGCTTCAGATGAAAATGCCGGTCGACGACCAGTTGCGTGCCCGGCAATTGTGCCGGCAAATCGTATTCCCGCCAGAAACCTTGCCCGGCGCAGGCGAACACAGCCTTCGCATGGGTGCCATTGCTGCGGAATTCGCTCGATAGACGCACGACCCGTTCGATGTCGGAGCGCGTGCCGTCTTTCTTTTCTTTGTTCTTGCTCTCAAGCTTGCGCAAAGCTTCGCGCGCCAGATCCTTGATCAGAATCGTGTCTTCTTTGTGCGCCTTGTTGCGCGGGGCCGCGGGCTGAAAGTAAAAACTCACCGCACAGGACTTGGAATCTTGAAACTCTGCCAGTTCCCGGATTTGTTCGCGCGTCAACGTCATAAGGTAATTCTCCAGCCATGGAAAAATCAGTCTATGCGGCTCCGAGCGGAGCAATCTTCTTCTGCGCCCGCTTCTCTTGCATTTGTTTGCCTTGCCCTCGCCTGCCTTGCTCTCGCTGGGCCACGCCGGGCGCCTTGCGCAAGTGCTCGCGCGCCGCGGCAATGGCAGAGACCACGCCCTCGGCAGGCCGCCCGGTAATCGCGGCGATCTCCTCGATGCCAAACCCTTCGATGGCGAACAGGATGAACGCCTCGCGCGGCCCGGAGCCCACATCGCGCAAGGCGGAAGCAATCAAACGCAGCATTTCGTCGGACGCGAAAATCTCCTCGGGCGTGGCTACGCGATCGTCGGCAATGATGGTTTCTTCGGTGATCGATTCGTCGGGCTGATGGAATTGCAGTTCCGCCTCATCGCTGGCCTTGACGTTCTGCTTCCGCGCCGATGCTTCGAGGTGAACCGCGCTTCCGTTGCTCTCCTCGGGACGGGAAAGCTCGGCGATGGCCTGCAGCGCCAAATGATAGAGCCAAGGCTCAAGCGCCAACCGTTCGGGCTTTTCCGGGCCATCCCCGAGAGCGGCGGCGATGACTTCGTCAATCACTTCTTCCTTGGTGAGTGAATCGGCATCGAGCACATCCTGCGCCTCGCGCATGTAGATTTCACGTTCGACGAAACGCTCCAGGCGCGAAAGGTTTACGTTCACGTAGGACCGAACGTCTTCCGCCGAAACCACCGGAGGATACACTGCGGCCAGTGTCTGCTCGAACGGAACTTGCCGCACGCGCCGCTCGGAAGCTTCATGCCCCCGGCGCTGCCATTTATGCGACGCACGCAGCAATTCCTTGTGCCGGTTCACTTGCTGCAGCAGGTCCTCGAACGCACTCTTGATCGCAGCTTCGGCGGTCGAAGCTTTCGCCTGCACCGCCATTTGGCCCGAAGGCAAACGCAGGTTCAACGAAACGCTGGTGCCCTCGCGCGGCAAGTTCTGCTCGACCGTTCCTTTCAAATGCACGAGTTCAGGACGGAAGACCTGGAGGCGTTTGCGCAGTTTTTCAACCTGGTGCTGGATGTCTTTCTCTACGGCGGGCGTTTTATGAAGGCGATAACTGACGTGGACGTTCATGAGCACCTCGGCGTTACAAAACTTCACACAACCAAGTGCTATCTAAGTCGAATTGTACACCCGCCCAAAGAAACACAAGAGTCAATTGAGCGGACGATATTACTTGTCCAAGAATGATTCCCAAAAATGTACGCACGGATCGGTCCGGAACTTGCCCGTTCACCCGAGATAGTTGTTGGTTCGAGTTCGTTGGGTTCGACCACCGCCGCGATCTGCGCTATCATCCGGGACAATGAAATCAGCAACGCTTCTGCTCCTTGGGTTCCTGACCGCAACTTCTATCATCTTTTATTTTTCTTCCGCCTTCGCGCAGGTTTCCCCCGCCTCAAAAGAAGTCGAGGCCGTGTATCCCGATGCGCATGCGCTGTATCTCGATCTGCATCAGAATCCGGAGCTTTCGGGCCACGAGACACAGACCGCGGCGAAGCTGGCGGCCCGCTTGCGTGGCCTGGGCTACGAAGTGGCCGAGCACGTTGGCGGCACCGGAATTGTCGCCATCCTAAAGAACGGAGCCGGCCCTACCGTGATGCTTCGCACGGAACTGGACGCGCTTCCAGTCGAAGAAAAAACTGGCTTGCCTTATGCGAGCAAAGTTCGCGCCACAGACGACGCCGGGCACGACGTTCACGTAGCGCACGCCTGCGGGCATGATCTGCACATGGCGGCGCTCGTGGGCACGGCGGCGATCATGGCTCACAGCAAGGACACGTGGCACGGAACGTTGATGCTGATCGGCCAGCCTGCCGAGGAAACCATCAGCGGCGCGAAGGCGATGATTGCCGATGGCTTGTTCCAACGCTTCCCCAAGCCCGACGTGGGCGTGGCCATGCACGTGGACAATCTGCTGCCCGCGGGACAAGTGGGGATCACGCCCGGAATCTACAACACGAATGCGGATTCTCTTCGCATCACGATTTATGGCAAGGGCGGCCACGGCTCGGCGCCGCAAACTGCGATTGATCCCATCGTGATCGCCGCCCGCACGATTCTCGCTTTGCAGACGATAACGTCGCGGGAAGTAAAGCCGGGCGAGATGGCGGTGATCACGGTCGGGTACATCCAGGCTGGGACCAAGAACAACATTATCCCCGACCACGCCGAGCTGGGGCTCACGGTGCGCACCTTCAAGCCCGAAATCCGCAAACAGATTCTTGCCGCCATTGCGCGCATCACCAAGGCGGAAGCCGAGGCCGGCGGTGCGCCCCGTGAACCGCTCATCGAGCACTACGAGGCAACCGATTCCGTTTATAACGATCCGGCGCTGGCGGAGCGGCTCAGAGCACCGCTGGAGGCGGCTCTTGGCAAAACAAATGTGATTACAACGGAGGCGATCACTCCGTCGGAAGACTACGCATATTTCATTGAGCAGGGAGTGCCGTCGCTCTATTTCAGCCTCGGCGGCGCCGATCCCGAGAAGTATGCCCAGGCGAAGGCTACGGGAGTGATGCTGCCCTCGAATCATTCGCCGCTGTTCGCTCCCGACGCGGACCCGGCCCTGCACGCGGGCATTACCGCGGAAGTTGCTGTGTTAAGAAATCTGCTGCGGGGGACGGCGGAGGA
Organism: Candidatus Sulfotelmatobacter sp.; assembly: GCA_050014115.1. GTDB lineage: Bacteria > Acidobacteriota > Terriglobia > Terriglobales > Acidobacteriaceae > Sulfotelmatobacter. Next base: position 1,114 of record JBEKDY010000098.1, on the reverse strand, counting down.
CTTGCGGAAGGGAACAGAGGACAAACCGAATCACTGAGCTTTTACAGCGCGTAACTACACCGCGACCGTAACCGAAGTCTCCGTCCGTGTAACCTGCCGGTAGAGCGTATCCCGCTCGATCGGTTCACGCCCCGCGGCGCGGATCAGGCGTTCCAGCTCCTCGCGGCGCATTCCTTGCGGCGTGGTCGCGCCGGCGTCGTGATAAATCTTTTCTTCGATCACGGTTCCATCCATATCGTCGGCGCCGAAGCGTAGTGAAATCTGCGCCATCTTCGATGTCACCATCTGCCAGTACGATTTAATGTGCGGGAAGTTGTCGAGCACCAGGCGGCCAACCGCGATCTGCTTCATATCGAGCATGCCAGTGGTTTTCGGCAGATGCTGTAATGGCGTGTTGTCGGGATGGAAGGCCAGCGGGATAAACGTCTGAAATCCTCCGGTTTCATCCTGCAGGGCGCGCAGCTTCAGCAGGTGATCGACGCGGTCTTCGTCATTTTCGACGTGACCGTAGAGCATGGTCGCGTTCGACTTCAGCCCGATCTGGTGGGCGAGTCTGGCGGTTTCCAACCACTGATCGCCGTCGATTTTGTGGTCGCAAATGATGTGTCGCACGCGATCGGCAAAAATCTCCGCCCCGCCGCCGGGGAGGGAATCGACTCCCGAAGCTTTCAACTGTTCTAACGTCTCGCGAATCGACAACTTGGCGCGCTTCGACAAATATGCGACCTCGACCATCGTGAAAGCCTTGAGGTGCACCAGCGGAAAGCGCTGCTTCAAGCCGGAGCAGAGATCGAGGAAATACTGGAACGGCAAGTCAGGATGCAATCCACCCACGATGTGGAATTCGGTAACGGCCTCGGAGTATCCAGACGCTGCGGTTTCGAAAGCTTCTTCCAGCGCCATGGTGTAGGCGCCGGGTGAGTCCTTCTTGCGGCCAAAAGCGCACAGACGGCAGGCCGCCACACAAACGTTGGTCGGATTAATGTGGCGGTTGACGTTGAAATATGTTTTGTCACCGTGCATGCGTTCGCGAACGTAGTTGGCCATCCAGCCCACGGCAAGAATGTCACCGGTGCGGTAAAGGGCGAGCGCCTCGTCAGCGTCAAGCCGTTCG
>JBEKDY010000097.1:0-23293 GCA_050014115.1 Candidatus Sulfotelmatobacter sp. | reverse complement strand
TCTGGACGCCACATTCATGTTTTACTTCACTCCATTTCACTTCACTCCATCGTCGTCGACCAAAGGCAAGGATGACGACAAGACCGAGACCGAGGCTGAGACCGGAAACAAACAGGCAACCACCGTCCCGCCGGCCGCCGCGCGCTGCACTTCGAGCGAACCTCCGATGATCCTGGCCCGGTAGTTCATCAAGTGAAGTCCCATTCCTTTGTTGCCGGGAGCCGCGTTGCCGATGCCACAGCCGTCGTCCTGAATGGTGAGAACTCCCTGGTTCTGGTCGGCGGCGAGGCGAATCACGATGTAACGCGGCTGCCCATGCTTGATCGCGTTATTCACCGCTTCCCGAGCAATGTAATAGAGATGTGTGGCCACCGCGTCGTCATGAATGAGCACTGGGGTAAGACACTGAAACCGGCAACCGACTCCGAACAGATCTTCCACCTCGCCCGCCCACCGCTGCAAGGCCGACATCAAGCCATGCGCGTCCGACAAAACAGGAAGCAGGCCGCGGGCCAATTCGCGCGTCTTGTTGATGGCCTCATTCACCAGGTTCACAATCTTGGCGGCGTCGCCGGCTTCAGCCAAACCTTTCTCCATCAGCTTGTGTTCCTGCACCTTGGTCATGAAAGCAATACCGGTGAGATGCTGCCCTAAACCATCATGCAGGTCTTGTCCGATGCGGCGCTGCTCCCGGGCGCTGATATCGAGAATTGTCTTCTCCATGTGCTTGCGCTCGGTCATATCAATTCCCGAAGCAATGATGTAAGAAGCAGCCTCGCCCGCGCCGGGAAGAATGGTCGTAGACCAGGCAATCACTCTTTGCTTGCCGTCGCGGCTCATCCATCCGCCCTCGTATTCATGCGGATGTTGGTTGGCGCGCGTTGCCTGGAACAAAGCTTTGAAGCGTTCCGCGTCTTCAGAAACCTGGAGTAAATTCCAGATACATTTTCCCTCAACCTCCGCGAAGGAATATCCCGTCATCTGTTCACAAGCCCGGTTGAAGCGGATGATGTGACCTTCCAGGTCCAACACCACCACCATAGCGCCCACGGTATCGAGAATCGTGGAGACGACGTTGCGTTCCTCCTGCAGCGCTTCTTCGGTGCGCTTCAGATCGGTGATATCAAAGCCCACGCCGTGGATGAACCAGGGTTCTCCGTTCTCCTTGCGGATCATCTTGGCTTCACAATGAAACCAAATCACGCGGCCATCGCGCGCCAGCACCCGATATGCGGAACGCAGCGCATTGCCGGTAAGAAACATCTCGGCGGCCTCGCTGCTCCAGCGCTGCTTGTCATCGGGATGGATGTGGCTATACCAGCGAACCGGATCTTCCAGCCATTCTTCTTGAGAAAATCCCAGCGCCGCTTCAATCTGCGGGCTCACATAAGCCTCGCCGATTCCGCGATCGAGATACGCCATGAACACGACGGCGGGAATCTGTTCCACCAGCGCGCGATATCTGGCTTCCAGATTGGGAAGTGGCGCAGCGTCGGACCTTCGCCTGTCTTGACCTGCCCGCTCCGGCGGTCTCAGGCCCGGTTGTTCCGGCGGATATACGACGTGTCTTGCTGTCGCAGGATGGTAGTGCTGGCTGAACACTCCGGCCAGGCCCTGCAAAATCTCCTCCGCTCGCGCGGGATCCAGATCTGGCTCGGTTACGGCAGTCGGTTGATCGTGGGGTCCACCGTTCGCGTTGTTCGGCCACGAAAACGAAACCATTTTCCAACCTCAAGCCCACCAAATCATCCACCACAGGCCGACCGGACTACTTCGGAAAACTCTTTGGAGCGACGACTCCCTGGGTATTCGAGTGCGCAGGCTTACGCCAGTTGGGCTCTTTGTTCAACGACGCCTGCGTGAATCTTCGCAAAGCGTGAATCGCCCGGCCGTAAGTCTGCACCGCGGCCGACGACAAAAGCGAACCCGGCGGCTGATTCATAAACGGCATGAACTTGTCAGGGAAGCCCGGCATCGTGCATCCGATGCAAATGCCGCCAACGTTGGGGCATCCGCCGATACCACCCATCCAGCCACGTTTCCCCACGTTGCATTGCACCACCGGCCCCCAACATCCCAGCTTCACAATACAGAGCGGAGATCCGTATTCTTCCGCAAACTGCGCCTGCTCGTAGAACCCTCCGCGGTCGCAGCCTTCGTGCACCGTGTTGCCAAAAAGCCACCTGGGCCGCAACGCCTCGTCGAGTGGAATGATCGGCGCCCTGCCCGCCGCCATGTAGAGCAAATACAAAAGCGTCTCCATGAAATTATCCGGCTGCACGGGACATCCGGGCACGCACACGATGGGAATGCTCGCCTTCGATTTCCATTGCCACCCCAGGTAGTCAGGAAGTCCCATACATCCCGTTGGATTTCCTTCCATCGCGTGGATGCCGCCATAAGTAGCACAGGTTCCGGCGGCCAGCACCGCCCACGCTTTCGGCGCGAGACGATCGATCCATTCACAGGTCGTGATCGGCTGACCAGTCGCCGGATCTGTGCCCAGGGAAGCCCAATAGCCTTCTTGCTTGTTGTGTTCGTTCGGGATCGACCCTTCGACCACCAGAATAAAATTCTCCAGCTTCCCTTCCGCCGCTTGATGGAATGGCTTCAGGAAATCGTCGCCGTTGGCTGCGGCAAGAAAGGGATTGTGCAGGCTCACTTTTGGGACCCAGGGAATTTGCCCGCTCAAGACATCTTCGATGCTGGGCTGGGTGGCTGCGGTCATCGCAATGGTGTCACCGTCGCAGCTCAAACCGGCGGTGATCCAAAGCACATCGAGTTCGGACATGGGACTTTGAGTTCCCGCGCGAAGCTCGGCCTCCGCCATTTCAATTTCTCCCGGGCCGCCAGATCGGAGCCGCCAGATCGGGTGTGTCTTTCTGCCCGGAATATTCTAGCGGATTCCCTCCCGTTCCCGCTCTAAACGGAGCCGGCACTCGCAATGGACCGATCGGAACACCCGACCCTCGATCGAACAGAATCAAGTCAGAACCGAACATTTCCTCCTTTCCGGCGTTTTTCAGGCGTCTCTTTGCCCGAGAAAGACATCTAAGACCAAGTCCATCTTCAAGGAGACATTCGTGAAGATATTCTTAGCTATCACCAGTGGGGTTGGCATCGCGACACTGCTTTTCGTGGGATATGTCTGTCTCAAAGCGATTCCAGACGTGGGCCGCTACATTCGAATCAGCCGGATGTGAGACCGAATGCGAGGCAGAATTTGAGGCAGGACCTTCATCGCCTCCATTGGCCCTTCCGTCGCACGCCTAATTGTGACGTGCGCCAGCTGCGGCCCTCTGCCCAAACCAGTATGTAAAGCGGATGCTGGCATACGACGGGATGCGGACCCCAACCGCCTCCTGAATATCGGAGGGATAGAAGTTTTCGGTAGTCTGCCCGGTGTATCCGCTTGCGATGAGAAAATTCACGCCAACATCCATGCGCCCATTTAAAAACGGCCTCACCACCGCTCCGCGAAACTCCTTCACCGGAGTTCCCGTGCACTCGGCGTTCAGATTCGCGGGGTTGCATCCGGTACCCAGCGGCTTGGTGCCCACGTATTCGAATTCGCCTAGCGCCTGCAAACGAAATGGAAGTTTCTGAATCGTTCCCAGTAAATCAAATATTGTTCGTGGAGCTTCCGGCGTCGGCTCTCCCGTCAGCAGGTCACGTGCGTCGGCCTTCGAAAAGGTTGCGAGCAGCGATCCGGACCGAAAGTTCCGCCGCACCGCGATCGTCATAAATCGTAGGCGGCTGGGTCCCTCGTCAAACTGCAATCCAGTGTCAGGATCAATTTTCGCCAGCTCCGCGCTGCTGGTAACGTGGCCAAGCGTGAGCTTCACATCCGTCTTGTGGATAGTCTTGCTCGCGACGAGCTGATACGAGTGCGACGTGGCTACGGGAGTGCCCGTCGCAACCGGAGTGCCGGACGCCGTTCCCAAACCGATCCGAGGGTCTTCTGTGAAAAACGATTGACCAAAGCTCAGAGAAATGATGGGAACATACAAGGCTTCCTTCGGAAGAAAGGAAACCGTGGCCTTGGGTGAATTTACTCCTGCCCATTTCTGAAAAGAATTCTGTGAGTTGATCAGATCCTGATTGTTCACGTCGATTTCGTCACGACGCCAGCCCAGGTAGTAGCGAAAATAACGACCCAACGTTCCCTCCGCCGCGGCATAGGGAGTCACCGACCCGATGGTTACATTGTTTCCGTCGACCGGGACGAACGGCCCGTAATAGCCGGGTTCGCCTGCGTTAAAGAATCCATAGTGATCAAGATCGTCGCGCCGTGGCGCTTCCCGCTCGTAGTCAAGCCCTGCCAGCAAGGAGAAATACACGGCCAGTTTGTTCTCATAGCTCGCGCTTCCACCTGCCACTGTTCGAAACTCACTTTGCCGGATCAAGCCCTGTCCAAAATCCGAAAATAAGGAAAGATTATAGGTACGGAAAAAACCAGAAAGCTGCAGCTGCTGATTTCCTCTGAATCGCCAGACGTCGTTCAGAGCGACAAGCGCAGTGTGAGTCTGGTCTTTCTGCCGTGGATCAATCGTGTCCCCATAATTCGGAAAATTGCCGTCGTACGGATTTTCTGCAAAGAGCGGGACCAGCCCCGGAACATACGAGAAGCCGTAATAGCCGATCCCAAACAAAGTGAGCCGGTGCTGGCTCAGTTGAAAGATTCTTTCGCCGTTGAATTTGTATTGCTGGCGGTGCTCCAGCCGCTCCAGAAATCCATTGCCGTAGGAGGCGGAGAACGCCATCCACGATTCAGGCGTAGGACTCAATCCCGCAACCACATCGACGTCACGGTAATCGCCAGTGATCGTCACGAACGGATCGAGGTGCGACCGCAGCCCATAGGTCGCCGCCAGATTGACCGAGTGATTCCCTTCCCGAACGTTAAACGCACCACCATCGACCTGAACACTCTCCAGAACCTGAGGGACGAAAATATTCGGGTCGGAATAGCCATTGCCATGCGCATTGGCTGAAAGATTATTGGGCACCAGGTAGCCGCCCACGGCGATGTATTGCGCAATCGGTTCGCCATGATCTCCCGCAACGCCGGGCGCAAAATATTGTGGCGCCTTGATTCCACTCGACGCTGTTTCGATGGGGTATCCGGGAATCGACACCGGCGCCCCGGGACGCCCGGGGTTCGCGTCGAGCAAATCCTGCCGCACAAAAACTTTTTCCGCGGGGTCGGGAGAAAATATGTCGGACTGGTTTACATCGGCCGTGACCGTCACATTCTCTAGCCGCGATGAAAGCTGCGTCATCCTCACCGTGATTTCGAGAGCGACGGCTCGAGCAACCTCGATCGACTGAGCGACCGGACGAAATCCAGGCGCTTCGACCTTGACCACAAATTGTCCGGCAGAAGATAGCTCTATTCGAAACAGTCCATCGGACCCGGTCGTCGCCCGCCCCAGTATCCGCTCACGGTCAAGCACCTGTACCGACGCCTGCGGCAGAGCATTCCCCTGCGGGTCAGCAACGCGCCCTCTCAAAACGATCTCTTGCGCAACTAATGGAAAGGAGAGACACGTAATCAACGTCAAGAACGAGAGTAGAAACTTCGGCCCAGCCATGCTAAATCGCGCCTTTTCGAGCGGCGGCAAGTTGAGGAAAATCGCCGATCAATCCTCAACCCGCCTCAATGCGGAATCCAATGCGGATTCGCCGTAAACAGCCCATCGACAAAACCGATCTGGAAGGTGACGAATAACCCGAAGGCCACGCTGATCACGCCGGAAGCTATTCCCAAACCCCGGTTAAAATTTTCGAATCGCTTGCCCGTGTAGGCGAACGGCAAACCGATCATCATCGTGATCAGCATCATCCCGGCAATCGTTCCCACGCCGAAAACCAGCAGGTAAACAATCGCCCACCGTGGTTCCCGGATCGTGCTCAGAACCAGCAGCGCGACCGCCGCGGACCCAGCAAGCCCGTGAACGAGCCCAATCGCCAGTGGACGAAGAAGCTGATACAGCCCCATTCGCGCCAGCGCTTTCTGCAACGCACCCTCAGGTTCCCCGTCCCGATCCAAGTGCATGTGCACCTCGGGATTGTGCGCATGAACGTGAGCGTGGACTTCACCACCATGCTTGTGCGCGTGGGAATGAATCACTTCTTCGTGCTTATGTCCCGGCGTGAATCTGTGGGTGATCCACTGGGTCACGCCGGTAAGATTCAACACGCCGAGAAGAATCAGCATGAGGCCGACAGCCAATTCCATGGCAAGGCCAATGCGCGGCGGAATCGCCAGGTTGAACAAAATGATCGCCGCACCGACCAACAGGATCGTAATGGTGTGGCCCACGCCCCAGAGAATTCCGATCAGGCCCGCGTGCCGGATGCTGCGCTGGCGGCTCACAATGGTCGTCACCGCGATGACGTGGTCCGGATCGGTGGCGTGGCGGATGCCGAGCAGAAACCCCACGCCAATCACTGTAAGCAAATTCACCATGTGCGCCATCAAAGAGACGAACCGGAACTATATCACCCGCCGCCAAGGGACTCTGGACACCTTCGGCCCTCACTCTGAGTCGCCATTCTCCACCGTCATTCTCGACCATCATTTTTCGAATATCATTCCGAAATGTCTTCTTCTTCCCCAAAGAGCTGGTACCGTTTCAGCACATCCTGCTGAGAAATCACGCCTTCGAGCTTGCGGAAATCGGCGCGGCTCACAACCGGAAGAACCGGCCAGCGATCCACGTAACGCAACGCCGTCTCCAGAGGATTATCGGGATGTAAAAAAAGAATCTGCCGGCCACTCAGCGCGGAACTGAGGGTCAGATTGCCTTTCCCTTCCTTCACCATGATCTCGAGCGCCGGCCGGCTGATGCTGCTCCATCCCGTAGGATCCATGCGCACGAGCCGAACCTCGGGTAACTTCGCATCCCAACACTGAAGCACCTGATCCAGCGATTCGTGCGCGTTCAACACGGTGTCCAGCACGGCCCTGCTGGCCGGACGCATGGCGTCCTCCACGCGTAACGTTCCCTCTTCCCGCTGTTCTTCCATCGACGGCAATTCCAATCCATCTTGCCGTGTGAGCACGTCGAAAATCGAAGTGGGTTGCAGTCCCCGCGAAATTAAATATGCAAAGGTGTTCGCGATAAGAACCGGCAAAATGATCGAGTAGTTCCCGCTGACTTCGAGAACCATGAAAACCGATGTCATGGGAGCCCGCAGAAATCCAGCAAAGAGAACTCCCATGCCTACCAGAGCGTAAGTGCCCGGCGACCCGGTCAAATGCGGAAATAAAACGTGCTCCGCCCCACCCACGGACGCTCCCAACATGGCGCCGATAAACAATGTGGGAGCAAACATACCGCCCGGCGTTCCGCTGACAAACGAAAGCAAAGTAGCAACGATCTTGAGTCCGGCAAGAATGGCCAGCATCTGCCATGTGAATTGACCGTGCATCGCTTCGTCGATATATACATAGCCCGCTCCCATCACTTGCGGCGCACCGAGCACAGCGATGATCCCGATAAGCAACCCGGCGATCGCGGGCTGAAAATACTGCGTCCAGGGCGGCAAAGCCTTGCATCGCGGGCGCAACGTCGCGATTCCGCTGGAGAACGCAACCGACGCCAGCCCTCCCACAACTCCGAGGACGGAATACGCGATCAGTTCCGAGGGCCGCTCCAGTTGCACGGCGGGAATCCGGAACATGGACTCCGATCCCAGAAACCACCGCATCACCACCACACTCGACACAGCGGCCAGCACAACCGAACCCAGGATGCCGGCGGTCCAGCGTCCGATGACTTCTTCAATCACGAATAGCACTGCCGAGATCGGCGCGTTAAAAGCCGCTGCCAGTCCAGCGGCAGCGCCCACGGGAGCGATCAGCCGCATCCGGTCGCGCGACAAACGCATACGCCGCCCCAGCGCTGAAGCCAGGCTGGCGCCGATTTGCAGAGACGGGTCTTCCGGCCCCAGCGAGTGTCCGGACCCAATAGCCAGCGCAGCCGTAATAAATTTGCCGACGGCCGTGCGCAGCGGTATATATCCGTTGTAGATGTAGAGCGCCGCCTTGGTTTGATTCACCCCGCTCCCGCGCGCCAGCGGGAATACGTGAATCACGAGCACGCAGAGGCGTGAGCGTCGCTCCCGACCCCAACAGATAGATGCGGCACCAGGCAATCGCGAAACGGAAGCAGACCACCGAAAGCCCGGCGAATATTCCGATGAATACCGAGAGCACAAGAAAAAAACGGTCTTCGCGAAATACCAGCCGCATGAAAGCTTCGGGAGCGCGACCAAGAAATGGGAGCGCCGGCGTAGGCTGTCTCTCCTCCACCAGAGTCGCATCGCTCGAGTTGGGCGGAATATCCACGTCAGTTGCTTTCATGCAATTTTGCGATTAACAGCAACGCCGCGTCCGTTTCGCTGGGGGCGCCACATGCGTTACTGGTCTGGCGCTCAATGCTGAATACCAGTTCCATCGCCGTGTTTACCAGGTCCGGATCTCGGCGCAGGCCCAACTCGCTGATCCGCGGCTTCATCTTCGTCCACGCCTCGCTGAGGTCCGGTTGCGCAACCAGGGTTGTGGCAGGCCCCTTCGCAGCTCCTGCGGCGGAGCAAGACTCCAGACGCTGACCCGCTGCGGCAAATGCTTCCAGGACAATCCGGTCGCGCTGCGCGACCGAGATTTCGCGTTGGAACGGATCCATCTGCATGACGAGCGCCGCCGTTCTCAGCCGGGCAGCACTCTGTGCGTCGTTGGGGTTCGCCGACTCCGCAGCCTGCAAGTAACGCTCAGCCAGGCTATACTGCCCAAGCTGAAAGGCAGACGATCCGGCCGACGCCAGTGTCGCCGCGTCGTGCGGCTGCGCTTTCAGGCTAAGGCGGTATTCGGCTAGCGCATGTTCATAGTCCTGCGCCTGAAGAAAAAGATCCCCGACGCGCGTCTGCTGCGAGGGATCGTCTTCAAGATTCGCTGCCAGAGCAATCAGCTCCGCCTGGGCCTGCGCCTTGGCGTTGATGTTTAGCAGGTACTGGATCAGCTCCACGCGCGTGTCGCGCCGCTGCACTTGCTGGTCGCCGGGCCAGATCGCGTAGATCGCGTTGTGGTAATAGCGCAGCGTCTGTTCGGTTTCTCCCTTTTGCGCAGCGATGCGCGCCAGCTCCAGGTTCACCAGCCCGTTCTCCGGCTCGCGCTCCCAGAGGTTGATGAAGTAAGCGTAGGCTTCGGCGGTCCGCTTCAAACCAACCAGCGCTTCCGCCAGGTTGAGCTGATAAGTGTAGCTGTCACGGGAGTAAAGCAACGCAGCCCGAAATTCAGTGACCGCAGATTCAAAGTGCCGCTGCTTGAGCTCCGCCGCACCGCGCATGAACCAGCGGTTCCCAAGAGACTCCTGCTGAGCCTCGTATATGCGCGACAACGCAGTCACAGCCAGGAAGAACGCTACCGCCAGCGCGGAGAGCAGCGCCAGGATCACCGGTTCTCGCCTCAGATAGCGGCGGAACTGTCGTCTGACGCCTCCGACGGACTGCGTGTCTTCCTGCGGTTCGGGCATAGTGATCTTCTAGAATAATATCGCGAACCGAAGTCTCAGGAGCTGCGCGCCTTCGAGAACGATCCGCGAGAGCAATCGGAGAGAGTGGCCGAAAACCGCCGCACTACCGAATCACACTGCATTCGCTGCTAAGGGTTGAAGCCCACACTCCGCCACAACGGCGCGCTCTCGAAGAGCACGCCATTGGCGACTGTGAAGCGCACGCTGCGAATGTTGTGGATGTCCGCGAGGGGGTTGGCTTCGAGAATATCGAGATCGGCGCGCTTCCCAACTTCAATGGAGCCGCTCTCCCCGTCGGCGTGCATGACCTGCGCCGGGACAATCGTGGCGGCCTGCAGCGCCTCCAGCGGCGTGAATCCCGCCTGGTTGTAAAGCTCGATCTCGCGATACACGGAATACCCCGGCACAGTCTGATCGGTTCCAGCCACAATGCGCACGCCTGCCCGATGCAGAGCGCCGATGATCGCCAGCTCTTCCTTCACAATTTTCTGCGCAGTCGCCGCGCGCTCCGGCGGCACGCCTCCGCTCACCAGTTGTTCGCGCAGTTCTGGCGCGACATGGTCAACTCCGGGTTCGTTCTTGTCCGCTGGCACGTCCGCCGGGCGTCGCATAAATTCGAAGATCACCATCGTCGGGTCGATCACCGTGTTGTGCTCTTTCAGAAATGCAACCGCCCGCTTGCCCTCCTCGGAATTCACATCCAGCGACGCCATCATCTGCGCGCGCTCCGCCGGGGTGGCCTTGGCAGCCTTTTCGTTGAAATCTTTCGGCTTGAGCAGATCGTAGATGTATTGAATGTGGTTGATCTGATCCATGCCGTCGTTCACTCCGTCGTAAGCCGTCATGCCCTGGGGAATGTGGCCGGTCACCGTCATGCCCAACCGATGAGCTTCGGTGCAGATGGCTTTTACATTTTCGGATTTCACCGAACTGTAAATCTTCATCTGCTGAAATCCGGCGTCGTGGTAGCGCTGCACCCAGGTCTGGGCGTCAGAGGGAGAGTTCACGCGAGCAATGCCAAGGGCGTAGGGACTATCACCATCGACGATTCCCGCAAGCAACATGTGCGGTCCCAGAGCCTTGCCGCTGTTCACCGCGTCACGCACCGCGGTGATGAATTCGAATTCGTTCCCCACGTCGCGCACCGTTGTGACGCCCGCCGCCAGGTAAATCGGTCCCCACTCCACCTGCTCGTAGTGAGCATGCATGTCCCACAAGCCAGGAATAATAAATTTGCCTGCGACGTCGACGCGCTGCGCATCGCTCGGCACTTTCACTTTCTTGCTGCGCCCGACGGCGACAATCCTGCCGTCTCGCGTAATCACGGTGGCATTCGCAATCGGAGGCTTGCCATTTGTGTTAATCATCGTGGCGCCGACAAACGCGAACGTTCCGGTGCGGCGTCCGGGAAGACTCTGGCCGAGTTCGGAGAGCGCAGCCATTTCGTCGCGCGCAGCACTGCCGACGAACTTCGCCAGCGCCGGCTCATACTCCTCGCGCACCGCCTCAAAGTGGTCGAACTCTGCGTCAGTCGAAACCAGCGCTGCAAGGTTGTTCTCACTATCCATCCACAGCGTTTCCATCCCCCAGATCAGTCCGCGGACGGTGAAGCGCTCGACCTGAACGGCGTGACCATCGACGTCAATGTTCTCGGAACCGCGGTCCTGAATTTGAACTTCTCCCGACGGCAGCGTCGGCAGGTGCGCCGGCGAACCGTGCGACCGCCAGTAGCGGATCAGCGCCATCTGTATGGCCACGGGCGCGTAGCCCGAGATAGTAAAAAAAGTCTGGGGCACGGCAACCGTGCGCGTCTTGCTCTCACTCTGACTACTGCCTTGCCGGATGGTCGCGCTGGACCCGCTGATCTCAACGCTGGAATCAATCGCCGACATGCGGGATGTCTTTCCCTGGATCGTGAAACTCTGCGGCGTATAGTCGTCGCCCGTTTTCAAAGTCGCCGTGAGCGGAACTTTGGTCGAGCGGTCGCTAAATGCGAAATCCGATTTCAGCGTGAGTCCGCCGTCTTCGCGCGTGATGGTGTAAGTCTCTTCCCCAATCGGTTGCTCAAATTTGTGCAGCCGGAATTTCCCGGTCTCGCCGGCAGTATCCGGAGTTGGAGTCGAAACCATGGCCGGAGAAGGAGGAGTTGTCTGTGCGAGCATGAGCACGCATGAAAACGCGAGCAATACAACACAGAAAAAGCCTCTACGATGTCGGCGGCAACAGTCCACGGGGAAGAAATCCTCCTGCAGGAACCGCGAAATACCAAAAAAAACGGCTCCCCGGTGGAGAAGTATACATCGGTAGGAGAGGGTACCAGGCAGTGAGGGCCCGCCTTGCAGTCGAGCTCTCGCCGAATCGCACCCGCAGATTGACGTTCCCTTATTGAGCACGTATAATCGTGCTGCACGCTAATTCGTGCTGATGGAATTCTGATGAAGACCAATATTACGCTGAAGTTGGATTCTAGCCTGCTGCGCGAGGTCAAGATTCTTGCGGCTGAGCAGGACACATCCATCAGCGCTCTGCTCGCAGCGCGGTTGGAACAAATTGTGCGCGAACGCAAGACCTACGATCGAGCGCGCAAGCGCGCCCTGGCGCGGCTGCGCGAAGGGCTTGACCTGAAGTGGACGCGTCCTCACTCACGCGACGAACTTCACGAGCGGTAGCGATGGCCGACAAATTCTTCGTAGACACCAATATTCTGATCTACGCGCATGACCGCTCCGCGGGGGTAAAGCACCAGCGCGCCCGCCACGCGATCGAAAGCTTGTGGACCACCGGGCAGGGCGTTCTGAGTACGCAGATCCTGCAGGAACTCTGCATCAACTTGCGCCGCAAACTGGCCCGTCCGCTTCCGGTGGATGAAGTTCGCCGCCTGATCCAGGACTATTTGAGCTGGGAGATCGTGGTCAACAGTCCGGAAGCCGTTCTTCAGGCCCTGGAAATCGAAGTGCGCTACAAGATCAGTTTCTGGGACGCGCTCGTTTTGCAGGCGGCCGAGCAGTCAGGCGCGGCAATTCTTTATTCCGAAGATCTCGCCGCTGGTCAGAACTACGGCCCCGTTCAGGTGATGAATCCACTCCTGTAAATCGCGCAACGTTGCTAGGTCATAGTCGACTCTCTGTCCGGATACACTATATTAATGACCACCACCGCCCTCAACTCCCTCTCCCGCGCCTCTTCCGCCTACCTGCGCTCCGCCATGCATCAACCCATCCAGTGGCAGGAGTGGGGCGACGAAGCGTTCGCCACGGCGCAGCGCGAGAACAAACCCATGCTCCTCGACATTGGCGCCGTGTGGTGCCACTGGTGCCATGTGATGGACCGCGAGTCCTACGACGACCCGGAAATTGCCGCCATCGTGAACCAGCACTTCATCGCAGTGAAGGTGGATCGCGACGAGCGTCCCGACATTGACAGCCGCTATCAGGTTGCGGTGCAGGCCGTCAGCGGCCAGGGCGGTTGGCCTCTCACCGCGTTTCTCACTCCCCATGGCAAGCCGTTTTACGGCGGCACATATTTTCCTCCCAACGATGGTTACGGCCGTCCCAGCTTCCGGCGCGTGCTGCTGAGCATCGCCAACGCCTACAAAGAAAAGCACGGCGACGTGGTCGAACAGGCGCAGATGGTCGAGAACTCGATCGCGCAGTCGGAATCGTTTGCCGGCCGCGCCGGACAGGTTTCGCGCAGCATCATCGATGCGATTCAGGACTCGGCGTTCAAGATGTTTGACGCAGTGCATGGAGGGTTCGGACAGGCGCCGAAATTTCCTCATCCCTCCGCGCTGGATTTACTGATTGAGCAGTATGCGCGGACGAAGAACGACGACTTACGCAACGTCATCGTCACCACGCTCGAGCACATGGCCAACGGCGGCGTCTACGACCAGCTCGCCGGAGGCTTTCACCGCTACTCGGTCGACGAACGCTGGGTGGTGCCGCATTTCGAAAAGATGTGCTACGACAATTCCGAGCTCCTGAAAAATTACGTGCACGCCTACCAGGCGACCGGCTCGGAGTTCTTTGCCAGTGTCGCCCGCGACATCGTTCGCTGGATGGACGACTGGCTCAGCGATCGCGAGCACGGCGGCTTCTACGCCTCCCAGGACGCCGACATCTCCATGGACGATGACGGCGACTATTTCACCTGGACGCTAGCCGAGACCCGCGCCGTGCTCACCGAAGAGGAAGCGCAGGTCGCGGCCCTGCATTACGACATCAACGAAGTCGGCGAGATGCATCACAATCCCGCGAAAAATGTGCTCTACGTGCGCGCGCCGGTCGAAGAAATTGCGCGGCGGCTCAGTCTTGCTCCGCAGCGCGTAGCGGAGTTGCTGTCCTCGGCGAAAAAGAAAATGTACGCGGCCCGTCTCGGCCGCCCCACTCCGTATGTCGATAAAACCGTTTACGTCGGCTGGAACAGCCTGTGCATCTCGGCCTATCTGGAAGCAGCAAAGGTGCTGGACATGGAAGGAGCGCGCCGGTTTGCTCTGCGCTCGCTGGACCGGGTTTTGGCCCAGGCCTGGAAAGCCGGAATGCGACTGCTTCACGTGGTCGCCTACTCCGATCCCAAAGCCGAGCATCGCGAAGTTGCCGGACTGCTGGATGACTACGCTTTTACTGCGCTGGCCTGCCTTGATGCCTACGAAGCCACCGCCGATCTCAGCTATTTCAAATTCGCACAGGCCATCGCCAACGCCATGATCGCGAAATTCTACGACGGGACCGCCGGAGGATTCTTCGACAGCGAGCCTCCCACCGAGGGCAAAGGCCTCGGCGTGCTCGCAACTCAGCGCAAGCCGCTGCAGGATTCGCCCACTCCAGCCGGCAATCCGATGGCGGCGATCGCGCTGATCCGGCTGCATCACTACACCAGCGACGCCGACTATCGCAACAAAGCGGAACAGACCCTCCAGACCTTCGCCGGAGTGGCAGAACAATTCGGCATTTTCGCAGCGACCTACGGAATCGCCCTTGCGCATTTCCTCGAGAGCCCCATCCAGGTAGTGGTGATCGCCGGGGATGGCTCTACGAAAAATGGCTCGTCAGAATCCGCTGCAGCATTGCACGCCGCCGCGACGGCAGCATTCTCTTTTAACAAAAGCACCCTGCGCCTTACGGCGAACGAAGCCGTGCAGAAAAATCTTCCACCCGCCCTGGCCGCGACCATCCCCAACCTGCCCCTGCTAAACTCCGGCCAGTCATTCGCCGTGCTCTGCTCGGGATCCGCCTGCCAGCCGCCTGTATCGGACCCCGCCGATCTCAAGCGCCAACTCGCTACCGCCATCGGAACTAGCCGCTAGCCACCAACCACTCGCCGCTGTTCTTCCCCTGCCCCGCATCGTTTCGGCACAAAAACCGCTCGCCACAAAAAAAGAGGGCCGCCGGGTTAGTATGAGTCCCGTCAGCCCAAAAATTGCGAGCCCAAGTTTTCGGCCCAAGTTACGGATGTTACTTTAGTGACCTTGCAACCACGCTCCACAAACGGTCAACTACACGTACGGTATTTGTGGGCCGGTGCATCTCGGGTCTTTTGATGGTTCTGGTGGGCACAATGGAATAGGACCTCCGTCCGGGGCGGCAACCTGCGGAACGGCGGCTGCTACATACGTGCCTACCAATCCAAACATCAGGACAAAAATCCTGACTGTGTGCTTCATGGGTTTTTCTCCTACCACGACCAGGGCTTCCAATAACAGCAGCCTTGGCGCGGAGCCGCATTATAAAGGACGAGTCAAGCGTATAGTGCAAAATATTGCAACCCGCTTGCCTCCCGGCCTCTCGACGTAGCTTGCCTCAGCCTCGATCCCACCTGCGCCACAATCTCAACCGCCCTGTATGCAAATGAGATACGCAGCTTTATTGACGCTTTACTTTAGCTTTTTTGGGAGTGTCCTGCTGAGGTTCGGGAAGCGCCACCAGGATGCGCTTGTTTACAAAATCCGAACATGCGCTCGAATCGAGCGAGCAGAGCGTGACCATGTCACACGCCAGGATGTAGACAAAATCTCTTAAGTCTTGGAGACAACCTTCGCCAGGAGCGTAGAAAGCGCGAAGGACTGCACCGGAGCAGGCGCGGACGACGGTTTGGATCTTTCCTTTTCCACTTCGAGCGAGTGCGTGACATGAGTGCGGGAGAGCGCGCGATCGACCATGCCTTCAAACATGGGGATCAGGGATTCTTCCGGCAACGGATGCTGAATGTCGGTGAGACTCTGCTCCCATCTGTGCGGTTGCAGGAGCGTCGCGGCGCCTTCACGAACCGGGCTCTTCACCAGAGCATAAGCAAACCAGATGACCAGACTCGCATTATAGGCGGACATGTTGACCAACTGTGCCAACATGTTGCCGAGATGGCCTCCCGCCCAGGACGCGAGCAGCGCCAGTTCCACCAGGGCGAAACCTCCAAATCCCAGAGCGATTCCGAAGCTCTGCTGCTTCCGGTTCACGCCCAGGTAGCGGGCAAAAATCAGCAGCAGCAGCACGATGCCCACCTGCACAATGCGTACGCAGCGCTGAGACGTAATGATGGCCTGCATCCAGGGAAGAGTCTCTTTGGAATCACTGGAAACCGACACAACTCCGGCGGCCATGATCATGACGAGCGCGGCCCACCGGAACAATACCGTGCCCAGATCCCGCAGGGTGTGGAACGGCCGGAATACGTCGAGAAATATTTCGTGAATCACTTGAAAGCCCAGCACCGCGCTCACTGCCTGGCTGAACCAGTAGAGATAGAAAAATGCCCAATAATTACCCTTAAGATATGAAGGAAAAATCAGGCTGAAGATCAGCACCTGCGTGACGATATAGGCGAAAAAGAACTTGAACTTGCGATGCAGGCCGCGCCGCAACATGACCATCGCAATCGCCGTCTGGATCACAGGGTGCGCGATCCACAGAGCGTAATAGATGATCCGGGTTTTGTCGCTCATCGGCAAGGGGTAACCTTAGCGCTCGGCACCACCGCCCAAAGCCTGCCAGATACCGGCTTCCACATGGCTTTTTCCACCATTTTACTTTGGGCTACTTAAAGAGAAGTTAACGTCTTTCGCCCCGACGTTCAATGCACTATGGTAACCAAAAGTAACGTTACCTACTTGAATCGAAACCCTGGAATATGCTTGGAAAAGCGTTTCCGGGACACCAATCCCATCGTCCCCGAGATTAGCGTGAAGCTTGAAGCCCGAAGCCCGATCCTAAGCGTCCGGGGTCGAGTGGATGTAAGCGCGCATCATGCGCACCTCATCATCCTTCTGGTCCAGGTCGTGGAGCAGAACGTCCCGCAGCGACACCATGCCGACCAGCTGTCCGTCATGGCACACAGGGAGGTGCCGGAAGCCGTGGCGCCGCATCAAAGTCATGCAGTTCTCGATATCCTCGTTCATGCTGATCGTCAGCGGATCGTCCGTCATCACCTCGGCCATGCAGGTACGGCGCGGATCGTGCCCTTCGGCGACTACCCGCCTCATCAAATCGCGTTCAGAAAAAATTCCCACCAGCTTGCCGTTGTGCAGCACCGGCACGGCGCCGATGTTGCGCTCCACCATGGCTTTCACCGTTTCGAGCACGGTGTGGCCCAGTTGGGCCTGATACGTTTCCTGATCTTTGATCAGATCGCAGATTCGCATTTGATACCTCCCGGGAACAGGGGTTCCGAGCAGTTCAAAAGCATCTATCGGGCGGGAGTATAGGACGAAAGAACATCCATGAAAAGGAATAAAAGGCTTTCGAGTGAATTTTTTTTCGAGACAGGACCATTGCGGGAGACGCGACCTAAACTCGGGAACAGACCTCCGAAGCCGCAGAACAATTATTGGCGTCGACTCTTCGCCGAGCCATCCTCTCCGAGGAATACAAAATACGAAGAATTCCACAAGGCCGCCGGCAGGCTTTCCCGCGACCGCGCCGTGAGGACGATGTGATATTCGCCCCCGTTGCTGCGGCTGATTTCCAGCAGCGGATCGCGGAAGGAGATTGCTTGCGGCGAACCATGCGGCCCGACAGTTCCGCCCCCCGCAGGTTCCGTGACCGCGGCCACTGTTTTGGATTTTTCTTCTCTCGACGGAATCATGGCCGCCTGCATCATGCCCGCCTGAATCACCGCCAGCCCCGCCAGAAATTCGTGCAGATCTTTCGTGCGCGGCCGCCCCGGCAGCAGGAACGAAAGCTCCGCGTCCTGCTCGGAGAAGTGCCACGCCAGCGAAGCCGCAAGGCTCACGGCGCGTTCATATTCGGCATCGCGAAGCACACCCGGCGCCGGGTTGTCGAAGACAATGCATAGCTTCCGTTCATCCTCGCGGCTGAATTCCCGCACTTTCAGCGACCCTGACTTCGCCGTGGCTTTCCAGTCCACGTGCCGGGCGGAATCTTCGGGCTGGTATTCACGGATGCGATGCAGATCGGACCCGCGCCCGCGCACAAAGCTCTCCCACTCCCCCCGCACCCGCGGCAGAATTTCGAAAAGTTCGTCGGTGGGCTCAATGCGAGGATAAACCAGAATTTCCCTCGGCAGCGCAACGTGACGCGTCTTGGTGAGAAACGCAAAAGGAAAACGCGTCGCCACGCCGAAACTGCCTTCCCGGTACCGGCCCCGCTGCTCAAAAAGAAGTTCGAGATCGGCCGACAATTCCTTGCGCGCCGGAAGAAACGGAAAATAAGCAATGCCCGGAAAAATTCCCGGCGGGTCGGGAGCAATCGTCACTCGCCGCAACCGCCGGTCGGGCAGCCGCAGCCACTGCTCCTCCTCAGGACGGTTGAACGGAAACGCAAACGTCACCGGCTCCCACTGCCACTGCTTCTCGGGCTTGGTCCGCCTCTTACGCGTCGATAGCACAAAAATAGAAAACGATGGCAAATAACGCCGCGGATTGCGCAGCACAATGCGCCCCGGCACCGCGCGCCCCGCAAACACGTGCTCGGGCAGGCGAACATCAAGTTCCAGCCAGCGCAGCACCATCGCCGAGACCACCCCGGAAACCAGAATCGCCGCCAGCATGGCCGCCACCACAATGTAAAGCAGGTTGTTTCCCGTGTTGAGCGCCGCGATCCCGATCACCAGCGTGACCAGCACATAAATAACGCCAGCTCGGTTGATTTCGTAATCAAACGTTTCCCGCAACCGCTCCATCGCCACCCGGCGCGCGAGATAAGGCACGGTGACCAGTCCCACGATCGTGGCCATCACCAGCGACGCCGACGCCAGAATCACCGTCGCCCACACATTGCCCGCATCGCGCGACACGGTCGAGAACAGCGCGGCCGCAAACGCCAGCCCCAGCCCTCCCAGCGCCAGCAGAAATTTCACCCACACTTCCGCCGAGGCCGATTGCAGCCATTGCATCGGCCCGCCGCCGGGGGCGGGGGAACTCACGGAATCTGTGTATGCGGGAGGCACCTGTGTCGAGCCTAGCATCCGCTCAGGGAACGGGCAACGACCATCGCCTTGCGAAAAAAGCCTTCGGTAACTTGCCGCATGTGTTCGGAGCATCCCTGGCGATCCGTGAAAATCCGTGGCCCAGAATCGTGGTTTTGCTCAAAGGCCCCTTGTGCTACCCTGCTTGGCGCTCGAAAACTGCGTCCCATCATTGCACCCACGTAAGGAGATCTCCCATGTCCCTGAGCAAACGCGCCCTCGCGGAATTCTTTGGAACTTTCTGGTTGGTATTCGGCGGATGCGGAGCGGCCGTGCTCGCCGCCGGCTTCCCCGGCTTAGGCATCGGATTCGCCGGCGTCGCGCTCGCCTTTGGTCTCACCCTTCTGACCATGGCTTTCGCCATCGGACACATTTCCGGCTGCCATTTGAATCCCGCGGTCAGCCTGGGTCTGGTGGTGGGCAAACGCTTCCCGCTCTCGGAATTGCCGCACTACGTCATCGCGCAGGTAGTGGGAGCGATCGCCGCCTCGAGCGTGCTCTACGTAATCGCCAGCGGCGTACCCACTTTCGATGTGCACGCCGGCTTCGCCTCAAACGGATACGCCGAACACTCTCCCGGCGGTTACTCGCTGCTCGCTTGTTTGGTGACCGAAGTAGTGTTAACGGCGTTTTTCCTGATCGTGATCATGGGTGCCACCGATAACCGCGCTCCGAAAGGATTCGCCCCCATCGCCATCGGCTTGTGCCTCACCCTGATTCACCTGGTGTCGATTCCCGTTACCAACACGGCGGTCAATCCCGCACGCAGCACCGGCCCCGCAGTCTTCGTCGGAGGATGGGCTCTACAGCAACTCTGGCTATTCTGGATGGCCCCGCTAATCGGCGGCGCGCTAGGCGGAACAATCTACCGCACACTATTCGGAGAGTAAAAAGTTGAGCTTTTACTGCCCCTAGCCCCTGACCCCTGATCCCTGCCCTTCAATACTCGGCCAGCTCTTTCATAGCCCTGAACAAATCGTTAGTCTGCGGCAGAATGGCATCTTCGAGAATCGGCTGGTAAGCCACAAACGTATCGGCCGCAGCCACGCGGCGCACCGGAGCGTCGAGCTTGTCGAACAACTGGTCGGCGATGCGTGCCGCGATCTCCGCGCCATATCCCCAGCTTAGAGAATCTTCATACGCCACCAGCGCGCGATTCGTTTTCTCCACAGACGACGCAATCGCATCCCAGTCAAACGGATTCAGGCATCGCAGGTCGATCAGTTCGACCTTCACTCCATTTTCGCGTTCCAGTTTCTGCGCCGCCTGCAGCGCCCGCGGAACGACCGCTCCGTAAGTAATCACAGTCAGATCCGTGCCGGGATGCACAATCTTCGCCTTGCCAAAAGGAATCATGTAATCCGGCCCGGGATAAGGCGCGCGCCCGTAAGTCTCGCGATACAGCCGCTTGTGTTCCAGAAACAGCACCGGATCATCGCAGCGAATTGCGGTACGCAGCAGTCCAGCAGCATCGAGCGCGTTCGACGGAAACACCACACGCAGCCCCGGCATGTGCGTAAAAATGCTCTCGCCGCATTGCGAGTGATAAATCGCTCCGCCGGTCAGGTATCCGCCAATGGCCACGCGAATCACCACCGGACAGGAGAATCCATTGTTCGAGCGCCAGCGGATCACGGTCAGCTCGTCGCGAATCTGCATCATCGCCGGCCAGATGTAGTCGAAAAACTGAATCTCCACGACGGGCTTCAGCCCACGCGTAGCCATTCCAGTCGCGCGTCCCACAATGGCAGCTTCGGCCAGCGGAGAATTGAACACGCGGTCCGCGCCGAATTCATTCTGCAAGCCAAACGTCAGTTTGAAGACTCCGCCCTTGCCCTTGACCAGCTTGCGCTTGAGATATTCTTCGCGGCTGCAATCGGCCACGTCTTCGCCGAATATCAAAACCCGCTCGTCGCGCTTCATCTCATCGCGCAGCGTGGCGTTGATCAGGTCCGCCATGGTTTTCGCAGCCGGCTTCTTGCCGTCAGCGGTCTTCATCTCGGACGATTCCGCAATCGGCTGCGTCGAAAACGCCGCCGAAGTCGGGTCCACATCCGGCGAATACAAATATTTCTTGATGCTTTCCGGAGCCGGAGGCAACGCCTCAAGCGCCTTATCGACCGCCACTTGCAGCTCTTCATCTACCTGCTTCTCAAGCTGCGTGATTCCCTTTTCGTCGAGGATGCCCTCCCGCAGCAGGAACATCTGCGTGCGCGTCACCGGATCGCGGGCCGCGTCGCGCTCGCGCTCCACATCCGGACGGTAAAGCCGCTCATCGTCCGACAGCGAATGCGAATAAGGACGAATCACATGCGCATGCACAAACGCCGGCCCATGTCCCTCGCGGCAATACTGCGCCGCACGCGCGAAAGCGGCGTAGCTCGCGACCGGGTCCGTGCCATCGACTTCTTCAAAATGAAAATGCGGAAACCCGGAAACCAGCCGCGAAATGCTTCCGCCCGCCGTCTGTACCTCGACCGGAACAGAGATCGCGTATCCGTTATCCTGCACGCAGAAAATCACCGGCAGCTTGCCCAGCGCCACAGCATTCAACGCTTCCCAGAATTCCCCTTCGCTCGAAGTTCCATCGCCCAGCGAAACGTAAGTGACCTCGTCATTCTGGAACTTCACGTTCTTGAACAGCCGGTAGTCAGAGGCGCCGGGTGCCCCATCCGCGTCGGGTGCCCCATTTCTCGCGTTTTGTGCGAGAAGTGGGGATTCTGGAATCTCCGCCGCCTTAGGCCGCCGCGCAAAATACCGCCCGCCCTCAGCACACCCCACCGCCTGCAGAATCTGCGACCCCGTCGGCGACGACTGCGTAACAATATTGAGCTCAGGATAGCTCCAGTGCGAAGGCATCTGCCGCCCGCCGGAGCTGGGATCGTCCGCCGCTCCCACCCCCTGCAAAAACATGTCGAGCGGCTTCACGCCCAGCGCCAGGCACAACGCGCGATCGCGATAGTAGGGATAAAACCAATCGTAGCCCGGCTTCAGCGCCAGCCCCGCAGCCACGCCGATGGCCTCGTGCCCCGCCCCCGACATCTGGAAATAGATTTTTTGCTGCCGCTTGAGCAGTATCTCCCGGTCGTCCACGCGCCGGGACATATACATGAAGCGGTACGCCTCGATCAGCCGTTCGCGCGTGAGTCCCTCATAATTCCTGGACTTCTTCGCGCCGTTCGCTGCGAGTGCCAGCTTAGGGTCAGTTTTTGTGGTCGCCATCCGCTTGCCGTCGTTTTATGTTATCGCGCGTACTCATACTACATAAGATTCGCGAAGCCGTTCCCGGGGTTCACGCCCACAGCTCACTTTCGCGCATGAGTGAGATTCCGCTTACGCCAAACCTGTTGCATTGTAAATGGAGAGCAGGGATAGAAAAAACACCGAAGTTTTGGAAGTCGAACACAGCACTTACGGCACAAAACATTACGATGTCATCCCGAACGGGGCCAAAGGCCCGGTGAGAGCCTGCCCTGAGCGAAGTCGAAGGGGACCTTACGAAACGCGTGAATTGGCATGGTCGCCGGCGGGCGCTGCTATCGCGCTTGCAGCGTAGGCGGTCTCGTTTACGGCAAGAATGGCCTCCACCAGTCGTAAGGTCGCTCACCCGCCTTCGGCGCGTTCGGGATGACAAACACGACAAACATGATGACAAACGCGTTTGAGGGTGGTGCAGTTCAAACTGCACCGCTACCCCAACGTCTCTGCGATTCAGGAGGAATGCAGGACGACCGATGGGATCGTTTATCCTGAGAAAGCATGATTCGCACATTCCGCGCCTTTGACCCACGATCCATCAAGCTGGTGATCTTCGATCTCGACGGGACGCTGATCGATTCTCGTCTCGACCTGGTGCATTCCGTGAACGCGGCGCTGCGCCACATCGGGCGCACGGAGTTGCCCGACGATGTCATCGCCAGCTACGTGGGCGACGGCGCGCCGGTTCTGATCCAGCGGGCATTGGGTGCCGAGCAGGCGCGTGGCGAGGTTGCGGATGAAGGGCTCGTCCGCAAGGGACTGGAATTTTTTCTTTCTTACTATCGAGCGCACAAACTCGACCACACCACCGTCTATGCCGGAGTGGCCGAGGCACTGGCGGCGATTCAGAATTCGGCCGGCCAGTCCCAGTACGGCTCAGCGCGTAAGTTGGCGGTGCTCTCCAACAAACCGGTCGTTCCCTCGAAGGCAATCGTCGAGGCGCTCGGGCTTGGCCATTTTTTTTCTAAGGTCTATGGCGGCAACAGCTTCCCGACCAAGAAGCCCGATCCTGAGGGCGCGCGCAGGTTGCTCGAAGAGCATGGCGTGCAACCGCAGCAAGCCACGATCATTGGCGACTC
>JBEKDY010000096.1:0-15202 GCA_050014115.1 Candidatus Sulfotelmatobacter sp. | reverse complement strand
CTTTATCCGGACGGTTTTTATCCCCAGCAGAACTCGCAGGGCTTTAAGCCCAACACGAATGCCTTAGTAGTTAAGACTAGCTTTAACTTCTGAGCACAGGGAGGTCACGCCGGTGAAGGAGAACGCAGTGCGATGGTTGAGAGCACTCCTGCTTGCTGCCGGATTGCTGACCTCTGCACGCGCGCTCGCCACCGACGTTAAGGTGATTGCCAACACGAGCGTGAAAGCAGACATCATTTCCGCACCGGAACTCAGGAGAGTCTTTCTGCAGGAGAGCAGTTCGCTCGGCGACGGGACCCGAGTCCAGCCGGTCATCGAGAAAGATGGGCCGGTCCACAAAGCCTTCCTGCAGGAATACCTGGGCCGGACCCAGGAGGATTTTCAAACCTTCAATCGCGCTCTTGTGTTTACCGGCCGGGGATCGATGCCGGAAATTTTGGGCTCCGATGTGGAAGTGGTCGCTTATGTCGCCAGAACGCGCGGAGCGATCGGGTACGTAAGCAGCGATACAGATACTTCCGTGGATGGCGTGAAGACCCTGCTCGTGATTCCCGCGGGCAACACCGCGGAACGAAGGCTGCTCACCAGTGTCGAACCGATATATCCGGAAACACTGCAGAGACTCGGTATTGGAGGAACCGTGCGCCTGGCTTTAACCGTCGCTCCCAAAGGCAATGTGGAGAACGTGGCGCTGCTGGGAGGCAACCCCATTCTCGCCGAATCGGCCATCCTCGCGGTGAAACGATGGATTTATGCCGTGGGCCGTTCGCGGTCCACGATCGAGGTGAGCGTCCCGTTTGACCCGCGGCCCTGAGAAGTCATCTCAAAAACAGTTTTCGGAAGGGTACGACTTCGTTGGGAAGGGCACGGCTCCAGAGGTTGCGGAAAAACTCGCGAATGCGGGCAGCACCGTGGAAGAGCGGCGCTTCAGCGCCGCGTAAAGCCCCCCAAATCAGGGCGGGCTTAAGCCCCTGTGGTTGCATTTTGTGTCTAGGGCGAGTTTTTCCGCACCCTCTTCAGCCTTTGAGGTTTCGCTCGTGGCCGCCTGCCGAGGATTTATGGATAGCCTCAAGTGGCCCGGGCGAATCTGTTTTCCGCAGATCAAATCCGTCTGTCAATCCCCGTACTCAATTTGCTCGATGCAGAGTTTCTATGCCCTGCGGGCCCGCGTAGTACCCGCTTTTCGTGCGAACAGTCATCTTGCCGTGGCCTTTCGCCTTGGCCTCGACGCGCACGCTGCGAAACCCGCCCGTGCCCCTCGGATTGGTCGGCTTGTAGCCGATGGTGTACTGGTTGCGGATATCGCGCGCCACGGTGCTGCTGATCTCATCCACTTCATTGAGCGTCTTGGGGAAAAACGCCAGCCCGCCGGTGCGGTCCGCAATGATTTCCAGAGCCCGTCGGGCTCGCTTGGGATGTTCTTCCTCGCCCAGAATTCCAATGGCGTAGACCGCGGGGCTGTTTTCTCCCTGCAACTGCTTTACGGCCTGCTCGAGAGTTTCGAGACTGGCGTTGTCTTCTCCATCGGTCACTACAAACAGCACTTTCTTCTCCAGTTGCGCGTTCCTTCTTAAATGATCAGCCGAGGCCACCACGGCTTCATAGAGCGCGGTTCCGCCGCTGGCATTAATTTTTTCCAGCGCATCTTTCAGCTTAAGCAGATCATTGGTGAAATCCTGATCGAGATAATATTCATCGTTGAAATTCACGATGCAGACTTGATCTTTAGGATTGCTCGAGCGCACCAGATTCAGCGCTGCCTGATTTACCTTGTTGCGTTTCTCGCGCATCGATCCGGAATTATCGATCACGATGGCCATTGCCACTGGAACGTCTTCGTGCCGAAACGAGATGATGGTCTGCGGCTTTCCATCTTCAAATACGGAGAATGCGCTCTTGTCGAGATCGGTGACAATGCGCTCCCGGCTGTCAATCACCGTGGCGTGTAGCAAAACCTCGTCCACGTCCTTGCGAATGATCAGAGCCCCTTCGTCTTGGGATGAGTTTTGGGAACTCGGTCTCTGGGAATTGTCAGGCGCAGCCGGCGGTGCGGCGCCGGTTTGCGCGTCGGCAGGCTTGCTTTCGGTTTGCGGAGATGCCGGTTGAGCAGGCGGTCCCGACTGGGTTGCGGCGCAGATCGCAATTACGAGAAGAAGAAAGACTCCGGCAACGCGCTTACTCAACCGGAGCGTAATATCCCATCCTGGCATACACCCGTAGAGGCGGCAGTCCTTTCGGCGGTAGCAGCTTCACTTTTATCTTACGCCATTTGCCGTCGCGCACTATTTTCGCGGGATGGTATCCCAGCACATATTGATTGCGCAGTTCGATGCCAATTTTCGTAGCCACATCGGCCAGATCGTTGGGATTATCGATGGTAAACGCCCGCCCGCCGGTCAGTTCGGTGATTTCACTCAGCAACGCCGGCCCCAGCCGTTCTTCCTGCGAGGCGAAGTAGCGATCATAAATGCCGATCGCGTAGATCATTACGTCGGCTTCCTTCACCAGAGCCTTGATCTCGTTTTCCGTGTAGCGGCTGTGATTATCTCCGCCGTCGGAGATGATGAGCAGCGCCTTCTTCGGATACTTCGCCTGCCGCATTTTGCTGATCCCCATATAAATGGCATCCAGCAGCGCGGTCCGCTTGCGGGGCACGGCGTAGACCAGCTTGTCCTGAATCTCGTTCACCGAGGACGTGAAGTCACTCACCTCCTCGGGCTCATCCGAGAAGGTGATCATGAAAAACTCGTCCTGCGGGTTGGCGGTCTTGAAAAATTCCACCACCGCATCTTTCGCCTGCTCCATCTTGCTGCTCATGCTACCGCTGGAATCGAAAATCACGCCCAGCGAAACCGGAGCGTCTTCACTCGAAAAGGTCTTAATGTCCTGCGGAGAATTTCCTTCGAACAGCTGGAAATTTTCTTTATCCAACCCAGTCACCAGCCGGTTCAGCGGATCAGTGATGGTGACCGGAACCAGTACCAGGTCCACATCCACTTTGAGCGGCCGCACATGCGCGCTCAGTCCCCCGGTGACAGTTTCCTTCTTCGCAAGTTCGGTCGGAACTTCCTTCGGCTTTTCCACCTCCCGCGGCGCCACGTGCACTTCGTTGACGTCAGTTTGAGCCAGCGCCGGAGAAACCATGGCGCAGACCGCGGTCAACAAAACCGCCAGCAGAGCCGGACGCAGAAAAGATTCGGGCAAGCAAGATTCGGGTAGGCAAGACTCCAGGCAAGAAAAGATCGAATAACGATGGGGCTCACTGTTCCGGGCAACAGACGCGTCGGAGCTTTGACCACAAAGGCCGGCAACTGCTCGAACTAGGGTCCCAGGGCGAGATGACCGGCGCCAATCATTCAGGCGGGCCATAAATACCTCATTGCGGCGGATATTATCACAGCTTTTCCCAGGTGCAGCAGG
Source organism: Candidatus Sulfotelmatobacter sp. (assembly GCA_050014115.1). Taxonomy (GTDB): domain Bacteria; phylum Acidobacteriota; class Terriglobia; order Terriglobales; family Acidobacteriaceae; genus Sulfotelmatobacter. Next base: position 11,782 of record JBEKDY010000096.1, on the reverse strand, counting down.
CTTTTTGTCAAATTTTGGAGACAATTCCCAACCTAACTCCCAGTTCGGTCCGCCCAATTTCGGCCCACCCTCTAAAGACGTAAACTCAACCCACGAAACCTACCGCTGAACCCCGTTAGTGATACTTCGTGCCCTTAGTGGTTGACGACTCTTCCTCCCACCTCAAAAGATCCGCGCTCATCCAACACGCCGCCTAACCTTGCTACAATCAAGGGTTTCCTATGGCTTACATAACTCCTTTTCGCGCGCTTCGTTACGACCCCAAGCAGGTTTCCGTGGGTCAAGCCGTCACCCAGCCCTACGACAAAATCAGCCCCAGCATGCAGGACCGCTATTACGCAGCCAGTCCCTACAACCTGGTCCGAATCATTCTGGGCCGCCGTGAGGCCACTGACAATCCTGCAAATACGGTATATACCCGGGCCGCGGCCGACTTCCGCGCCTGGCGCGCCCAGGGCGTCCTGCGCCCGGACTCCGCTCCCTCCATCTATGTTTATTCCCAGCGCTTCACCGCCCCGGGCGAAAGCGCCGCCCAAAGTCCCGAGCACGAGCGCCGCGGATTCATCGCCCTCGCCCGCGTGGAGGACTATTCTGCCCGGGTAGTTTTCCGCCACGAGCAGACTCTGGCCAAACCCAAAGCCGACCGCCTCGATCTGCTTCGCGCTACCCGCGCCCATTTCGGCCAGATCTTCATGCTCTACGAAGACTCTGGCGAGATCGATGCGGCGCTCGCCGCCGGAACCCAATCCACGCCGGTGAGCTCTCCAGTGATTGACCTCACGGACGAATACCAGGTAGTCAACCGCGTCTGGCAGGTTTCCGATCCCGTCCTGATCGCTTCGGTCCAAAAACTCATGCAGGACAAGAAACTGATCATCGCCGATGGCCACCACCGCTACGAAACCGCGCTGGCCTACCGCGACGAGCGCCGCGCCGCTGATACCTCCGCCGCACCCGACGCTCCCTACGAGTTCCTGATGATGACCTTCGTAAACCTCAACAGTCCCGGGATGGTTGTTCTGCCCACGCACCGCGTCGTGCGTGGACTGCCGTCGTTCTCCGCCGACGATTTTCAAAATTCCAGCCGCAAATTGTTCGAAGTGGAAGAAATCGATCCCGCCCTCGACGGCCCGCGCGCCGCCGCCATTCTTCGCGACAAAGGCAAATCCGGAACCACTCTCCTCGCGGTAACCGCAAACCGCGCATTTCTCCTCGGCAAACTGCGCTCGAGCGCGGCGAAGTCCATGCTGGCGGGCCTGTCTCCGCAACAGCAGCAACTCGACGTGGTCCAACTCCACAAATGCCTTCTGGAAGGAGTCCTGAAGCTCTCCGAAGAATCCATTCGCGAGCAGCGCAACCTTTCCTACGTGCGCGACGCCGACGAAGCCCTCGGCCAGGTTCGCAGCGGTAAAGCCGACATCGCTTTCCTCATGAACCCCTGCCGCATCCAGCAGGTCCGCGACGTCGCGTTCGCTGGCGAAGTCATGCCCCAAAAATCCACCGACTTCTATCCGAAGTTGTTAAGCGGACTGGCCATCTATGCGCTGGAATAAAATTTTGCGCAGCAGCGGCCTGCAACGATTCGTCCGCAGGATTCCCTGCCGCCCGTGGCTTGGTGGGCCGTCGAAAAACGCGCTGCATGAAGGCGCGCTGCGCATAGTACCGTGGAAGAGCGGCGCTTCAGCGCCGCGTAAAGCTTCCAGAATCAGGAGGGGCTTCAGCCCTCGTGGTTGCATCCACCGTCCGCCTGCCCGAGCGCTGCTGATCTGCTTCCCAATCCTGCTCGCCGCGATTCTTCTCCTCGCCGCAGCACCCGACAAGCATCTCTCTGTCTACTCCACCGCTGCTAACTATTCTTTGCCTGTCGTCCAGCGCGACCGCCGCGACTATGTCGGCCTGCTCGAAGTCCTCGAACCTCTCGGCAAAGTCACCGCAAAATTCGACGGCCAGCGCTGGCGCCTGCGCTACAACAACCGCGTCGAGGGAGACTTCTTCGTCGGCAAAACCCGCATCCGCGTTCAGGGACATGACGCCGAACTCCCCGCCCGCTTCCTGCTCGAAAATGGACGCGGCCTGGTCCCCATCTCTTCGCTAGCCTCTTTGCTGCCTCGTTTTCTCGGTGGCCCGGTCACCGTACATGAAGATTCCGACCGTCTCTTCATCGGCAGCATCGCCACGCATTTCACCGCATCACTCGCCGGCGACAATCCTCCCAAGCTGGTTTTCCACTTCACCACGCCAGTGAACCCCTCGGTTTCAACCGAGCCAGGCGCGTTACGCATGACCTTCAGCCGCGAGCCTCTGGTCGCCCCAGCCCTGCCTACGCTCACCTTCGGCAGCAAAGTGATCCCTTCCGCCACGTACGCCGAAACCAACGGAGGCGCGGCCATCACGGTCAGCTCCCCAGTTCCGCTGATCGCCAGTTTCAGCGCCGACGGACGCACGGTGACCATCTCCCCAACGTCTCCCGCGACCACGCAAACCGTAGTCGCGCCTCCTACACCGCCAGCGCCGGCCGGCATTGCCGTGGCGGCCGGGCCTTCGCCCATCTCGCACCGTTATTTCGCTGTGATCGACGCCAGCCACGGCGGCGACGACCGCGGCGAAACTCTCAGCCCCACCCTCTTTGAAAAAGACGTCACGGTCGCGCTTGCCCGCAGCCTCCGCCAGGAACTCGAAAGCCGCGGCATCACCGTTCTCGATCTCCGCGATTCCGACGCCACTCTCAGCCTCGATCAGCGCGCCTACCTCACCAACACCAATCGTGTCGCCGTCTACATCGCGCTGCACGCCACCGCCAGCGGCCACGGAGTTCGCCTCTACACCGCTCTGATGCCCTACGGCGGCGACGATCGCGGACCATTCCATTCCTGGACCACTTCGCAGCAGGCATTTCTCACGCTCAGCCAGAGCGCCGCCGCCGACATCGCCAACGAATTCCAGAAACGCCAGATTCCCGTCCGCGCCCTCACCGCGCCTCTGCGCCCGCTGAACAACGTCACCACCGCCGCGCTCGCTGTCGAAGTCGCTCCGCAAGGTTCCGACCTGATGCAACTCACCGCGCCCGACTACCAGCAACTCGTCACCAGCGCCGTAGCCACCGCCATCGCCGCCGATCGCGACCGCCTGGGAGCCCCGCGATGATCCCCCGCCATCTGCTCTTCGGCGTTTCCGTGCTGCTCGTAGCCGTACTCGGCATGAGCCTTTATGCCTGGCACATGCGCGGCCGCGTCGCCGCCATCCCCCGCCCGTCCAACCCATCCGCCGCTGACACTCGCGCGCTGGCTCCCACATTCACCGGTCCCACCGAGCGAGCCACGCTGTTCGTCGCCTTCGACGAAGATGGTTCCCTCCGCCCCCGCTCCGCGCAAATTCCCCTGCCCAGCGGACGCCAGCAGCGCGCCGAAGAACTACTCAGCGCCCTGCTCACCATCTATCTCGACAAAACCTCGCCCCACACTCTTGCCTCCGGCGCCGACGTCCGCAGCGTTTTCCTGGTCGACCCCGGCGTCGCAGTCATCGATCTCAACTCCGCCTTCGCCGACGGTCACCGCTCCGGCGTCCTTGTCGAAGATCTCACCATCACCTCGCTCATTCACACCCTCTCGGCGAATATCCCCGGCGTTCTAAAAGTAAAGATCCTGGTCGACGGCAAAGAGCGAGAAACCCTGGCCGGCCACGCCGACCTGACCGGCTTCTACGACGTGACCGCCGTCAACCAGCTCTCCACCCAACTGCAGCCGGTGCAGTAGCGTTCCACTGCAGATTTCAAGTCAGCATAAAAATCTGTCCAAGCGATGTCATCCTGAGCGAAGCGAGCCGATTCGCGAATGCGAATCGGCTCGCGCAGTCGAAGGATCCCTGCAACTACTGAGCAGGTGGAAGCGCGTCAGGGAACGCTCCCCTGCACATTGTTACCGAAGCGTGCCTCTGAGAGTCCGAGCGCGAGAATTCCATGACGAGTTCGTGGTGGCTTACGCGGGTGTGGGGGCTTCGACTCCGCAGAGAAGTGCGCTTCGCGCATTTCTCCCTCTCCGCTCAAGATGACAACAGGATGATTACTCCCCGCCCGACTTCACCGAATCCGCCACCCACTCCAGATACTCCGCGCTCCCGTCGTCCACGGCAATCGCCACGCACTCCGGAAGCTCGTAAGAATGCAATTCGAGAATCGCATCGCGCACCGCAACAAATCCCTCCGCAGTCGTCTTGATCACCAACAGCCACTCCCGCGAGGACTCCACTTTGTCCTGCCAGCGATAAATGGATTCGACCTGCGGGAGAATATTCACGCACGCCGCCAGCTTGTGTTCCACCAGATGCCGCGCAATCCTGCGCGCTTCCTCTTCGGAACCCGCAGTAGTAAAGACGATTCGTTTATCAGTCATATAGAATCATGCGTCAGCAGCGAGGCCGCTGACAACACCGCGACGTAACGAGCCCTTTGCCGCCAAAGCTTTCCTTCGTGTACCTTGGTGTCCTTTGTGGTAAACGCTGTTAAGCCGACCCGCTTCCCAACTCCAAAGGTCTTCTTAGCATCCAAAGGTCTTCTTAACAGATGTTCCCGAGCGAAGAGTAGCACTTCGACGTTGTGAGAGGTTCAAACATGTCGACACAAATCAAGTTTGGAACATCCGGCTGGCGCGCCGTGATGGCCGAAGAGTTCACCTTCGCCAACGTGCGTCGCGCCGTTACCGGCATCGCCCGCTACGTATCTTCGCAAAAGCCGCAGGGAGCCCGCGTAATCGTAGGCCGCGACCCGCGCTTTCTCGGCGAGACGTTCTGCGCCATGGCTTCCGAGATTCTTGAAGCCCACGCCATCACTCCGCTGGTGGTCACCGAAGCCGCCCCCACACCCGCCTTTGCCTACGCCGTCATTCAGACCAAGGCCGATGGCGTAATCAACTTTACCGCCTCGCACAATCCCCCGGAATACAACGGCATCAAATTCTCCACTCCCGACGGTTGCCCCGCCTTGCCCGAAGTCACGAAGCACATCGAGGCCGAGATCGTTTCTGCGGACAGCGCCGCGGCCGGCGCTGCGCCGTCAGCAAACCCGCAACCAGAAAAAGCCAAACAGACTCTCGATCCCAAACCGATGTACCTGAAGCGTCTTGCCGAAATCATCGATCTAAAGGGGATTCGCGACGCCGGCATCCGCGTGGCTTTCGATCCCATGTGGGGAGCCGCGCGCGGATATTCCGATCAACTCCTCCGCGAAGCCGGAGTAAACGTCGCCACCGTCCACGACAATCGCGACGTCCTGTTCGGAGGCCACGCCCCCGAACCCGACGACCATCTCCTCGAAGACCTGCGAAAAAAAATGCGCGAAACAAAAGCCAGCATCGGCATTGCCACTGACGGCGACGCCGACCGCTTCGGAATCGTCGACGCCGACGGAACTTTCCTGCAGCCCAACTATGTCATCGCCCTCCTGTTCGATTACCTGGTCGAGAGCCGCGGCTGGAAAAATGGCGTGGCGAAATCCGTCGCCACCACCAACCTGATCAACGCTCTTGCCGAGGCCCGCGGTGTGCCGCTCTATGAAACGCCCGTAGGCTTCAAATACATCGGCGAACTCATCATGCAGGATAAGATCGCGATCGGCGGCGAAGAAAGCGCCGGTCTTTCCATCCGCCATCACGTTCCCGAGAAAGATGGCGTACTCGCCGGACTCCTGTGCTGCGAAATGGTCGCCAAGCGCGGCAAGTCGTTAGGCGAGCAGTTGCGCGCGCTGTGTAACCAAGTTGGTTCGTACTACCCACTCCGCGAGAACTTCCGCTTGACGCCCGAGGTGAAAGCGAAGTTCACTGAGAAGCTGGGTTCTGATCCAAAACAATTTTCCGGTCGCAAGGTTCTCAGCGTTGTCCGCATCGACGGATTGAAGTTGGTGCTCGACGACGGCTCCTGGGTCTGCTACCGGTTGTCTGGAACCGAGCCGGTCGTGCGCGTCTATTCCGAAGCGCGCAGCGAACCGGATATCGAGAAGCTAAGCGCGGCCGCCAAACAATGGATTTTCGAGTAAGAAATCTGCCCAGATTCCCGACGAAGTTCCCGCGCCCCGAGGACGGCCTTCGCGCCATGGTGGAGCGCGCCCCGCAAGCCGAAGCGCTGGCCGCGTCATGGGCCGACCGCGTCCGCCCCTGGTTCATGAGCGTCTACGTTCTACGCCGCCGCATCGCCACAATTCTCGTGGTAGTGGTCACAGTCTCGCTGTTTGCCCACGTCGTCTTCGGCGCCAACGGCATGGTCGTCTACAAACAGAAGCGCGCCGAGTACGAATCGCTGCACCGCCAGCTCCTCGCAGAGCAGGAAGAAAACGAACGCTACGCCCGCGAAATCGAAGCCCTGAAGAAAGACGACAAGGCCATCGAAAAAGAAGCCCGCGAACAACTCGGCTACGCGAAACCGGGAGAGTACGTCTACGTCGCTCCCGCTCCACCCAAGCCCGCACCGCAAGCGAGCCGCACCGCCAAAAAATAAACGATTTATTCCGAATGTCATCATATTCAGGATGTCATCTTCGGAATGTCATTCCGAACCGCGCCAAAGGCGCGGTGAGGGACCCTACGAAGCGAATGAAGAGGCACAAGCGCCGCCGGGTCCGTCACAGCTCGTACGCCGAAGGCTCCTCCGCGTCCTTTGCGAAAGGCTGCCCTGAGCGAAGTCGAAGGGTGGGAATCTCACACTAAACACCATCGCCAAGTTTTGTAGTGCCTGAGGTTCAAACTGACGCACTGTCGCTGCACTCTCCACTGACAATCTCCCCATTTCCCTGTGCTATAGTTCTCTCGCCTCGTATCACATTCGGGCGGGGATGTGTGATCCCTGAGGGGTTCGGTGATCCGGTAACCGGCAGCCGCGAGAAAACACCCGTCGTAATCTGCGGCCCAGGCCGCAGCGTGAACAAAAAGGAGAATATCTGCAATGAAGAAAATTATTGTGATCTGTCTTGCGTTCTGTTTTGTGCTCGCCCTCTCGGCCATGGCCTTCGATGACATGGGAAAGAGCATGACCGTCAACGGGTGGGTAAGCGACGACAAATGCGGAGCCAAAGGCGCCAACGCCGGCGCCGAAGCCTGCACCAAGAAGTGCCTCGCCGCCGGCGCGCATATGGTGATCGTCACCGACAAAGACCAGAAAGTCCTGATGGTCGATAACCCCGACGCGCTCAAAGGCCATGAGGGGCATCACATCGCCGTGATGGGATCCGTAAAGGGCGATTCCATCCACGTAGACAGCATGAAAATGCTCTGAGCAATTTTTGATTCAGATCTGATAGGGCGGCCTAGCGGTCGCCCTTTCATTTTGCAAGGATTGTGTGGGGACGGGCACTCTTGCCCGTCCGGCGAGCGCAGCTCGCCTTCTTCGCCGGCAGCTCCTCATCACTCGCAGAAGCAGCCTAACAACCCCTACCGAACCACTCCCTCAACCGGCGAACTCGCCGTAGCATACAGCTTCCTCGCCATCCGCCCCGCCAGATAAGCCTGCCGTCCCGCGATCACGCCATGATGCATCGCCTCCGCCATCAACACCGGATCCTGCGCGTTCGCGATCCCCGTATTCATCAACACCGCATCTGCCCCAAGTTCCATGGCCAGCGCCGCATCGGAAGCCGTCCCCACGCCCGCATCCACAATCAGCGGAACCCCAGTAATCATCTCGCGCAGAATGCGAATGTGCGCCTGATTCTGAATCCCCATGCCACTGCCGATCGGCGCGCCGAGAGGCATCACCGTAGCCGCCCCAGCTTCAATCAGCCGCTTGGCAAACACAATGTCATCAGAAGTATAGGGAAGAACCGTAAAGCCTTCCTTCACCAGCACCCGCGTCGCTTCGAGCGTCGCCTGCACATCAGGATAAAGCGTGGCCTGGTCGCCGATCACTTCCAGCTTCACCCAATCCGAGAGCCCCACCTCGCGCCCCAGCCGCGCCGCGCGAATCGCTTCGTCGGCGGTATAGCACCCGGCAGTATTTGGCAGCAGAAAATATTTCTTGGCGTCAATGTAGTCGAGCAGCGATTCCTTGCTGCGATCCAGATTCACCCGCCGCACCGCGACCGTCACCATCTCCGCGCCGCTGGCTTCGAGAGCCCGAGCCGTTTCCTGAAACGACTTATATTTTCCCGTGCCCACAATCAGCCGCGAGCGAAAGGACCGTCCAGCAATAACCAATGCGTCCGACATGCCACCATTGTAATGAAAACCCCGCCCGCCAGCACGCAGTGTTGCCCTTGCTCGTGTAGGACGGACACTCCTGTCCCTCGCTTTTGACTTTGATTTCGCATGTCAACTTAAGCTGCCCAGAGCCGCCTCGGTTGCCACCGCACTCGATTTTCTGAGAACCGAGAACTGAGAACCGAGAACTGAGAACTGAGAACTGAGAACCGAGAACTGAGAACTGGAAGCCCCTCAGATCGAGTCCGTATTCGCCAGCCCATGAAACAGCATGCAGGAAGGAATATAAAAGTGCATCCACCACTGCGCCGCCCAGACAGGATTGCTCGTAAACTCCCCGTAGTGCGGGTGGTTCACCCATCGCTTCTGAAACAGAGGCATCACCCTGGGTGATTGATGAATACACCGCATCAGATAAGCCAGTTTGTTCTCGTTGGGCAGAAATGCCGGCGACGAGTTCCCGACATACCGGAATACCTGCGCCCCACTATTCGACAAGTTGGTAAGAGTGATCCCCGCGAAGCGCTTCACATACAATCCGTCGAAATCATACGCACCCCTCACCGTGCGCCCGATGCTGGCGCAATTTTTCAGGAAGTTTCCCATCCGCCCAATCCCATCGCTGTAAGAAGCCAGCAGAAGCGGCGGCAGATCGCGCGTCTCCCCGCCCGAAATGTCCGCATCGATTTCCTTCAGCGCTTCAACCACAAGTTTTTCATTGCTCTCGAACGCACTCTGTCCGCCCAGCGTCGGCTCCGGCACCACCACGCAGACGTTCTTGCCCGACCAGGCGACTTGCTCCATCGCTTTCATGCGTCCAATCAGGTAATCGCCGATCCCTTTCTTGAAAAGCTGCGCGCCCGAACGGTAATCCCCGCCTTCCTGGCTGATGGAGTGGTGAAAGTAAATCAGATACGCAGACGGTTTCGTCACTCCCTCCGGCCATCCGACCCCGATGTGCGGAGTGCCCATCGCCGGATCACATTTGTAGCCGCGCGTGCTCATCCTCCGCGGCGAACCGGACGCGCCGAACGTGAGTTCCCAGCTTATCTCCGGCACTTTGTCGTTCGAGAGCATCGGCAACGCCGTGTAGCCCCAATCCTCCCAGCCCGGCTCTTCATCCATCGGAGTCAGCAGCCGGTCGGCGGCCAGCTTGTTCATCAACTTCAAAGTGCCGCCGCCCGGGTCGAGGACTCCATCGACCACCGCCATTCCATTCGCCTTCTGGAAAGCAATGATCTGGTTGGTCACTTCTTTGATCAATTCGTCGCGATTTTTTGACCAGACCCCGAAAAGCTCCTCGGACCCGCCATTGTCCAGCGGTATGCGATCAAAGAGATCCGTGACGATCGCCAGGTCCGCCGGCGCATTCGTCATCGTCGTCTTCCCATCCCGAATCCCCACCGGCGATTTGATATTAGTAAATGTCAGTGCCATAAAAAAAACTCAGTGCCATAAAAAAAAACTGTGTACGACGGGCACTCCTGCGAGCCTGCCCCGAGCGAAGCCGAAGGGTCAGGCGAGCGCAGCTCGCCTTCTTACCCGCCAGCTCCCAATATTCGCAAAAGCACCCAACACTCGCCTGATCTACGCTGGCGAGAGTGCCCGCCCCAATATCCCGATTCAGGGTACAGCCGCCACGGCCTGCAGGATCTGCTCGATCATAGCGTCGAGCTCGGACATACTTCTTAGCTTGCTCAAGTCGCTAGGGAACGACAGAGTCCGTCGATACTTTCCGCCGCTCACGGTGACCATCTCCAAATCGCCCGCAGTCTTAAAAGAGACTGTAACGTCCACGGGCACCGGCTTCGCCAAGTGGACGCGGTGGTAGCGAGGCGCTGCGAACTTCGAGTGGTCCAATGCGACCTCCTGCTTTCTCAGCGCCCAGGCGCGGTCGGAATAGTCGTACCACGTGGCGCAGAAATAGCGGTCCATCCCATCGGTGACGAACAGGCCGAGCAGCGTTCCGGAGCCGGTAACTGCAATCGAGAACTTGTCAATCCACAGATGAGCCGTAAGACCCCCACCAAGAAGAAAGCTGCGCCTGCCGAAGCCCTCGCTAACAGCGGCCACGGAAGTATGAAACTTATATATGAACAGTGAGCGGGTGTAAAACGCGCGATGGACCGGCGATTGTGTGGGGACAGGTTGTGTGGAGGCAGGTGCGTGCGGACGGTTTGTGTAGGATGGGCACTCTTGCCCGTCCGGCGAGCGCAGCTCGCCTTCTTATCCGGCAGCTCCCCGGAACTCGCAGCAGGCTACCGAGCTTCGCGCGGCGCGAGGGGCAAGAGTGCCCGTCCGGGATAATCAGAGCATCTATGGCGCCACCGCCGCCTCAGCCTTCGCGTAAAGCTCGTCAATCTTGTCGCGGTAGCGGTCTTCGATGACGCGGCGGCGAAGTTTCATCGTCGGAGTCAGCGCTCCATTTTCAGCAGTGAATTCATCGGCGACCAGCAGCACTCGTTTCAACTTTTCAAACCGTGCCAGATTCTGATTGGTGCCCTCGACAACCTGCTCGTAAAGCCCCTGCACCCTGGCATCGGCGACAAGTTCGCCGCGCGAGGAAAACGCAACGTCGTTCGTGCGGGCCCAATCCTCCAGCGCTGCAAAGTTGGGCGAGATGATAACCGCGGCGAACTTGCGTTTGTCGCCAACGATGGCGGCAGTCCCGATCAGTGCACTGAGCTTGAGCGAATTCTCGATGGGCTGGGGCGCAATGAACTTTCCGCCGGAAGTCTTGATCAGATCTTTCTTGCGGTCCGTGACGGAAAGATATCCATCGGCGTCGATGTTGCCGATGTCTCCGGTCCTGAACCAGCCGTCCTTTATCTGCCCATCGTTGATTTGCCCATCGACGAAAGCGCTCTTAGTTTCTTCCGGACGATTCCAGTAACCTTTGAACACCGACGGTCCCCGCACCAGAATTTCGCCATCCTCAGCAATGCGGACCTCGAGGTTGGGAAGAATCTTGCCCACCGTCCCGATGCGATGATGGATCGGCGAGTTCACCGCAATCACCGGCGAAGTTTCAGTAAGCCCGTAACCTTCATGAATGCGGATGCCGGCCGCCGCGTACCACTCCGCCAGTTCGCGTCCCAGGGGCGCGCCGCCGGAAATGAATGTTTTGACGTGTCCGCCCATGCCTTCGCGAATTTTCGAGAACACCAGCTTATTCGCGAGTTTCCAGGCGCGCGACGTGGGAGTGCGGCCGGCCAGGATCTCCGGCTTATTCTCGACGCCGACAGAAAGCGCCCAGTCAAAAATGGCGCGTCTGGCAAATCTCCCGGCCTTGCGCTCCGCCTGCGCGTAAATTTTTTCATAAACGCGCGGCACCGCGACAAACGTAGTCGGACGCACCTCCAGCAATGCCGTGGCCAGTTGCTCCATGAACGGAACATACGCCAGCGTCACGCCGTGGTAGATCATGGAAAAATCCACGTGCCGCGCCGTGATGTGGCAAAGCGGCAAAAACGAAATGCTGATCTGCCCCGGCTGAACATCGAACCCAAGCAGCGAACACGAAATATTGGAAGCGATGTTGCCGTGCGTGAGCATCGCGCCTTTGGACGCTCCCGTCGTGCCCGAGGTGTACACGATCGTGGCCA
>JBEKDY010000095.1:0-19185 GCA_050014115.1 Candidatus Sulfotelmatobacter sp. | reverse complement strand
GCGGTTGGGCCAGCGCTCGCCGGCGCGATCATATCGGTTGCGGGCGTTGCCGCAGCCTTCATTGCAAATTTCGTATCGTTCTTCGGCGTCATTCTTGTGGTTGCCAGGTGGAAAAGGCCGGTGCGCAAGAGGAGCGCTCCGCCGGAATCTTTTTCCGGAGCCACCGTCGCCGCAATTCGATACGTCCGGCACTCTCCCGTAATCCTGACGGTATTGCTCAGAACAGGCGTGGTCATGTTCTTCACCAGCGCCCTGTTCGCATTGCTGCCGACGGTCTCGCGCAGCGTGAATCAACATGCAACGGGCTACGGACTCTTGCTTGGCTGTTTTGGCGGGGGCGCCATCACCGGCGCTCTGGTCATGCAGTCAGCCCGTGACCGGTGGTCGACGGAGACCATCGTATCGACGGGCGTCGTGAGCCTGGGGTTAGTGATTCTGGCGATGAGCGGGTTGCACAGATTGAGCACGCTGGCTGCGGTTATGTTGTTCGGCGGTGCGGCATGGGTCATTTTCATTTCCCTCATCAGTGCCCTGATCCAGAACCTGGCGCCGGATTGGGTAAGAGCACGAGTCCTCGCCATCTTCATTCTGGTTTATCAGGGGACGTATGCGCTGGGGACCGCGGCCTGGGGAGCCGTCGCGCAACGCTCGGGCGTTGGAACCGCGCTTGTCTACGCTGGAGTGGGGACAATCGTCACCGCGTCGATTGCCCTTTTCGCGCAACTTCCTGATTCGACCGCGGATTTGAGTCCCTGGAACCACTGGCGCATGCCCGTCGTCATCGGGGAAGTTGGGACTGATGTTGACAGAGGACCGGTACTGGTTTCCGTGGAATACACCGTGATTCCAAAGCGGACGGCAGAATTTGTGGATGCGATGCACGAATATGGTCGGGTGCGGCGTCGCGATGGGGCGTACCGGTGGGCAATCTTCCGGGATACTGAGGTCGCGGATCGTTATCTGGAGATATTCCTGGTGAACTCCTGGGCGGAGCATCTGCGCCAGCATGAGAGGCAAACCCAGGCCGACCGCGAATTGGAAGGGCGAATATCCAGCTATCTTTCCGGAGAACCGATGGTGCGTCATTTGATCGACGCCTATGTGCCAGAAACGTGACCGGACGGAGCCCGTCTCAGCCAAGCGTTAGTCTGCTCGCCTGCCAACATTGGTCTATCCGGAGGCATCGGTCAATACCATCGTCTAATAGACTCATCTCCACTCTTCTGGCTTAATCAGAAATGTCCACAACGCCGCCGCAGAAACTGGATCGCATCACCGCCGGAGACGAATATGAATGTGTCGCAGCCGACCAGCGACGGAAATCCTTTGCGTGCCTGATTCTGGGACAGACGGAGCCTGACTTGCTCCTCCTATTTAACGCCGACACCCGATCAGTTGGCTTTTTCATTCCTCCCTTGCTAGCCGGAAAGATCTGGCGTTTGGCGGTCGATGCTTCCCGAACCGCCCCTGACGATCTCTTCGACTCTGGGAAAGAGTTTTCCATGCAGGGCCAAGTCAGTTTTCGGCTCGAACCTCGATCAAGCGCAATTCTTGGTTTGAGTTTGCTCGCCGGCCTGAAGTTCGGCTCCTTTCATTCTGTGGCACGAAGCCCCATCCTGGCGATGAATTTGAATTCGAGGAAGCAACCCCATGCCCAATAAACATAAGTCACCCGACAAGCAACAACCGATCGGGCTCACCACCGATTTTCCAGGAGGATCGGCACGAGTTCGTGGCAAAACTGGCGTACAAGCTTTGGGAACAAAGGGGTCGCCCGTTCGGCTCGCCTGAGGGGTTCGCAGCGGAACGAGCTGTGTACTCGTCGCTGGCAGCGTCAGTTTCGGTCACCCTGTAACGAATGCCTTGAATTGTGCCGAACCTGCGTAACCCTGCTTACGGGCGGCTCTGGATTCGCTGACCGGCTGTGCAGTATCTGTTCCGAGCTCTGCACAGCCTGCGCGGCAGAGTGCGGGAAGTCCGAAGGCGAAACGATGAGGAAGTGTGCTCAAGCGTGCCGTCAATGCGCGGCTACATGCGCTGAGGTCGCACAAGCGGGGCCAATTCGGCGGGCCGCCGCATAAGAAGAAAACCTGCGCTACGGGCGCGGAGGCGGCGTTGCGTGAGCGGTAGCGTTGCTGGTCGCTGAAGGGGGAGCAAGAGCGGTTATCGAGGACCGATCTTCTCACTTTTTATTTCAGGGGCCTTCCTGAAGCGGAGTCTTGCTCCACGCCATCAGCGGGTGGCCTGAGTACGCTGGTAGCGCAGGTACAAATGCTCAGCCCTTTGCTTGACGCTGAGCAGTTGAAACCCGGGAGCACGGTCCGGCATGAACTCCATTCCTTCCACAAGACCTGGCCGAATTGTGTCCCCCTTGCGGCCGGCGATTTGCGGCGACAGCGTCAGAAAGAGTTCGTCTACAACTTCCGCCCCCAGAAATTGTCCGAAGAGTGTGGGGCCGCCTTCGTGAAGGAGCCTCCGTACCCCAAGCTCCGCATAGAGCAATCGCAGCATCGCCATGGGAGCCATTGTTCCACATTTCGCATCCAGAGCATGAATCTGAACAGAGGGCAATTTCGTTGCGCCTGCCCTCACGAGTGCATCGCTCCCGGCGGAGGTTGTGATCACTGCTGTGCGCATTCCGGGCGTTCGGAAAATTGCTCTCTCCAGCTCCAATCTGCCACTGCCGCTAACGACGACGAGGAGGGGGTATTCGGGTTTATGCAACACGTTTACCCGGTATTCTCTGAACAAAAGTTTCGCATCGGGGTAGGTGTATTCAGGGGTCCAAAGAGCTTCGGGGCTCGCGTCGTGGACGGTACGAGCGCCGACGATGACTGCATCGGCAGAAGCTCGCAACAGTCCCATGATGAAACCGTCCGCAGTGTCAGAACCACTTACGGTCGAGCCACCAGCCTGGCCCTTAATCTCGTAGCTCACGACCCCATCAAGAGTGGAAACGAAATTCGCAATGACAAAGGGCCGCTCAGCGGGTGAATTACGGAAACGCAGATCCCCATCATAAAGCTCTCTCAAGCCCGGCGGAAGCGGCAGTCCAGATTGATCCTGGTCGCGATCAGTGAGGGTCCGTACGAGCGCCATTTGCTTTCCTAACCTGCGGGGGATAAACCACAGTGGCCTCTGTGATAAGGCCACCGTGGCGGGTGGGGAGTGAACTGCATCGCGCAGGCCGGCGTCGCCCCCGCCAAATCGCAACTCATCGCCGTGCGGCAGATGCCGCACTCCGGCCGGCCGGACGAACTCCTTGACGCCTTCGGCATTTCCGCAACATCCTGGGAGCGGGCACATCCCGGTATTCCCCCAGGGTCCGGCTTCTTTCAATACGGCTTTCTCTTCGGCTCCCTAATACGGCAGAACATTGGTATTCGTCAGGACGATCGGATAGAAGAAGCTCTTGGTCAAGTCAGCCGCCACGCCGTCCTCCTGCGGCGTCGCACCGCTGGCGAGCGCGGAGGAATTGTTCAGGATACCGATGGCGATGTTATTGCTTGAGATCGCCTCCAATCCTGCGGAAAAGCCTTTCCCGAAGACATAGTCCGCACCGCCAGTGGTGGTGAACGGCGTATCCACCAGGGTGCTGACATTCACCGTATAGGCGGTACCGCCGCCCCATCCGCCATTTGTGTCCGTAATGCCGATCACCTGCCATACGCTGTAGCTGAGCCGACCCGAGATCACGGCAAGCTGTTCGTACGCAGAATTTGCAATTGGAGCTGGAGCGGTGCCTCCATTAAGCGGTATCGACACGGCGGAATAGGCGATGGTTGGGGCCGAGATTGATCCACTCGCGTTCCGAACGGTCACGAAGAGGACGCTGCTGGAAAGACCGCTGCCGCTTGGCGCAGAGAGGAACACATTGGTGAGCAAATCGCCGGCCGGGTAGTTGGCCAGCGTGGTCGGCGTGGTGGTAGTTTCTCCGCCTCCGGGACGTAGGCTGGCGAAGTGTAGAGGAGCTTGGGAGTTCCGCCGGTGAGAGCAACCTGATTGAACGTTGCGACCGTGGAGCTGGCGCCCCCGGTGAGGACCATGTAGTACAGGTTGGTGTCGTCCTGGGCCACGGTGCTGACAGTCCCGGTCATCAGATTCTGGACTAGAGTGGCCGTCTGCGTCGCACCATCGATGCGATACAGGTCCGTCACCCCGCCCGTGGTAGTCGCCGAGACGAAAACTCCGCTGGTGCTCAAGGTGGCCTCGTCGAGGACGCCGGAAACATAGCTGGCGTTCTGCAGACCCGTGATCTCTTTTGTCGGCGACGTGAAGGTATCGTCGGCATAGATGTCAAGGGAGTTCGTGGCTGAATCGAACACCAGCAACCCGGTCAATGCGCCGTTCTGGTATATCCCATTCATCGTGGTCGTGTTGAGGCTCACCACTACGGGAGCGGTGGTCGATGAATCCGTGTAATGGACGACCTCGAAGGTGCCGCCGGCCGAAATGCACTGCGTTGCGGTGCCCACCTCGAGGACGGCGAACAGCGTGGTCGGCTGCGTGACGTTGGTCTCCGATGTGGTGATTTGGCAAACCTCTTGGCCGGAAGGCACCGCCAGGCTGCTGATCTGGGTCGGTGACGGGACCGTCGACGTGCCCGCCAGGGTCAGGCCATAGATCTTGGTGACTCCCGCTGAGTTGGTGTCGGCATACATCATGACCTGAGGCGAGTATGTAAGTACGCCGCCACTCTCCGTAATTTGGGTTCCGATCCCGAGAAGCTGGGTCACGTCCGTGGTGATAAAAGTTGGAGCGGGCGAGGAGGACACCTTGTCCGATGGGATCACGAACAGGCCTGTGCTTCCGGGCGGAGTTGCCCCTGAGACCGGAGACGCAGAATAGGGGATCCAATACGCGCTGCCGCCGCCGGAACCGGAAGAACACGCGACGGCGACGTTGGTTACATTAGACGAGCCCACGGTGCCCGAACCATTGGTGACGGTGCAGGTCTCGCCGGTGGGCTGGGTTCCGACGGTGACGCTGTAAGTGGCGCCGCTGGCCAGTTTCGTGGTGAAGGTGAACGAGCCGTTGGCGCTGACCGTGAGCGCATTGCCGCCGTTATCGAGCAGGGTGACTGAAGTGCTGGCGCTCAACCCCGAGACGGTGCCCCCGATGCTGAAGGTTGCGGATGCGGCGCACGCGACCGCCACGTTGGTCACATTGGCGGAGCCCACTGTTCCCGAACCGTTGGTGACTGTGCAGGTTTCACCCGTAGGCTGTGTTCCGACGGTGACGCTGTAAGTTGCGCCACTGGCCAGCTTGGTGGTGAACGTGAATGAGCCATTGGCGCTGACCGTAAGCGCATTACCCCCGTTATCGAGCAGCTTCACCGAGGTGCTGGCGCTCAATCCCGAAACCGTTCCGCCGATGCTGAAGGTGGGATTGGCCGCGCACGCGACGGCCACATTGGTCACATTGGCCGAGCCGACTGTCCCTGAACCGTTGGTGACGGTGCAGGTTTCACCCGTAGGCTGTGTTCCGACGGTGACGCTGTAAGCGGCGCCGCTGGCCAGCTTCGTAGTGAAGGTGAATGAGCCGTTGGCGCTGACCGTGAGCGCATTGCCGCCGTTATCGAGCAGGGTCACCGACGTGCTGGTGTTCAACCCCGAGACGGTGCCGCCGATGCTGAAAGTTGCGGATGCGCACGCGACCGCCACGTTGGTCACATTGGCCGAGCCCACTGTTCCCGAACCGTTGGTGACGGTGCAGGTTTCGCCCGTAGGCTGCGTACCGACGGTGACGCTGTAGGTGGCGCCGCTAGCCAATGCAGTTGTGAAGGTGAACGAGCCGTTGGTGCTGACGGTGAGCGCATTGCCGCCGTTATCGAGCAGCTTCACCGAGGCGCTGGTGTTCAATCCCGAGACCGTGCCCCCAATGGTGAAGGTCGAGGATGCTTTGCATGTGACTTTGACGGTGCTGACTTTCTTGGTAACTGTGCCTGAACCGGCCGTCACCGTGCAGGTCTCACCGGAGGGCTGCGTTCCGACGGTGACGCTGTAGGTCGCGCCGTAATCCAGTGCGGTTGTGAAGGTGAACGTGCCATTGGCCGTCACCGTAAGCGAATTGGTGCCGTTGTCGAGCAAGGTCACCGAAGAGCCGCTGCTCAACCCCGAGACTGTGCCACCAACGGTAAAGGTCAGGACTTTGCAAGCGACAACGACCGTGGTGACATCGACTGCCACCACTTTGCCCGCACCCTTCGTGACCGTGCAGGTCTCACCCGTGGGCTGCACGCTGACGGTGACCTTGTAAGCCGCCCCGCTGGCCACAGGCGTGGCAAAGGTGAATGCCCCGTTGGCCGTCACCTTGAGCGAATCGCCGCCGTTATCAAGTAGCGTCACCGAAGCTCCGGTAGACAATCCCGAGACCGTGCCGCCGATGGTGTAGCTCTTGGGCGTGCACGCGACTGCGACGCTGGTCACATCGGAGGTGCCCACCGTGCCCGAACCGGCCGTTACCGTGCAGGTTTCGCCGCTGGGCTGCACGCTGATGGTCACGTCATAGGCCGCGCCGCTGACCAATCCCGTTTTAAAAGTAAATGCGCCGTTCTTCGTTACCTTGAGCGCGCCGCCGCCGTTGTCGAGCAGCGTGACAGAACGGCCGGTGAGCAAGCCGGAGGCTGTGCCGCCGATGGTATAGGTCGTAGCTTTGCACGCGACTTTGACGGCAGTGACGTTGGCTGTGCCCACCGTGCCCGAACCGGCCGTTACCGTGCAGGTCTCGCCGGTAGGCTGCGTGCCGACGGTCACGCTGTAAGTAGCGCCGCTGGCCAGAGCTGTCGTAAAGGTGAATTTTCCGTTGGCCGTCACCTTGAGCGAATCGCCGCCGTTATCGAGCAACGTCACCGAATTGCCGGTGGTCAATCCCGAGACTGTTCCGCCGATAGTGAAGCTGGCGGCGTGTGCGTATGCCGTCGAAGCAAGAACCACCAGACATGCAGATAGGGCTGTGAATACCTTCGAGCGATGGATGCGCATAGTGAACCTCTGGCTGACGCCACGGGCCTCCCCAAGAGACCGGGCCGAGGCGCTCCGGCCGCGGCAAATGACGTTTGAATTAAATTCCGTCTTTCTCACAACCTTAAGGTTGAACCAGGAATTGTGCTTGCATTAAAGCCGATGCGTGAACTTCGAAGCACTCAACTTCAGGGGGGGCGGGATCGATCGTGCCAAATCCCACGGAAGTCTACAATTGTTGCCGAACGTGCGTCAAGGGCAACAGGGACCTCAGGATGAGATCTCCGACCAGATCAATTCTTGGGTAATTTTTTCTTCAGTTGTTTCGCAGCGCAACCATCGGATCGATGTGCGAGGCTTTTCGCGCTGGAAGATAACCGGCGCAGAGCGCGACCATCGCCAGCGTGAGAATCACGGCTGCGAACGTGAGCGGATCGGTAGGAGTTGTGCCGAAAAGCAGCGCGGCGATCGCCCTGGCGACGACAAGCGATGCAATGCTTCCTGTGGCAATTCCAATCAGCGTCAGGCGGAGCGTCTTTCCGATGACGCGAAGCTGCACATTCGCCGCGGTTGCGCCCAGCGCCATGCGGAGGCCGATCTCCTGGGTGCGCTGCGTAACTGAATACGAGATGACGCCGTAGATGCCGAGGGCAGCCAGCAACAGGCCAAGGCCGGCGAACGCTGCTACGAGCAGAATGAAGAAGCGGCGCGGAGAGACCGCACGATCCACGATAGTTTGGACGGGCCGGAATTCGGCAGACGGTTGTTTGGGGTTCAGCTCGCGCAGGGCGTGGAGAACGCTCCCGGCGAGACTCGCTGGCGGCATGCTGGTGCGGATGACCAGTTGTGCTCCCGCCGGTCCCTGCTGCGTGACCGGGTAGTAGATTTGCGAGCCGGTTCCGCCCTCCACCGTTTCTTCGTGGACATCGTCGACCACGCCGACGACGTGGTCTTCCTCGTCGCCGCGCATGAGAATCTTGCCGACCGCATCTTCCCCCGGCCAGTAGACGCGAGCTGCCGATGCGTTGATGAGGACAACTTTCTCGCTATGCGGCCCATCGGCCCAGGTGAAGTCCCGGCCCTGCAACCGGATCCCCATGGCCCGAATGAATCCGGGTGTGATCACATACACGAGCGGGTCAGGCAATTCCCCGGGCACGACCGTTTTTCCTTTAGGCACGGGTGTGTCCCATTCACGATTCGGTCCGAGAGGAAGGAAATCGGACATGCCTGCGGCCTCGACTCCGGGCAGTGCGCTGACGCGGGCGAGAATCTGCTGGAAGATTTCGCTTCGTTTCGCAACGCTGGCATCGTTGGTCGGTGCGCTGTCGTCGTAATCGATTTTTATCGAGGCGGCTCGGCTGGGCTCGAACCCCAGATCAACATCAAGCACCTTTACAAAGCTGCGCAGCAGTAAACCTGCGCTGACTAGCAGCACGCATGCCAGCGCGATCTCCGAGATAACCAGCGCGGCACGGAGACGCTCGTGATTACGGCCCAGGCCTGCTCCCGGGCCGGAGTCCTTGAGCACTTCCTGGAGATTGCCGCTGGCAATTTTGACCCCTGGTAGCAGGCCGAAGATCGTAGCTGTGGAGATGGCGACGATCACGGTCCAGGCCAGCGTTTCTCCGTCGATGCGCAGCGCGCTGAGGAGAGGCAGGGCCAGAGATCCCTGGTGCGCGAGCCAGCCGAGAAGGCTGCCGGCGAGTGCGAGCCCGAGCAGCGCGCCCGCGCCGGAGAGCACGAGGCTTTCCATGAGCAACTGGCGCACGATGCGGCCGCGGCTCGCCCCGAGCGCGCCCCGGACGGCAAACTCCTTGGCGCGCGCGGCGGCACGAGCCAGAAGTAGATTCGAAAGGTTCACGCCGGCGATCAGCAAAATCGCTCCCACCGCGCACCATAAGGCAATCAGAGAGCGGCGCAGTTTGCCCGTAATGTAATCCTTGAGCGGCACCGGAATGAGATCGCCTTTATAGCGGCCCAGCGTCTGGGGGAATCTCACGTTGAAATAGATATTTGGCGCGACGCGATTGGCATCGTCGAGAGCCTGCGCCACGGTGACACCCGGCTTGAGGCGGCCGAGCAAGGTGACGATATTTCCCCAATTACGCTCCAGATTCAGGTCGAGCGGGGTGAAGAGATCGACTTTCGCGCCGGGAGAAAACACCGCTCCAAAGTCGAAGCTGTCGGGCAAGACTCCCACGACGGTTACAGGCATCCCGTTCAGCTCGACGGCCTTCCCGACCATGGCTGGGTCGGCGTTGAATTGACGCCGCCAATAAGCACTGGTCAGCAGCGCCACGGGATGCGGGCCGCCGCGAGCCTCGTCCGCGGTAAACAGGCGCCCCATGGCAGGCTGCACGCCGAGAACCTGGAAGAAGTTGCCGATGACTTCGATGCTCGTAGCCGGTTGGGGTTCACCGCGGCCGGTGAGTCGCAGATTGTCAGGGGTGGTGAAGGCCATGTATCCGGTTACGTCCTGATAGGCGCGGCTCTGGTCGCGGAATTCTTCGTATGCGTCGGCTGAGTAAGTGGCGCAGGAGAGGCCGCAGCTAGTAGGCGGCGGGGCAATCCAAACGAGTTGGTTCGAATCAGCGAACGGCAACGGGCGCAGGAGCAGAGTGTTGACCACACTGAAGACGGCAGTGTTCGCACCGATGGCAAGCGCCAGTATGAGGATGCAGATGGCAGCAAAACCCGGATCGCGGCCGAGCGTGCGGAAGGTATAGCGCACATCCTGAACTGAGTCGGTCCAGTAATCCTGGAGGCGTCTTCGGCGTTCCATTTTCTCTCCCAGGCGTAAGCCGATTTGTTCTACGGCGCGCAGATCGCCGAACTGCCGTTCCGCTTCCTGGCGCGCCGCTTCAGGCGGCCAACCTTGTGCGATGAGGTCGTCAATTTTGGCCTGGAGGTGAAAGCGCAACTCGTCTTTCACGTCGGCGGCCGGGTCGGGACCGAACAGTCGTGCGTAGCGCCGCCAAAACGGCGTTGTCGTCATCCGATCTTCTCCGGCAACGGAGGCTGCGTCGCACCCAGTACCTTGGCCACCGCTGTGGCGTATGCCTCCCAGGTCTTCACCTCATGACGCAGTTGACGTCGGCCCTCGGAAGTGAGCCGATAGAACTTTGCCTTGCGATTGTTCTCGGAAAGTCCCCACTCGGCGTCAAGCAATCCCTTGTGCTCCAATCGCCAGAGTGCAGGATAGAGCGTGCCTTCTTCGAGCAGCAGTGCATCGTCACTCTGACGGCGGAGCAGGCTGGTTATGGCATAGCCGTGAAGCGGTCCCCAGACCAGGGCCTTGAGGATGAGAACGTCAAGCGTGCCGCGAAAAAATTCAAGTCTTGCCGTATCCATTCACACCCCTAGCAATCAAAGGGAAGGCTCTCACATTTTCGTTTTGAAAGCAACGGGTGTCTTAAAGCCTGTCGCGTCACATCGGAGGCCTATCCTCACGCCCTCGGAACCCCTCGACTGCTCTTTATTGCTAGACTTACTGCGCTGAACTCCCTGCGCTAATTCGCAAACCATCATGCGTCCAGTCATTGAAGTTTCCGCAGTCCGCAAGACCTACGGCTCAATCGTGGCAGTCGACGAGGTGTCATTTGAAGTGAACGATGGTGAGATCTTTGGCTTAATCGGGCCCAACGGGGCAGGAAAGACCACCACGATGGAGTGCATCGAGGGTCTACGCACGCCCGACCGCGGCACCATCTCAGTGCTGGGTCTTGATCCGTTCCGCGACGTGTACAAGCTGCAACAACGGATTGGAGTTCAGCTGCAGCAGGCGCAGCTGCAGAAGCGAATCAAAGTGTGGGAGGCGGTGGACCTCTGGGCATCTCTTTATCAGAAGAAGGCGATCGACGGCGAACGCTTGCTCGAACAGCTTGGCCTCGTCGACAAGCGGAATGCCTGGTTCATGACTCTTTCGGGAGGCCAGAAGCAGCGACTGTTCATTGCGCTTGCGCTGATCAATGATCCGGACGTGGTGTTTCTCGACGAGTTGACCACCGGGCTGGACCCGCAGGCGCGGCGCGCCATCTGGGACCTGGTGCGCGGAATCCGCGAGCGCGGCAAGACAGTTTTCTTGACCACTCATCTCATGGAGGAGGCTGAACGGTTGTGCGACCGCGTAGCAATCATCGAACACGGACGCATCATCGACATCGACAAGCCGGCGAACCTCGTAAACCGGCACTGCCCTGAACGAACTGTCGTCCTCGCGACAGACGACTTAAGCGCTGCAGAACGTTTTCGAACCATCCCGCGAGTCGAGGCGGTAACCTGCAGCGACTCGCAGTTCACGATTCGCGGTCGGGGCGACGATCTCGTCACCGAGGTGATTCATTGTCTGTCCGAGAATCGGATCCGGGTCACGGATTTCCGTACGATTCTCCCCAACCTTGAGGACGTCTTTCTCAAACTGACCGGCCACTCGATTCGCGACTAGGCTCAATCATGATGCTGCGTGGACTCTGGAAATTGACCTGGATCGAGATCAAGATATTCCTTCGCGAGCCTCTGGGAGCGATCGGGACGATCGTGATCCCCGTTGTGGTGTTCCTCGTAGCGGGTCGCATGGTGAGCCACGGAGTCGCACCGACTTCCCTGGCCGCCAGCAATTTTGTCAGCGTCGGTCTGCCAGTTCTCGCCGCGGTCCTGATCGCCGTCGGCGCCGTGCTGTCGCTGGTCACGATCATTTCGATCTACCGCGAGGGCGGTATTCTCAAACGGCTCCGCGCCACGCCGCTGCGCCCCCACACGATCCTCACTGCTCACGTGATCGTCAAGCTCCTGCTCACAGCGGCCACGCTGTTGTTAATGGTGCTGGCGGGCAAACGCTACTATCCCGTCGGCATTCATATTCCGCTGCTCGGGTTTACCGTCGCGCTTCTGATAAGCACCTGCAGCATCCTGTCGATCGGCTTTCTCATCGCCAGCATCGTTCCCACGGCGCGCTTTGCGCAGCCGATTGGCGCCGTCATCATGTACCCGATGATTGCGGTCTCGGGACTCTTCGTGCCGGTTCAATCGCTGCCGCCCGCGCTTCAGGCGGTGGCAAAAGTTGTGCCGCTAACCTACACGGTCTCGCTACTCGAAGGAATTTGGAGGGGTGATACGTGGTGGGCACATAAGAGCGACGTAGCGGCACTGGCGGTGGGGTTTGTCGTGTGCACAGCGCTCTCGGCGAAAGTATTTCGCTGGGAATAGCAAAGCTTTTTGCTAAACTCACTCCGCTAAACTTCACTACGCTAAAATCACTGCAGTCACGACTGGCCCATGGTTCTTGCTAAAAAACAGGTTCATGACGTCCTGGTAATCGGCTCCGGCGCCAGCGGCGGATGGGTTGCAAAGGAACTGACTGAGCGAGGCCTTACCGTCGCGATGCTGGAAGCGGGCCCACCTCGCATCCCGACACGGGATTTCACCGAACATATTTGGCCGTACCAATTGAAGTTCCGCGGGTTTGGCGACCAGCAAAAGTTGTTGAAGACTCAGCCCGTGCAGCGTATGTGTTACGCGTGCGACGAATACAGTCATCAGTTTTTCGTCAATGATCTGGAGAATCCCTACACCTTCCCGGCCGACAAACCTTTCATGTGGATTCGCGGCCGCCAGGTAGGAGGGAAAACTTTCTGCTGGGCCCGAGAAAGCTATCGCTACAGCGACAACGAGTTCAAAGCCGCCAGCCGCGACGGTTACGGCGACGATTGGCCAATTTCCTACAAAGAATTGGAGCCGTACTACGACCTGGTTGAACGCTACATTGGCGTCAGCGGCTCACAAGAAGGCCTGCCGCAATTTCCCGATGGGAAGTTTCTGCCGCCGATGAACCTGTCTTGCGGCGCGATTCGAGCCAAGGAGGTCATCGAGCGCAAATTTGGCTGGCGGGTCATGCCTGATCGAGTCGCAAACTTGACCGTTCCTCACCGCGGACGTCCGGCGTGCCACTATTGCGATCAGTGTCAGCGCGGCTGCTATACGGCATCCTATTTCAACAGTCCGTCCGTAACCCTTCCCGCTGCGGCTCGCACAGGCAAATTCACGTTAGTCAGTGATGCCGTAGTCAGCCATCTGTTGATGGACTCAAGCGGCCGCGCGAAAGGAGTGCACTACATTGATCGCGTCTCGCAGGAGCATTGTGAGTCGTTTGCTGCCGTTGTGGTGGTGGCGGCCGGCGCGCTTGAATCGACGCGAATTTTGCTCAATTCGCAGTGTTCGTCGCATCCGCAGGGGGTGGGGAATTCAACAGGAATACTGGGCCGGTATCTGATGGACCATTTCACGATTGAGGGCGCGGGAGGCATGATGCCGGAATTGCGCTCGTCCGCGCGAGAAGACGTAGGCCGGCCCTGTGGATTCGTAATCCCCAAGTACGTGAACACCGGCGAGAACAAGTACCGCAACTCGAAGTTCTTGCGCGGCTATCGTTTCGATGGAGACGGCAGCCAGGAGCTCTACGGCCACGCTTTTCTGATGCCTGAACTCGGCGATGCGTGGCGCACGCGGGTGCGCAAAGAGATTCCGTATTACTTTGGCATTGAAGCGCAGGGTGAATGCCTGCCTCGACCAGACAACTACGTCAAGTTGGATCCTGCAAAGAAAGACGCGTGGGGGATTCCCGTTCTCCACATTAATGCGAGTTACGGGGAGAATGAGAAGGCGATGGCCGCTGCCATGCGCGATCACATCGCGGCCCTGCTCGATGAAATGAAACTGTCCGATGTAACTCCGCCGGACGCTCAAATAAGTATGTTCGGAAAGAACATCCACGAGTGCGGCACGGCTCGCATGGGCAGCGATCCAAAGAAGAGTGTGGTCGATCGCAATTGCAAGGTTCACGATGCCCGCAACGTTTTCATTACCGACGGCGCAGTCTTCACGACGCAGGGTTGCTATGAACCGACTCTGACAATCATGGCGATTTCCGCCCGCGCCGGACAACACATCGCAGAAACTTCCCGTCGCGGTGAACTATGAGTGAGCAACTTCCAAGCGAGCAGCATCCGAACGACGAACGCACGAACGAGCAACTTCCAGAGGCAACCTCTGCCGACATCACGCGCCGTCAGTGGATCCTTCGACTGGGAGAAGCCGTCGCTCTTGCCGGATTCAGCGGCCTTGCGCCCGAAATTGCCGCAGGGCTGTTAAGCGGCGAAACGCAATACGCGGACTTGCCCCCCGGACTTTATTTGCCTTCCACAGATACGTTGGTGCACGCGCTTCGAGGCGCGCACAGACAGCTGGCGCCTCCCCTCGGGACCGAAACGGATTACGCGCAGCCGAGCGCTCTTCCATTTCAGCCACGGTTCTTTTCCGAGGAAGAATTCGCGATCATCTCGCGCCTGGCAAGAATAACCTTGGGAGAAGTGGATCCTGCCGCTCTGTCGCAAGCAACACAATGGATCGACTTATGGTTTTATTCTGCCGCGGATGTGCGTGAAGCTGCGCGGCAACTCGATCCGCTACATCGTGTGCTTGCCGCTTCTTACTACGGTGAGCCGTCGGTGCACGATCTGGAAACCGCAGATCCCCAGGCCGTGGCCAGGGAAGGGATTTCCGCATTGCGAAAGCGATCCGACGAGAAATACGGACGCGGGTTTCTGGAACTCGACTCTCAGGAGCAGATGGACGTAATAAGTTCAGTCCGATCCGCCCAGCTCGATAGTGCCGTGCGAAAGTTTTTCGAGCTTACTCGCAGCGAGGCAATTCGCGGCTACTTTACTTCCGCGGAAGGAATCTCAGAGCTCAACTACAAGGGCAATTCATACTTCCCCTACTGCCCCGGCTGCCAGGTGGCCCATGTGCAGGATGTTCCTGCCGACAAGAAGGAATAAGCCGCGGATGCGAGTGCGACGGTTGAAAACCAGAGTACGACGGCCACGATGCTGATCGCTGTAAATGGCGATGAAGGCAATGAGTTCATCCGGGTAAACTGCGTTCGCGATCTTGCTGGCGTCTGTGAGTCTAGCGGAATTGCTGCGACGAAATGCAATTTTCGGTATCTAACCAACTCGACCGAAGAATATAGAAATGTGTAATCATCTCTGTGCCTGGGTCCGAGACCGAGTATGCCCAAACCAATTCTGCTGAGCGTGGATGACGATTCCGATGTCCTGCGGGCGATCGAGCGCGATCTGCGTTCGCAGTACGGCGCTGAATACCGGGTCATCGGAAGCGATTCTCCGGAAGGTGCACTCGACCTCCTGAAGCAACTGAAGATACGCAATGACAGCGTGGCTTTGCTGCTCGCCGACCAGCGCATGCCGCGCCTCGACGGTGTGGAATTTTTGCAGCAGGCAATGGCGATCTTCCCCAGCGCGAAGCGGGCGTTGCTCACCGCGTATGCCGACACCAACGCCGCGATCAGCGCCATCAATCACGCCAGCATCCACTACTTTTTCCTGAAGCCGTGGGACCCTCCCGCGGAGCACCTGTATCCGCAGTTAGATGATTTGCTCGATGATTGGCAGGCTTCTTTTCGTCCCACCTTCCAGGGCATCCGGTTGCTGGGCACGAGGTGGTCGCCGCGATCATACGAGTTGCGGGACTTCCTGGCGCGCAACCACGTTCCGTATCAGTGGATCGACGTGGAGCTTTCCGCCAATGATCCCGAAACCAAACGTCTTCTCGAGGCTCTGGGTCCGGAGGCGGCAAATCTCCCTGTGGTGCTCTTCCCAGACGGAACGAAGCTGCTCGAGGGAATACCAGCGGACGTTGCGCAAAAGGTCGGATTGCGCACGCGTGCCCAAACCAGCTTTTATGATTTGGCGATTGTGGGTGGAGGACCAGCGGGTTTGGCCGCCGCCGTTTATGGGGCTTCCGAAGGCTTGCACACGGTGATGATCGAGCGGGAAGCCCCGGGCGGTCAAGCGGGTATGAGCTCCCGCATTGAGAACTATCTGGGATTTCCGGCCGGGCTCAGCGGCGCCGACCTGGCGCGGCGGGCCGTGGTGCAAGCCCAGCGTTTCGGAGTAGAAATCCTGGCGCCACAGGAAGTGGTTGGCGTTCGCGTCGAAGGGCCTTACCGGATCATCAAGCTGGGGGATGGAAACGAGATCTCATGTCACGCGCTGATGGTCGCGACCGGAGTGCAGTGGCGGCGACTGAATGCTCCGGGAATCGACAGGTTGCAGGGTGCCGGAATCTACTATGGTGGCGGCGCCACGGAGGCTCTCTCCTGCAAGGGTGAAATCGTCTACGTGGTGGGCGGAGCCAACTCTGCGGGCCAGGCGGCCATGAACTTCGCGAAATACGCAGAGCGCGTCATCATTCTTGTGCGCGGCGATTCGCTGGCCAGCACCATGTCACGATACCTGATCGACCAGATTCAGGAGACTCCCAACATTCAGTTATGGACGCATGCCGGCGTAGTTGAGGCACATGGCGAAACCCATCTGGAAGAGATTTCCGTGCTTTGTTCCGACACCGACAAGATCGAGCGCGTGCCGGCGAGTTCGATGTTTATCTTCATTGGAGCCCTGCCGCGGACCGATTGGCTTGGGGATGTCGTCGAGCGCGATGAGCGCGGTTTCCTGTTGACTGGTCCTGACCTTATCCGTGACGGGCAACATCCGAAAGGCTGGACGCTCGACCGGGATCCGTTCCTGCTCGAGACCAATGTTCCCGGCATCTTTGCCGTTGGCGATGTGCGCCACGGTTCGATCAAACGCGTGGCTTCCGGCGTAGGTGAAGGATCGGTGGCCGTGCAGTTCATCCATCAGTATCTGAGCAAGGTGTAAATGGTCGAAAAATCCGAACTACTTCGTGTTCCCGCATTCGCCGATCTGCCAGACGATCAGATCGACTGGTTCATCAGCCAATCGCAAGAGCTGCATCTCAAGGCGGGAGATAACTATGCTCGCCAAGGCGATCCAGCCGATACCATGTTTGTGATTCTTGAGGGACGGCTTCAAGCGCGGGGCGAACTTTCCGGCCAAAGTGTGGTCTTTGACCTGGAGCCGGGCGATGTTACGGGAGTGCTTCCGTTTTCGAGGATGAAGCAGTTTACCGTGGGCGGGCGTGCCGAGACAGACAGCCGCGCCCTGCGATTTCCTGCCTCGCTGTTTCCGGAGCTTGTGCAGAAAATGCCGGAGCTGACCAAGCGTCTTGTGGGCATGATGTCCGACCGGATTCGTGAAACCACCCGCCGCGAACAGCAGCAAGACCGCTTGGCTTCTTTGGGAAAGCTTTCGGCGGGACTTGCGCATGAACTCAATAATCCGGCTTCCGCAGCGAAGCGCGCCGCCAGCCAGTTGCGGCACATGCTGACGAAAATCAGGAACGCCAGTCTCGAGCTCGGAAGGCGCGATCTTTCGCCCGCCCAGAAATCAGAGATCGAAAAACTGGAAGCTTCGTTCACGCAAACGGATTTCGTTCCGCCCGATACCCTGACCATCAACGATCTGGAAGATCAGATCGATTCTTTATTCCGTAGTCATGGACAAAGCGATTTGTGGCTGCTGGCGGCTGGCCTTGCGCGACGGAACATCCAGCCGGCGGTGGTCGAATCGCTGTTCGCGAACCTCGGTGGAGACACCGCGCGAGCTGCGCTGGTCAGGATCGCCGCCTCGGTCGAGATCGCAAATCTGTTACACGAAATCGAGAGCAGCACCTCGCGGATCTCGGATTTGGTCGGCGCCATCAAGGAATACACCTACATGGACCAGGCGCCGGTGCAAAACGTGGACGTGGTAAAAAGCCTGGAGACCACGCTCACCATCCTGAATCATAAGCTGAAACAAGGAGTGGTTGTGCAGCGCGATTACCAACGTATGCCGCTCCTCGTGAATTCGTTCGGTAGCGAGCTCAACCAGGTCTGGACCAACATCATCGATAACGCGATCGACGCAATGCACGGAAAAGGCGAGCTTCGCATCCGAACCTACCGCGACGACGGTTGCGTGGTGGTTGAGATTGGCGACAACGGCCCAGGAATTCCCGACGTGGTGCAGCCCCACGTCTTTGAACCTTTTTTCACCACCAAAGGAGTTGGGGAAGGCACCGGCCTCGGCCTGGACACGGTCCTGCGAATTGTTAAGAAGCACCGGGGAAATATTCAGCTGAGTTCCAAACCCGGTGACACGCGTTTCCAGGTCTGGCTCCCCTTAGCCGAGCCCGCGCCCTGATGTGCCTGCGCGCAAGCGACCATTCCCACCCATCACACTTCTTCACAATACACCGCGTGGGCCGCAAGTACCTTTTGTAAGTCATTGTCTCGCTTAGCTTGGTCGGAGAAATATCGCGCCTCCTCGAGCGCGTCGCAACCCGAGAGCAAACTCCTTCCAGGAAACAACCGAGAAACACTAATCCTGAATTTTTCGCCTCCGTCCCCCTTAATCGGGAATAAAAGCGACTCGCGCCAGTTATCCATGCAGAACGTCGCAAATTACGGAGGGCAAATGCCAGACAAGAAGCAGGATTTTATCGATCAGAGTTTGCAAGACCTCAACAACGATGGCGTCGATCGTCGCGGATTCCTGAAGTGCATGGCGTGGGCCGGTACAGGCCTGGTCTGGACTTTGAGCGGCGGCATCCCCATGTCGCGGGCCTTCGCCAAAGGTCACGGCAGAGATGCAGGCAAAGGCGGGGACTTCAGCTTTGTGCAGATCAGCGACAGCCACATCGGTTTCAACAAGCCGGCCAACCCGGACGTCACCGCGACTCTGCAGAGGGCGATCGACAAGATCAACGCCATGCCCCACCGGCCGGATTTCATTATTCACACCGGCGATCTCAGTCAGCTTTCGAAGCCAAGTGAGTTCGACACGCTCGACCAGGCGCTAAAAGGCGCATCCGCGAAGCAGATTTATTTCGTACCGGGTGAGCACGACATGCTGACCGACAACGGGGAACAATATCTCCAGCGCTATGGGAAGGGCACAAAAGGCACTGGATGGTACAGCTTCGATCACAAAGGCGTGCATTTTGTGGGGCTCGTGAATGTCGCCAATTTGAAAGCTGGTGGCATGGGATCGCTCGGTCACGAGCAACTGGAATGGCTGGAGGACGATCTCAAGGCCCGCTCTTCCAGCACTCCGATCGTGCTCTTCGCACATATTCCGTTGTGGACCATCTATCCCGATTGGGGCTGGGGAACCGATGACAGCGAACAGGCTTTGTCTTACGTCAAGCGCTTCGGTTCCGTGACGGTGTTGAACGGACACATTCACCAGATCATGCAAAAGGTGGAAGGCAAAGTCTCGTTCCACACCGCGATGTCGAC
>JBEKDY010000094.1:0-15281 GCA_050014115.1 Candidatus Sulfotelmatobacter sp. | reverse complement strand
ATGCCCGCGCCTTTGTAGCGCCGGGCTTCAGCCCGGCATCTTGCCTTTGTAGCGGCCGCCTTTTTATCCTGAGAAACGAAGGATAGGCGGGCGTCGTTGGCTTTGCCGACGTCCGATCTACCCTCTGGTAATCTTTGTGGGTCGCGGCTTTAGCCGCGACAAAAAGATCCGAGATGTGACGAATTTTCCTTTCGGCGGAACTTTCGCCGAGCCTTCTGCCATGTTGCGGCCCTATCCTCGTCCTCATGGAGCGTTTGTAGCCTCTCTCGCGCCAAAGTAAAAATGATAATGTTTCCGGCACCCAGGATTGAAACTGTCGCGGCACTTCGGGCAGCGCGATTCGCACTGCATATATTGACGTACGGTCAACTCCGCGCCACAGGCCCCGCAAAGTATCGCCTTCTGCTCCCACTCGCTCTCCGGCCACACTTCAATCGGGTGACCCGCGAGCGTCTCATGGCAATCCTTGCACGCGTAATACACCCCGCAGCACTTCATCTTGATCGCGATGATGTCCGTCGGCCCGTGGTAATGCTCGCAGCGTGTCTGCGCATCCAACTCGATGCCACGCACATCCAATAGCCTTGGAATCATGGTGCTCCCAGCCGCATAGCTTATAGCATCCGCCCCGCGACTCGAGCGCCATTTGATTGTAAAATAATCGGGTTAGGAGCGAAATCCCGCGCGGCGCGGCTCCGCTCCAATCCATCGGCACCCTGAAAAGCGTACTAGCCATATACCATGCTCATCTACTTATTGGCGTTCGTCGGCGGCGTACTCACCATCCTGAGCCCGTGCATCCTTCCCGTGCTCCCGTTCGTATTCTCGCGCGCTGACCAGCCGTTCCGCCGCTCCGGTCTGCCTCTGCTCACGGGCATGGCGCTCACTTTCGCGTTGGTAGCCACCGCAGCCGCTTTCGGCGGTCACTGGGTCGTCCGCCTCAATCAGGGTGGCCGCTACGTCGCCATCGCCATATTTCTTATGTTGGGGCTCACCCTGCTTTTCCCCTCGCTGGCCGAAGCGCTAACGCGCCCGTTGGTTCAAGCAGGCAGCAAAATTCAGGGCGGCCCTTCGTCGGAGATCAGCGTCGGAAAATCTTTTGTCCTGGGAATTTCCACCGGACTGCTTTGGGCTCCTTGCGCCGGCCCCATCCTCGGTCTGATTTTGACCGGTGCCGCGATTCAAGGCCCCGGCGTGCGTTCATCTTTTTTGCTGCTATCTTACGCATTGGGCGCCGCCACTTCTCTCGGCATCGCGCTCCTTGCAGGAAATAAGGTTTTTTCCGCCATGAAACGCTCTCTATCTTTCGACGTCTGGATCCGCCGCGCCCTTGGCGTCGCGGTGATAGTCGGCGTAGTTGCCATCGCCCTCGGCTGGGACACTAACCTGCTCACTAAGTTTTCTTTCGTCAACACCGCCAAAGCCGAAGAGCATTTGGTCAGCGCACTTGGCGCGGAAAAGCCCGCGCTCGTTCCCGTCAGCGCAGCCGAGCCTGTGCTTGTTCTCGCCGACGAAGGCCCCATGCCGGAGCTGAGCGGCGCGGTTGGCTGGCTCAATTCCCCTCCCTTGACCACCAAGTCCCTGCGCGGCAAAGTCGTGGTCATCGATTTCTGGACCTACTCCTGCATCAACTGCTTGCGCGCGCTGCCTTACGTCGAAGGCTGGTCCGCGAAATACAAGGACGCCGGTCTGGTAGTCATCGGCGTGCACACGCCCGAATTCGCCTTCGAAAAAGAACGCTCGAACGTCGAGAAGGCCGTCCGCGACCTCCATATCACTTACCCCGTCGCCATCGACAGCGATTACAAGATTTGGGAAGCTTTCAACAATCAATACTGGCCGGCGCACTATTTCATCGACGGCAAAGGCCGCATCCGCGCTCACCATTTCGGCGAAGGCAATTACGCCGAGTCCGAGCGCGTGATTCAGGAGCTGCTGAAAGAAAACGGCGCCCCCGCGCTCGCCGAAGGTCTCCTCAACGTCACCGGTACCGGCGCCGAAGCGCCTTCCGATAGCAAAAACGTCGGTTCGCCCGAAACGTACGTGGGATACAAGCGCGCTGGCAACTTCGCTTCGGCTGAGCCTATCGCAAAGGATTCGCGCAAAACCTACAGCCCGCAGCCAAGGCTTTCGCTGAACCAGTGGGCGTTGGGCGGAAGCTGGAAAGTGGGCGACGAAAGCGCCGTGCTCGAGTCCGTCCCGGGCAAAATCGTTTTTCGCTTTCACGCCCGCGATCTGCACTTGGTCCTCGGTCCCACGAAAAATGGCAAGCCGATTCGTTTCACAGTCAAACTTGACGGCACTGCGCCCGGCGACGATCACGGCGCCGATACCGACGCAGCCGGCGCGGGCACCGTTCAGGGCAACCGCCTGTATCAGCTCATTCGCCAAAAGGGCGCAGTGGAAGACCGTACTTTCGAAATCGATTTTCTCGATCCCGGCGTGCAGGCATTCGCTTTTACGTTTGGATAAAATAGAAACACAAGAGGCCATCATGTTTTCAGTGGATAAGAAAGATCAAATCCCCAGAGAGATGGGCCGCCGCGTCTTTTTGATCGGCAGCGCCACCGCTGCTCTAGCGGTTGTCTGGGCGTATTTTCAGAAGCACGGTCCCGTGCATGCCGAAGCTGCATCTGCGCCCGCTGACCTTCCCAAAACCGTCCAGATAGTAAATTTCACCGACGCGGGCAAGCGCGAAGACACCGTCACTATTCCCAGAGTCGTAAAAACCGAAGATGACTGGCGCAAGCAGCTCTCGCCCGATTCGTTCGAAGTCACTCGCCACGCCGGCACCGAGCGCGCCTACACCAACGAAAATCCGAACAATCACGAGAAAGGTGTCTTCCGCTGCATTTGCTGCGACACCGCTCTGTTCGACGCCAGCACCAAGTTCGAGTCCGGCACCGGCTGGCCGAGCTTTTGGGCCCCCATTGCCAAAGAAAATGTCTTGGAGACCACCGACAGCAGCCTGTTCATGGTGCGCACAGCCGTTGCGTGCCGCCTGTGTGACGCGCACCTGGGCCACGTCTTCGACGACGGCCCGCCTCCCACCGGCCTGCGCTACTGCATGAATTCAGTCTCCATGCGCTTCGCCAAAGCATCGTAAGCGGCGGGCTCCGGTTTTAGTAGCGCCGGTTTACCCGGCCGAAAGAAGGGCGCCTTGCTCCCGCTGAGGTCGCTGCGGCGACCGAACGTGCCGGCTCTTTTGATTTTCTTTATGCTTTTAGCGGTTAATCGCTCGAAGGAGAACCACCAATGAAGCGCTCAATCATCACCCCGATTCTGACCGTCTTGCTCGCCGTCCTGGCTCTCTTCCTCTGGACCCGCCACAATTACGCCAGCGCCGCCACCGTAATCCCCGATCCCGCCGTGGACGAAACTCTCGCCTCGCAAAAAGGCCAGGAAACCGTCGTTGTCTCCGGCGGCTGTTTCTGGGGCGTCCAAGCCGTCTTCCAGCACGTGAAGGGCGTCACGAGCGCCACTTCCGGCTACTCCGGCGGCACCGTCAAGAATCCTAACTACGAACAAGTCAGCAGCGGCGAAACGGGCCACGCCGAATCCGTCCAAATCGTTTACGACCCATCGAAAATCACCCTGGGCCAGCTCCTAAAAGTATTTTTCTCCGTCGCGCATGACCCCACCGAGCTGAACCGCCAGGGTCCCGACACCGGCACGCAGTATCGCTCCATCATTTTCTTCTCCAACACCGACCAGCAGCGCATCGCGCAGTCCTACGTGGACCAGCTCAATCAGTCCAAAGTTTTTTCGCAGCCCATCGTCACGCAAATCGTCCCGCTGAAAGCCTTCTATCGCGCCGAAGACTACCACCAGAACTATGCCACCGAGCATCCCGACAATCCCTACATCGCGATGTTCGATCTCCCCAAACTAAAAAATCTCCAGCAGCAATTCCCGAGCCTCTACGTGGCGAAGCCCTAACTTCTTGCATTGGAGGCATCGCGTAATTCTCCCCTAATTTCGCGAGTCGTATTGGAGGGGCTTTTTACGCGGCGCCTGCGAAGGGCTGTCGTGATGTACTAATTTCGCGATACGACCACGGGGCGGTCTTTTACCCGGCACCTGCGAAGGGCTGTCGTGATGTACTAATTCTGCGGTACGTCAGGGCACGGCTTTAGCCGTGCCGCACCGCCGTCTGAATCGAGGGGGTTTTAACCCCTGAGGTGCCACCCAGCCCAGCCTCAACGC
This sequence comes from Candidatus Sulfotelmatobacter sp., assembly GCA_050014115.1. Taxonomy (GTDB): domain Bacteria; phylum Acidobacteriota; class Terriglobia; order Terriglobales; family Acidobacteriaceae; genus Sulfotelmatobacter. The sequence continues at coordinate 11,075 of JBEKDY010000094.1, read as the reverse complement.
TTAGGCGGCTCGGTTTTCGTAGCGCCGGTTTACCCTGACGAAGGAAGGGCGTCTCGCCGGCTCTTTTGACTTTCTGCGAAACTTACTTTTCTTCCCCCGGCTTGCATCCCGTCGCCGCCAAAGGATTCGGGTACCCCGCCGGATCGATCTCCTCCGCCGGCCCGTCGATGCACTGAAAATCCTTCTCGATCATGATCCGCAGAGCCCCGCCACCGTCCAGTTTTTGCTCGTAATACAATCCAATTTCTCCGTCACGCCCCGCCCAGGCTTTTGCATCCGCCGCCGGAACGCTCAACATCAGCTCCCCATTCTCAATCCGCGCCGTCTCCGCCGCAGCGCCGCTCGAAACTCGCAGCCCATACCGAAAAACCGCGCGCCCCGGGAACTCGATCGTTTCCGCAATCTCTCCCGCCTTCGCAAACTTCATTACCTCATCTCGATTCAGCCGCAGCCGAACCGAATTCGGCTTGAATCGCAATTTCATCGCCGCTCTCCTTCGGCTCCGACTTAGCCCGTCGGATCTACCGAAACTGACTCCCAAAGTACAAGCGCATTAACACCGGCTCAAGTAGATCCAGTGCTCCAACTAAAAGGGGGAGTATGCCGATCACCCGAAATCCGATTTTCGAGATTCTCGAAGCTGGGAATGCACTCGGAGTTCTAACGGACCATAAAGGCCGGTTCAAAAAGGAATTGCCCAGGTGCTTCTGGCACCAGGCCCTTCGTCTCACCCCGAAATGCCGGTCGAACAATACGAGTGCATCCAGGTTTAGTAGCGTGAGCACTCCCGCTAGCAACCAAATGCTTCCCCATAAGAAATTGCTGAGTTGCTGGTTCATCTAGTCGCAAACTCTACCTTGCAATCCAATACAGGTCAAAGGACTAACAGCGGAATGATAAGGAAAGTCCCAATCGCGCACATCACTCTTCCCCACCAACAACCTATGCGCAAAAGAAAAGGCCCGGACCATTTCGTCCGGGCCTCTCTTTACTCAACTTTGTGCCGTGGCCTACCGAATCATTCCCTCGCCGATTTCACCACGGTGAGTGTGACTGTCGCCGTATGCGTTTTGCCTCCGCCAGTGCCTGTTATCGTGATGGTATGGGCTCCGACCGAAGCACGTGTTCCCACCGTTACCGTCATAGTCGACGACCCTGACCCGGGCGCTGCAATGGGGTTAGGACTGAACGTCACTTTTTGTTGGCTTCCTTCTCCCGAAGCAGACAGAGTAACCGCCGAGTCGAACCCGTTCAGCGCCGCCGTGGTAATCGTGGAGCTGCCGGATTCGCCCCTCACCACGGAAATCGCGGTGGGCGACGCACTGATGCTGAAGTCAGCGCCCGCCGCCGCCGTCACCGTAAGAGCGACCGTAGTCTTCTGCGTAATGCCTCCACCCGTTCCAGCCACCGTGATCGTGTAAGTTCCCGTCGCGGTCGTCGAAGCCACGGCCATGGACATGGCCGAGCTACCGGAACCCGGCGCCGCGATTGACGTGGGATTGAACGTCACCGTTACTCCCGTCGGCTGGCCGCTCGCAGTCAAAGCAATCGCCGCGTCAAAGCCACCCGATACGGTGGTAGTGATCGTCGAACTTCCATTGCTGCCCTGCACGACCGAAACCGAGCTGGGCGACGCGGAAATGCTGAAGTTAGGAGTTGGAGAGGACCCTCCGGTTAGTGCGTTTATCAGCCCCACTCCGTTCGGACTTCCCCAACCGGTCACCAGATCGTAACCGGTCACAGCCGAATAGCTGCCGGATGTGCCGCTGGTGATGTCGTGGAAGTCCGTGCCATAGCTCGACGTCACATTCTGTGCGTAAATCGTTGGGTTGATAAATCCGATGGTCGGGTCACCGTTGGCCGCCAACTGTTGGTTGACCAGCGCAATGTACCCGGCCCACATCGGTGTCGCGAAGCTCGTGCCGCCGTAATCGTTGGCCGTGCAGGTGGTTTGGTCCGCGCAAACGTAAAATGTAAAGTTCGCGTTCGCCGAAACGTCCGGACCGTTCCGCAGCGTCGTTGAACCCTTGTTGCTCGAATTGATCACTCCCGAGATCTGCTGCCACGACGGGATGGGAATTGCGTCCGGCGAAATTCCGCCGCCGCTGTCAACCCACGCGGTTTCTGACTTCCACGTGCCGCCCGCGCTGGCGGTTATCAAATCCGTGCCGCCTACAGAAACGACATACGCATTGTCCGCCGGCCAAGCCTCATTCCGTGACGACCAGGTGGATGAGTCGCCGGAAGCCGCAAAGAAGTTCTGTCCTTGCGCCGCCATCTTCTGGAAGTACGGATTCAGCGTGCTTGGATCCGCTGGCGTCCAGCCCCACGAACAACCAATCGTGGTAGGCAGTGGACTGTGCGTCGTCATTGCGCTGATGATGGCAGTATCGGTGGATCCGATGTACATCACCAGACTTGACAGCCCCGGCGCCATGCCGATCGCCTGGGTCATGTCCAGCGTCTGTTCGGTATCATCGCAATCGCCACCCGCTCTCGTATCCACGCAGGATGTGCTGGTCCCGTCCGTGGAAAGCAGCGTTATCGGCACGTTATTTGTTTGTCCCACATTCTTGTAATAGGTCGTCAAGTCAGCCAAGTCGGTCCCGAGATATTCAAACAGTCCCAGGTTCTGCCCCGCGCCGGTGAGTGCCGTTCCACCGTAGTAGGCCGCGCGCATATCGCTGCCCAAAAACGAAGCCGAAGGCCCCGAACCGGTGGTGGCGTGCGACACAACTTTCTCCACATCGATTCCGTGCGCCGCCGCGTAGTCGCTCTTCTTCACGAACATGGGATGCGGGATGGAGTAGTTGTCCATGCCGGAAATGTGCCACAGTTGGAAGGGCAAGTTTATGGTGGGCTCGCGGTCTGGCGCGTAGAAAATTCGGTCCTCAGTGGGATGTTGGTAGGTCCCCATCGTTACGTGGAAAGCTTTCTCCACCGCCGACACCGGACCCACGATCTGCACGTCCATGCCATCGCGTGTGCCGCCAACAACCGTGAATCCGTTTGCTTTCGCGAAACGAACCACCGCGTCGTAATCCGCCTGCGTCGGTCCAAACCGCTCCGTGAACTCCGGCACCGTTAGAAACCGCCGGTACATGCCGCTCGAAGGATCGGAAAGTTCTCGCAGGAAATTATCCAACTCTCCCTGATTGCGCAGCGGCAAAACAATGTTGAGCTGCATGGTCTGTGTCGCGGGCAGCCGTCCCACGGACAGCGCCTGCCCATCGAGAACTGCTTCTCGCACATGTCGAGTCATAAGCGACTGTGCCTGCGCCTGGGTATTCATCGTCACAATCGAGATAAGCGCGCCGATCGTGAGCAAAATCAAACCGATTCTGCGGACCATGGTTTCTCCTTTGAGTGGGATTGCCACAGGGATGTCCGGTTGGCTTGGGAGGACACGGCCAGCCCCTTTGTGCGCGTAAGGTACCACCGGCACACGTGAACCGCGAGGTAATTCCGATGTTTGTTTCCGGCTCCAGCCGGCTCTTCGCCCTATTATCTCTCGCCCGAATTCAACCTCGACCGCTCGCCAGCAATCCCCTTGCTTCTCGCCCAGCCGCAACTAATCAGCCACTGATTTCAGACACAGTCTCTTACAGGGTTTTTTCTCGGACCCTATCCCGAGCCGTGACCAGCCCGACGTTTTCGATGCCCGCTCCCCGCATTATGTCAATCGCCCGCGCCACCTCTGCGAATGGGACGTCTTCAGCACCTTCCACAAAGGCCAACTTATCGGCACGTTCCTTGAAAATATCCGAGAGCCGCGGCCCTAGCGTGTCCCAGTCGCTCTGGTCCTGGTTAATCATCAGCTTCCCACCTTGCATCACCTGCACCACGATCGTATAGGGATCGGGCGGTTCGGGTTTCGATTGCACCGAAGCCGGCTGGGGAACCAGCGTGGGCAACCCAGTGGGTACCGTCGGCGTAATCACCATGAAGATGATGATCAGCACCAACAGCACGTCGATCAATGGAACAATATTGGGTTCCGAAATCGCCCCGCCCTCACCTCCACCAGCCGCCATTCCCATCACAAGCCTCCCTATCGCATGAGCCACCGCCGTGCTAATCCGATACAACCGACGGTGGCGGTAGCAGTGCGTGCTTGCTCGCCTGCTTCTTAGACACCAACCTTGCGAGAGTGTGCCTAACAGGCGCTCGCGATGACAACGCGCTAACGAGGTGATCCGGCTATTCAGCGCTTAGTCGCGCGCTCTGTATTGGGACCTGAAACCACTGAACGACGAGCTAGCCCGTGGTGTCTAGATAGGAGAAGGAGGAAAATGCCTGCCTTCCAGGAGACCACCACAATGAAAACAGCACGCTTCGCAGTTGTACTGTTCGCCATGCTGCTCGGTTTCACGAACCTGCTGCACGCCCAGGCTTGTACTGCCAACTCCGGTGCGGCAGTTTCGGCGCCCGATCTTTCGAAGCTGAACGTCAGCACTATGCTGCAAAAGATGCAGTCGGCGACGGCCCAGGGCGATCCTGACGCGCCGACGCCGCTTCAGGTCGTCGTGCAATTTCTGCAGCTCCAGCCCGCGCAGCAGCCCGTCTTCGGACAACTGCTGCAGGCCCGGCAGACCGCTGTGACTCCTTTGTTTCAGGCCATGGCGCAGAAAGAGCAGCAACTCGAAGCGTTGCTCGGTTCCGGAGGTAATCCTGCTCAAGTCGGGATACTGGTCATACAAATTCACGCGATACAGCAGCAGATTATGCAAACACAGCAGGTCTTCCTGGCGAATCTGGCGAACCTGTTGGACCAAGACCAGCAGCAATTGCTAGCCGCGGTTGTCGTCGCGGCGCAACTGCAGCCCGTCCTTCCTGCATTTGTGGCCCTGCAACTGTTTTGAGCACGCGGCACGGCGAGCTGCTAGGGCGTGCGTAGCGGACGCACGCCCCGAACCGCGGAGTGGCGCAGTGGCTTTGCGTACGCGCTAATCTGGCCACTGGACGTGTAGTATTTGCTTGCATAGGAAACGAACATCGGTGCTCGAGCTCACGGCAATTCGGGTTTGGAGGTCGCGGGCGTGCATGGATAATTTGATCGCGCGAACGGATGCCGAAGAACGCGAGGCCGGATTCGCGGCGCGCGTGGCGGAAAATCAACGCCGGGTTTTTCACATCGCCTATGGCATTCTCGGGAACCGGGCGGATGCCGAAGACGTCGCGCAGGAAACCTTTCTGCGCGCGTATCAGAAGTTGTCATCGCTGCGTGAGTCGGAAAAATTCAGGGCCTGGGTGAATCGCATCTCCTTTCGTCTGGCGCTGAATCGCCAACGCGGTGGGCGACGGCGACTGACTCGCGAGACAGCGTGGCACGCGCATGGAACGGGTGAGCCGGTGAACGCCCTGCAGAACGCGGAGGAGCGTGTACTGGTGGAGCGGCTGCGAAACGAGATCGAGGGACTGCCGGAGAAACTCCGCAGGGCCCTGCAGCTCTCGATTGTAGAAGACATGGATGCGGCTGATGTGGGCGTGGTGCTCGGGATTCCGGCTGGGACGGTGAGATCGAGGCTTCACGCCGCACGAAAGCTTTTACTGGAAGCGATGAAATGAGAAACGATTGCGAGAAATGGAAGGACCCTTTGCTGGATGCAGCGTTGACGGGAATAGCGGCGCACGGTCTTGAAGAACATATGTTCAGTTGCGCGGACTGCACGGCGGAGTTGGCGGCACTGCGTGCGAAGCGGGAACGTTTGGATACGCTGCTGCCGCTGGTGGCCCAAGGGTCGGAACTTTCCGTGGATTTTCGTGCGCGGGTGTTGGCCGCGGCGGAGGCTGCAGGCGAAACGTCGCGCAGGACGGCATGGCCGGTATGGCAGCGGGCTGGAGCGATGTTGGTAATCGTGGCGGCGATTCTGGTGATTGGTTTCACGTTGTACCGAAACGAAGTGCGCACTTCGGGGGCCGTGCCGCAGAACGAACTGGAAGCCGCGCAAAAGCTTTCAGAGTGGCGGGCGCCGAGCGACGTACTGCTGGAAGCTCCGGGGCTGGAGATTTTGACGGCGACGCCGAGACTGGGCGAGTCGTATATGCCAGTTCCCGCGAAGACGGATAAGGAGGAATGAAATGAAGGCTAAAGTTTTATTGGTTTGCGTAATATGCGCACTACTTTTTCTGGCCGTGGGTGCGGCACGCGGACAAAAGGCCGATGAAGATACCATCGGGCAGAACTTCTTTGCGCCAGACCTGGTGATGCAACACCAGGAAGCGATTGGAATGAGCGACGAGCAGAAGACTTATCTCAAGACGGAAATTCGTGAGGCCCAGGCAAAGTTCACCGATTGGCAATGGAAGCTGCAGGACGAAATGGAAAGGATGGCTTCCCTCGTTAAACAACCGCGAGTGGACGAACAACAGGTTCTGGCGCAACTGGAAAAAGTGTTGGCGCTCGAGCGCGAGATCAAGCGGGCGCAAGTGACCCTGCTAGTACGTATAAAGAACAACCTGACTCCGGAGCAGCAGGCCAAGCTCGTGGAGATCCGTAATAACTCAGAGAACAAGTAACCGTCCGCGACGTCTTTCGGCGTGGCGAGGTAACGCTTCACCACCGCCGACGGAAACCTCGCCCTCACTCGCCTGCTCGGCGTTCGCTAGATCGCTACCCGCTCACAAGTCGCGTCCTGCTTGCCCTGAGGCACCAAGGGCCGGCTCTTTTAGGTTTAGAATTGGACGGACGCATGGCCGACTCTGTCTCAATGAACGTCGCCTAGCCGTCACGAAGGGAGAGCAAAATGACTTCTGCCGAACGCGAACTGTTGTTGAAGAATCTTGCGGAATCGCGCGAGCGCCTGTTGCAAATGGCAAAAAACCTATCGCGCGAGGAATTGCACTACCGTCCCGCGCCCGGCCGCTGGACCGTCGCCGAATGCCTCGAGCATATCGTGACAGTCGAAAAACGCCTGCTCGGCGCTATTCAAAAAACTTTGGAGACCGCTCCCGATTCTTCCAAGCGCAGCGCCATGGAGGGCAAGGACGATGCCTTGATCGGGGGCTTGGTGGCCCGCGTGACTCGTTTCCAGGCACCCGAGGCTGTGTTACCCACAGGCCGATGGCCGGATGAACAGCTCTTGCAGGAATTCGAAGCCGCCCGCCTGCAGACGCGCGACTTTGCCGCCATCACCACCGCGGATTTAAGGCGCCACTTCTTCAAGCATCCTGTAATCGGCGAACTCGACTTGTATCAGTGGCTACTTCTGATCGCCGGGCATTGCGACCGCCACCGCGTGCAAAGCGAAGAGGTCATGGCCAGCCCCGGATTCCCGCGCGTTCGACCGGCAAATGCGCCCGGCCTTCAGTAGACCGCTACGCGCTCACAAGTTTCCGCGCTGCCAGGCCCAGCATCAGCCGCGAAATTCCGGTCATCAACAGATTTACTCCCACCAACGTTCCGATGGCCCACACCGTACTCGACGGCCAGTGGAACCAGATCAGCGCACCCAGAAACAACGTGATAATCGCGTTCATCAGCAGCCAGCCCGACCCGGCTGCGCCGCGCGACGCGAAAAACGCGATCAGTTCGAACAGCGCCGCCATCAGGATAATCACCGCCAACACCAGCGTCAGCGTTCCCAACCCCAGCAACGGGTGCGTCAAATAGTAAATGCCGCCCGCGATGAACACGATTCCGATCAGCACCTGCCAAATCACGCGCCCCGCTCCGCCTCCGCTGAACGCCGCCACCAAATGCGCAGCGCCGCCAAAAATCAGCAGCCATCCCACCAGGATCGTTACTGCCAACCCCGCAACCGTCGGCTCAACAATCGCCAATATCCCCAGAATGATGAACACCACCGCCATGCCGATATACAACCCGCTCGCTTTCCTGACCACGCTTGCCGCCCCACTCAATCCTTGAGCTGGATTTGTTGACGCCACAACACACCTCCACTCGCTCTTACCTATGGGACTTGCCCGCAGTCGCGGCCGCGGCGATGGGCTTGTATCCGGTCGTGGATGCTCTTTTAACTGCTTCGATCATTTCTTCCGTGGTGAGCAGCGCCGTAGTCTTAACACCCTTGCAGCTTCCCCCTGCGGCAGCAGCGAGAGCAAGTGCGGCAGCATCTACGCTTGTGGGCACTTCTACAATCGTGATTCCGTCGTAATCGCCAAAGGTGCCCCAGCTTCCGATGAGCTTGCCGCCCAGGCGTTCGACCGCCGAGCGAATCACTTCGGCGCGGTTTTGCGGATTTTTGATCAGAGCCTGTAGTGCTTCCGGAGTGTAAGCGGACTGAATTAGATATTGGGGCATGGGCCCCTCCTTTAAATTGAAAGTAGGCTCACTCTGCCACCCGAATCCCCCCAAGTCAAGGAAGTCACTTCCCCGAACCCGCGCGGGCGCCTCGTTAGTCGGATGAAGCGTACCTGCTGTGCCCCACCGCTCTTACGGCAAACTTTTTCAATCAGCCGCCCCGTTTAACATCAATGCACCCGCCCGCCAGGATTTTGCTGAAAGGGATAAGCCCGGGTCTATATTGGAGGAATAGTCAGTCCTAAGAGAGGACCACGATGAAAACCAACCGTTGGATGATCCTTCCGCTCGCTATATTCGCGCTCTCATCCATTCCGCTGCTCCGCGCTCAGCAGAACCAAACTCCTCCGCCGCCCAAATCGGATATGCCAGGAATGGACATGGGCGAAATGCAGAAGGACACCAAGGCCGCTCCGCAGGCCGCTATGGCCGCGAACGAACAGATGTCCGATATGCACATGGACATGGGTCCGCACATGCACATGACCGACTTGCGCAAACCCTCTCCGGAGGATGAACAGCGCGCGCAGCAAATCCTGGATAAACTTCGCCCCGCCATCGAACAATACAAGGACTACCACAAAGCCTTGGACGACGGCTTCAAGATTTTCGGCGCCGGCGTTCCCCAGGATCATTATCACTTCACAAATTATCGCTACGCTATGGAGGCGCAGTTCACTTTCAACCCCGCGCATCCCACTTCTTTGCTCTACAAAAAAGTGGGCGACGGTTACGAGCTCGAGGGCGCCATGTACACCGCACCGCGGCGTCTTAGCGAAGAGCAGCTAAACGAACGCGTCCCGCTGAGCATCGCGCGCTGGCACGAGCACGTGAATCTCTGTTGGCCGCCGAAAGGCGCCTCCGGAGTGAAGCAGGCGAATTGGAAAGAGTTCGGCCTGCGCGGCTCCATCGCCACCCAGGATGCATGCGAAGCCGCGGGCGGCCGCTGGATTCCCATAATCTTCAGTTGGATGGTCCACGTGTACCCGTTCGAGACCGACCCTGCCAAAATCTGGGCCCACTGATACCGAGGGTCTGGCGGACCAGCCTTGCGATGGCGTCACTCCCCGGACATCGCCTGAATCATTGAATCTGAAATTGAAATGCGATAGTGTTCACAGCGACAGACGTGCTCTGCCGCACGCCATAAATTATTCGCTGATATAGGGGGATCGAAAATGGCTCAAAGTGAAAGCCCGGACCATCTCCGGCTAACGCAATTGCTACAAGAGGCCAAGCCGCTCATGCTCCCGATGTTTCCTGACCAGCAAAAGAAATGGCTTTCCGAAAGTCCGCTGGCCCAGGAGATTAAATCCATTCTCGTGAAGCACCCGGAATATTACGACGATGTTCGTGCCGTCGTCGGCCCCGACGCCTTCCCGAAACCGAAGGGTTAAACGCCGCCCGTGCCGCATTCTACGGCTGGCACGCTCCGAAGTCCTTGACGATCGTGTCCGTTTTCCAGCCAAGCGGCTTGTTCGCGTCATCCGAATTTATCTTTTTCCCGTGCAACGTCATTCGTTCGCCGGCCTTGATGCCGCTTGTGTTGCCGGAGAGCGCGTAAATTCGTTTGTCGCCTTCGTCCGTCAGGCTCATCCCATTGTCTGCCGAACTCACGCATCCCGTAATCATCCGGGACTTATCCGTTCGGTGCGATCTGTGAATCAGCACGATCACAACGATCACGGCTACTACCACAGCCGCAATAATCCCATACAATGCGGCATGAAGTTCACCGTTACTGGGGAGAGGGGTTTCGGGCACCGGTCTCGTCGATTGCACTCTTGATTGCGCTCCAGCACTCGCCAAAGGAACCATAATCATCGCCACGCTGAGCGCCGCGATCAGGCCCGCGCGACAAAAATGTTTCGCCCTCACCTTGCCCTCCTCGCGCTCAAGCCAATCGCTGCTTCCACCCAAGCTGCCGGAACATACATCTAACCACCCAAGTATACAGTCCTGAGCCTTTTGTCGGCGACTCCCGCGCAGCTCACATCTTGCGGGCTCAGTTTTGGTTACGCAGATTTGCTCTGACGAGCACACTTCGGCGCATGCAGGGTCCGATTTTCGTAGCGCCGGCGTCCCGCCGGCTCTTTTGATTTCCTTGCTGAGACGGCTCCAACGTGTGTTCCCGTCGCAATATGCCGTTGGGCGCAGCAGCTGCGCCCGCTGTCGCGCGGCCCAGCCTGAACGCGCGGCCTGGGTTTCAGTCAATCTTCGATTCGTCGCGGTACATCACTTTGTGCCGCATGCTTTTTATCCATTCGTCAATCTGTGCCACCGTGGTAGCGCATTCCGGATTGAAGCGGTCCCAACTCATGATTTGGTCCAGCGGCTTTTTCCAGCGCTTGTAGGAAGGCTTCGCCGGCGGCCCGAAACACATCACATCAATCACCGACAGCTCTTTCGGAACCGCGAGCATCGGCTTGATTTGTCGCTGGATGTCGTCCTGCCCGATGGCAGTAATCCACCAGACCGCATATCCCAGAGCCGCCGCTGCAAGGTGCGCCGACATCGTCGAAGCAGCCACGGACTGCAGCAGAATCCGCTCCGCATTCTGGTGATACAGGCGATCCAGTTCCGAGCCGTCGTTCAACACCGGAAACGCCCGCACGAAACGAAAATCGGCCAGCACTACAATCAAACCCGGCGCCGTTTTCACTCCATTATAATTAGGCGTGGGAAAACCCATCCTCAGCCGCGCGCGATTTTGTTGTTCATCCACAAAACATTCGCCAATGGCCTCTTTCACCGCCGGATTGGTCACCACCACATAGTGCCAGGGCTGCGCGTTGGCGCCCGAAGGCGCGTG
>JBEKDY010000093.1:0-15288 GCA_050014115.1 Candidatus Sulfotelmatobacter sp. | reverse complement strand
CCGCTCGCCGGAGCGCCGCATGTGCTCACACTGCTGGTTCTTGTTCTGGGGGTTGGGGTTACGAGCTCTTACGCCGACCTGCCGACCAAAAAATATCTCAACCTGGCCGCGATCAAGGTGATGGTCGCGGGAGCGGAAGCCGAAGCGCTGCGGCTTCACGTGGACGTGACGATCTGCGTGGTGGACGAAAGCGGCAATCTGCTTTTTCTGCAAAAGGCAGACAGCGCACCACTTAACACGATTACGTGGGCCCAGAAGAAAGCCCGGCACGCCGCGTTTTACAGGAGCCCTTCGAAAGACGCTGCCGAGAATTTGAAAAAGGGCAACGTTGAGGCGCTTGCGTATCCCGACTACTTCCCCAACCAGGGCGGACTTCCCATTCAAGTCGATGGCCAGACTCTCGGCGGAATCGCCGCCAGCGGAGCGAAGGCAGAAGTCGACGAGGCTGTTGCGCAGGCGGGGCTGGATGCGTTCTTCGGCAAGAAGTAGCGGGGTGGGTCAGAGAGCAGGGGTCAGTGATCAGGGGCCAGGGGTCAGGCCAGGTCATTGCAAATGATTGTCCTGAAGAAACTTAGTCTCGGAATTCTCTGGTTGGTTTGTCTGTGCGCTTTCGCGCAAGATCAGGAACGGCAGATTGAAGCAATCGCGTCGGCACTGCAAGCCAGCGAATTCGGCCGTGCGGTTGAGATGACCCGGGCTGCGTTGAAAGAATCTCCCAACAACGCCCAGCTGTGGGCGATGCAAGGCGCGGCCTACGCGGGTGAAGGGAGCAAGGCGGAAGCACTCGCTTCCTACCGCGCCGCACTCAAGATTTCTCCCGATTATCTTCCCGCGCTGCACGGTGCGGTGCAGATCGAATACGACGCCGGCAGTGCGGAGGCGATTCCACTTCTGAAGCATCTGTTGCGGTTGCATCCCGCCGACCGGACCAGTCACGGCATGCTGGCGGTGCTTGAATACCAGCAAGGAAACTGTGCGGCTGCGGTGATCGATTTCAAAGCGGCGGGAACGTTGTTTGACACGCAACCGGATGGCCTGCATGCGTATGCCACCTGCTTGGTGAAAGTGAAGCAGTTCGATAAGGCGGCAGAAGTTTTTCAGCGGACGCTGGCGCTCAGGCCGGAAGACGCGCGGGAGCGTCGCCTGCTGGCGGCCGTGCAACTGATGGCTCACCAGCCGCAGGACGCGCTGGCCACGTTGCAGCCGATGCTGGGAGCGAGCAATCCCGGCGCCGAGACTCTGGAGCTGGCCGCCACGGCGTATGAGGACTCCAAGGACACGCCGCAAGCGGTCACGGTGCTTCGCCAAGCGATTCTGCTCGACCCGCAGAATGTAAATCTTTATGTGGATTTCGCGAACATCAGCTCGGCGCACGATTCGTTTCAGGTTGGCATCGATGTGGTGAGCGATGGCATCGCGCAGCTGCCGAAGGCGGCACAGCTCTACCTGGCGCGAGGAGTTCTATACGTTCAGTTGGGCCAGTACGACAAGGCCGAGGCGGATTTTGAAACGGCACACCAACTGAATCCCCAGCAGTCGCTAAGCGCGGCCGCGCAAGGACTTCTGGCGGAACAGGAGAATGATCTGGATCATGCGTTGGCCACGGTGCAGGCGAGACTCGCGCACAAGCCCAATGACCCGGTTCTGCTCTATCTTCGAGCGGATTTTCTTTCCCAGAAGGGCGTCGAGCCGGGCACGCCGGATTTTCGGTTAGCGATGCGATCGGCGCAGCAGGCTGTGTCGTTGCGGCCGGGGCTCAGCGGGGCGCGGACGGTACTGGCGAAGCTCTATTTGCAGGCGGGTAGCTACCGAGAAGCGGTAGCGCAGTGCCGGAAGGCTCTGGAGCAAGACCCGAAGGACCAGACCGCGCTGTATCACCTGATTCAGGGGCTACGGAAAACGGGGGACGAGCGCGACCAGCGCGAAATTCCTGACTTGCTGAAGCGCCTCGCGCTGCTGCGCAAGCAAACGGCGCACGAAGAAAGCCAGCGCTACCAATACAAGCTGGTCGAAGGGGACTCCGCACCCAAGTAGCTGAAGGGCCCTGCTCGCCGGAATATTCCGCGCATTTTCAGCAACTCAAGACTTCAGCAAAACATAGGCGCTGTAGCTTTCTTTGTCGATGTTCATGAACGGACGCATGGTCACGCTGCTTCCGTCAGATGAAGTAACGAGCCAATCTCCCCTGGGGTTGTTGGTGGGCTTGGCTTGCAGCAACGCGTTCCGGTCGAAGCTGGGCTGCGAATCGGCGACTGCAAAGAGCACGAGCGGACCTTGCACGAGGGCAACGAGCTTTGGATGATTGACATCCACCTGCTCCAGCCGCAAAGGCATGGGGAGTTCGAGCTCGACACGATCGCCGTCTTTCCAGGTTCTCCGGATCGCCGCAAAAGTTCCCGGCTGCACTGCATCGGAGACTCGCTTTCCATTCACCGAGAGCACCGGGTCCGGCGCCGCCCAGCCCGGAATGCGGACGTAGAGCGTGTAGTCCTTGGACTGCGAACCGGACACGCGGATCTGGATTTTGTTGTCGAAGGGATACTTGGTCTCCTGCTTCAATCCGTAGCGTCCGCCGTTATCGCTCCAGTTCAGCGTGGACGGCGTGAAGAGATTCACATATACGCCGTCGGGTGCACGCAGGTAGGTGCTGATGTGGTAGTCCGCGGCGAGTTGCGGGAAAGTTCCGGAGCAGCACGGCCATTTTTGACCGTACCAGACTTTTTTGCCGGTATTGGCGTAGTCGGAGTAGTAGAACGAAGTGCCATCGGGCTGAATGGGCCACGCTCCGAGAATGGTGTTGTAGAGCACACGCTCCATGCTGTCGCCGTAACGCGAATCTTTGGTGACACGCAGCAGGTAGCGCGTGATCTTGAAGTGTCCGTAGGCGCCGCAGGGCGTTTCAAAGCTGGCGTGAGTAAACGCGAGACTGTCGCCAAGTTGCCCGGTGCTGGGCTCGCCGAAAGATTCATTCGGTCCCCATCCGCCTGTGGCAAAGCTTTGTGTCTTGACCAGCATCTCGAACCCGTTTTTGGCGGCGCGCAAATGTTTTTCGCTGCCCAGCGTGATGTAGGCCTGCATGGCGGAGCTGAATGCGTTGACGTGGCTGTAGGCGTGTTCGAAGGGCAAAACGTTGTTGCCTTCGGAGAGCGGGTTGAAGTACCTGTCATCCTCGAGATATTGCTTGGCCATGTCGCGATAGAACGGTTTGCCGCTGCGCTGGTAGGCGAGAAAAAGATTTTCCGGCAACGTGTAGGTTTCGTCCCAGGTGTAGGCCGTATCTTTGTGGGGGCGCGCACGCTGTTCCTGGCGAGACAGCGCTTTCTCGGGGAGATAGGCGGTGATGGCGTGCGTGAGCTTCTCGTGAACATCCATGGCGATGGGATCGTGGGCGAACTCGTGCGCGTCGATCAGGCCGCAGGAGAGTTTGTCGTAGGTGTAGGCGGGCAGGCGATAGTCGACGAAGAATTTGGCCTTGGGGTCGAGCGTTTCGGCGTATCCCTTGACCAGGCGATTGATTTTCGCGCGCGTGGGTTCTGATCCGGTGACAGCGTAGGCGCGCGCGAGTGCGGAAACATATTGTCCAAGGGTATGGCCGGCGATGAAGCCGTGGAAGTCGTTGCGCTCCAGGCTGAAGCCGGTGAGGTCGTACCAGCCTCCCATGTCCTCTCCGGGAGCGGGCAGGCCGGCAACCTGGCGGAAGACCTTGAGCAGGCGATCATCGTCGAGGTTGAGAAAGAGGGCGTGATTTTCTTCAAACTGGCGGTTCATGGGTCCGTCGAGCAACTTCACATCGGAATAGGCAAAGGTGGCGAGCGGAGTTTCGACGGCGACCGAGCCTCGGTTCGAGGCGGCCGAGTCTGCGGCGGCCGAGATCGCGATGGCGCTGGCGGGAAGCGCACGAGCCGCGTAGGTGGCTGCAGTGGTGGCGGTGGCGGCTTGGAGAAAAGTTCTGCGGCTGACACGGCGGGCCATGGGTGTCTCCTGTGCGATGATGGGGTTTGATGGCAAACGTTTACCAGACCAGCTTCGTCCTCTTGTCTGGGGTTTGTCAACCGCCTCTCCGGATCACCTCCGGAGCCAAGGCCCAGGTTCGAGCGGCTAAGAGCCTCTTGACAGCCACTCCCCGAGGCGCTGTAATCTGTGTTCGCTAATCAGGAAATCGTTTACTCCAGCGACCGAAAAGACACGAGCATTGAACTCGGAGTTTCGCCTCCGAGTGGGGAACACATGACGAAATTCTCGGCCTCCAGACGCCGGTTTCTGAAACAAGCTTCCAACGCCGGGATGGCCTGTTCCGCTACGGCTTTATGGGGTCGCTCTTTGTGGGCGGCGGACGGATTGGGTCAGGCTACGTCCAATTCCTCTGTTAGTAGCAGCGCGGCCGCGCGGGTTTATGTTGACTCCAGGCGGACCGTCGCGCCGCTTGATCGCAATTTGTTTGGCTCATTCCTCGAACACCTGGGACGCGCCATTTACGAAGGCATTTACGAACCCGGGTCGAAGTTCTCCGACGCCAGCGGATTTCGTAAGGACGTGCTCGACGAGATCCGACAACTGGGGGTACCGATCATTCGTTATCCGGGAGGAAATTTTGTTTCCGGATACAACTGGCTCGATGGTGTGGGGCCGAAGAAAGATCGTCCGCGCACGCTCGACAAGGCCTGGAACTCGATTGAGTCAAATCAGTTTGGGACCGACGAGTTTCTTGCCTGGTGCAAGGCCGCGGGCACGGAGCCCCTTATGGGGCTGAATCTGGGGACCGGGACGGCGGAAGAAGCGGCAGCGCTGGTGGAATACTGCAATGTCGATAAGGGTACGAAATGGAGCGACCTGCGGCGTCAGCATGGGATTGCTGATCCTTACAAGGTGCAACACTGGTGCCTGGGAAACGAAATGGATGGACCGTGGCAGATCGGGCACATGTCCGCGACGGAATATGGTCTGAAGGCCGCGGATGCGGCGCGGCAGATGCGCGACGTCGATTCCACTCTGAAGCTGATTGCTTGCGGGTCGAGTGGTCCGCTGATGCCGACGTATCTGGAGTGGGATCGCGAAGTGCTCGAACAGTGCTACCAGTACGTGGATGGTCTCTCGCTGCACCGTTACTTTGGCAACGATGAACGCGACTCTGGCAACGACACTTCGAAGTATCTTGCTCTGAACCTGAGCATGGAACGGCAGATCGCCGAGACGATTGCAGTGTGCGATCTGGTCCGTGGGCACAAGCGGTCGCCGAAAAAACTGTGGCTGTCGTTTGATGAATGGAACGTGTGGTATCGGACGACCGGCGGAGATGATGTGGATGGCCAGCGTAAGGAAGCGCCGCACTTGCTGGAAGAGGTCTACAACCTGGAAGATGCGCTGCTGGTCGGCGGACTCATCAATTCTCTTCTGCGCAATGCGGATCGAGTAAAGATCGCGTGCCTCGCGCAGTTGGTGAATGTGATTGCTCCGATTATGACGGACGAGAACGGTATTCTGCGCCAGACCATCTACTATCCTTACAGCTGGGCGCTGCAATTTGCCAGGGGCGCAGTGCTGAACTTGCTGGTGGAATCATCCACATACGAAGTTGCGGGTCTCGGCCAAGTCGGGCATCTCGATGTAGCGGGGTCGCTCGATCACGACGGCGGCAAACTCTCTCTATTCATTCTGAACCGAGATTTGTCGAAGGCTCATGATGTGGAGGTGGTTTGGGAAGATGCGGCTCCTGCGCGGGTGATTTCGGCATCGGTGCTGACCGGTGACGACCTGAAGGCATCGAACAGCTTTGCAGTGCCGAAGCGCGTTGCGCCGCAATCGTTCGCGCCGCCCGCCAGCACCGGAGGAAGAACCAGGTTCGAGGTTCCGGCGCGTTCTTACACGGTTATTCAATGGTTGATGTAGAAACGGGGAAGAGCGCATGTCTGAAAAAATAAACATCTCGCGCAGACAGTTCGTAACTGCTGCAATTTCGGCAGCTGCCGCGTCGTCTCTGCCCGCTCATTCAGCTTTCGCTGAGGTTGCGAGCGGTAAGGCCGCGCTTCAAACCTCTGCGACGCTGATCAACTCACCCGGCTGGAAAGATCAGGGCGTTGAAAATCTTGCCAAGTCGCCTCACGCCAAATTGCGGGACATCCCTGTGCGCGCGGTGACCATCACCGGCGGTTTCTGGGGCCAGCGCCGCGAGATCAACGTGACCAAGAGCATTCCCACCATGCACGACCTGCTGGAGGCGAACGGCCGCATGAATAATTTCCGCCGTCTGGTGGGCAAGAGTAGCGCCGCGCAGAGCGGGCCCGTATTTTCTGACTCGGACGTTTACAAGTGGACCGAGGCGGTTGGATTCGTGCTGCAATCGGGCGATCGTCCTGAGCTTCGGGCAAGTGCAGAAAAGCTGATCGACGAGGTGGTTGCCGTACAGGAATCCAGCGGCTACTTGAACACTTACTATCAGGATGACCGCAAGTCTTTGCGAATGCTGCCGCAAACGCAGACAACGGGTCACGAACTTTACAACATCGGGCACATGCTGCAGGGCGCCATCGCGTACTATCGGGCGACTGGCGACCGCAAGCTGCTCGACGCCGGTATTCGCTTCGTTGACGACTTTCTGATTCCGAATTATGGTCCGGCGCCCAAGAAGCCAATCGTTTCTGGGCATCCTGAAATTGAAATGGGATTGATCGAGCTCTACCGCATTACCGGCGACAAGCGCCAGCTTGATCTTGCGGGCTACATTCTGCAGGGAGACTCGCGCATCGAGTTACCGGAGCGCCGGACGATCTACATGTTCAGCGGAACTCCGTTTACTGCACGGACCAAGATGCAAGGGCATGCAGTTCGCGCGATGTACGCTTGCTGCGGTGCCACCGACTATTACCTGGAGACGGGCGATCCGGCATATTTGCAGACGCTGAACCATCTTTGGAACGATATGACTACCACCAAGATGTACGTCACAGGTGGAGTCGGTTCGCGATCCGACGGGGAAGCGTTTGGGGACGCATACGAGTTACCAAATTTCCGAGCTTACGGTGAAAGCTGTGCGGCCATCGGCAACATGATGTGGAACTGGCGCATGCTGGCTGTGACCGGAGACGCAAAGTTTACCGACGTGATCGAACGCGCGCTGTACAACGGAATTAATTCCGGGATGTCGCTCGACGGTACGCTCTACTGCTATCGCAATCCCCTGGCTTTTGACCCGTCTACGGGAGATAAGATCCGGAACCCCTGGTACGACACGACCTGCTGTCCGCCGAACCTTGAGCGCACGTTCGGGTCGCTGCCAGGATATTTCTACAGCACCAGCGCGGACGGAATCTACGCGCATCTCTACGATAATTCGGAGCTCAACTGGCATCTGGAAAATGGAGTTGGCTTGAAGGTTGTGCAGAAGACGAGCTATCCGTGGGACGGGAACGTGGAAATCGCTGTCACGCCTGCGGAAGCTAGTGAATTCACTTTTTATCTGCGCATTCCGGGGTGGGCGGACCACGCGCAGGTAGCGGTGAATTCCAAAGCAGTGACCGGCGTGACGCCGGGGCAGTATCTTCCCATCCGCCGCCGCTGGTCGCACGGCGACGTGATTCAGCTGAAGGTGGAAGTCGTACCGCAGGTGATCGCGGCGAATCCGCGCGTGGCTGATGACAGCGGGAGAGTCGCGATACAGCGTGGGCCGCTAATCTACTGTCTGGAAGAGATCGATCAACCCAGCGGCATATCGCTGAGCGATGTGGCTGTGAATCCCGGACGCCGGCCGGCAGAACAATTTCAAACCGAATTCAAGAACGATCTGCTCGGCGGGATGGTGGTGCTTCACCATACGGGCGCGGTTTACCAAAGAGGAGCCGCCGAGAAAATGCTCTACTCACGTTACGGCGGGGAGTCGTTGAGAACCCAGAAGACTCCGCTCACGTTCATTCCCTACTACGCGTGGGCGAACCGGCAAGCGACGTCGATGCAGGTGTGGAATCTCTTGCTGCAGTCGTAGTGGCGATGGAGATTCGCGTTCGAGATTCACCACGAGAGGCGAACGAGGGAAAGACCTTGCCGAGGCAACGTGAAGTGCAGTTGAACCTTACCCTGCTGCATCTCCACCCACGCGGGAGAGTTCAGGAGTTGGAGTTGGCCGGCACTCTCCAATCGTTTGTACGCGCTCTCGGAAGGTGCTTGTGGTGAGCCCATCTCCTTCCATGCGGTGAAGGCGTTGCTGTGGTCGGAGTCTACCCGGAAATGTTCGAGCGAGCCGCGCTTTGCGTCGGCAGGCAGGCCAGCAATCGCCAGATCGATGTTCGCGGCCGGGAATAAAATGTCGTCGTCATGATAGTTCCAGATCAGAATCTCGATCTCCCTATTTTTGCGTGTGGCGATGGCGTTGATGTCCGGCAGAGCACGCACTCCGTTGCGCGCAACGTCCTCGGTTGTTAGTGCTCCAGAGCTGATTGCCTCCACGCGCTCGTTGCCCAACATACCCAGCACGCGAAAGGCGTTCAGCACCGGCTTATCCACGCCGTTCGTTGCTAGTTCCCGAAAACCCGCGAAGTAAGGCTGGTCCTCAAATTCGAATGCCCAGGTCACCGCGCCGAGAAGATTGATGCGTTCTTGACGCCCCAGCGCCAGGATATTATTCAGAACCTCAACGGTATAGGCGCCGTATAACGGTCCATTGCGGTATAAGTTCTGCGGATTCTCTTTGGCGGAGCAAGCCGCGCAGCCTTCCGGGTCCGATTCGCCAAGGATGATCGGAGTCTGTCTCCACTCCGGAAACGATGCCACGATCTTGAATCCCTGCTCGATCGCGGCAAGCTGGCGGCTGATCCCCATCTGCACGTGGTCGCTTTCCCACGTGGGAGATCCCTTGGGATGAAAGCTGATGAAATCGAGGTGCGATCCAACTTTGCCGGTCGCGTAATTTTTCTGGTGTGCGCAATGTTCCAGAAACGCTCGGAGAAAGTCTGCCGCTTTCGAGTTGCCCGGACCCGTGGAGTCCGGCCCTCCGATCCGCGCCTCGGGAAGCGCCCGCAGCACTGCCTCGACTGAAACGTCATAAAGCTTGAAATATTCTTCGGGCGTTCCTTGCCAATACGCAATGTCGGGTTCATTCCACACTTCCCACAACCAGGTCTTCACTTCGGCGTCGCCGTAACGTTCGCGAAGATGGTGAACGAATTGAAAAACAAGTTCGGACCACTTCTTATAATCGTTCGGTGGATAAGCCCATCCGGTGTAAATGTTGCTGACTTTGCCTCGCGGAAAATCGTGACGATAAGGCTCCGGGTGGGTGGAGAGCGCCTTCGGCATGAAGCCAATTTCAACCAGAGGCTTAACTCCAGCCGCGTGGAACGTGTCGAAAATCTGATCGAGAATTACCCAGCTATAGATCGGATGTCCGGTTGCATCCTCCGAATAGACGTTCGTGGAACCCCACTTCAACGAGGCCGATCCGTCGCCGCTCGTCAGCAGATTGTGAGTCCGCACATAAACCGGAACGGCATTCGCCGCAGCCAGCTCCACGAGCAACTTCCTGCCATTCGGCGCGTACGTGTAATTGGGTTCGTCATAGCCGAAATAATTCCATACCGGCGAAATCGGCCCCTCGGACCGGTCGTACCACACCTGGATGTTTACACTGCGCAGAGGCTCCTGGGACCAGCAGAAATGACAGATCAGAAACGAGAAAATGACCGATAGGAAGAAATATGCCGGCCTGTGACGGCGGTGCCAATCGCGCATTCGCGTGCGTCGCCTCAATAACCACTGCTCGTGCGAAGGACCATTCGAGCATTCCTTAGCGAGTCGAGAAGCTGTAGATGGTGACTGTGTGATAGCGCTCACCGGGTTTCAATTCAGTCGTTGGGAAATCGGGATGATTGGGTGAGTCCGGAAAGTGTTGGGTCTCCAGGCACAGCGCAGCGTGCAGCTCATCCGGCTTTCCGCCCTTGCCTTTGATCGAGCCGTCCAGGAAATTTCCGCTGTAAAACTGGATTCCAGGCTGATCGGTCAAAACTTTCAGAACTCGCCCGCTTCCTGGATCATAAAGCTCGGCAGCTTCGGCCAATTTTCTTCCGCTGCTGTCGAGCACCCAGTTGTGATCGTAGCCACGGCCGCGATGAAGTTGTTCATCGTCGGCGTTGATGCGCGCTCCAACGGCGGTCGCCTTGCGAAAATCGAAAGGAGTCCCTTCGACAGATTTCAACTCTCCCGTCGGAATCAAGCCAGCATCCACGGGAGTAAAGCGAGAAGCGTGGAGCGTAAGCTGATGGTTCAGAATGTCACCCTGGCCTGCAAGATTGAAGTAAGAGTGATTCGTTAGATTGACCACGGTGTCTTTGTCCGTGGTGGCAGAGTACTCAATGCGCAGGTTTCCTTTTATTAATGTGTACCGAACCACAGCCGACAAATTACCCGGATATCCCGCCTCGCCGTCTTTGCTGAGATAAGTCAGCTCCACGCCGTTTGGGATGGGCTTGGCCTTCCACACCACATTGTTAAAGCCGTGAGGGCCGCCGTGAAGCGTGTTTTCGCCATTGTTGAGCGGCAAAGAATATTTCTTGCCATCCAGAGTGAAGCTGCCGTGCGCAATACGATTCGCGTAGCGGCCAATGATCGCTCCAAAAAACGCGACGGACGGGCTATTGAAGTTAGTGACGTATCCGTTGAGATCATCGAAGCCCAGCACCAGATCCGCCGACTTGCCGTTGCGATCCGGAGCTTTCAGGGAAACTAAAACGCCGCCGTAGTTTGTGATGCGAGCTTCATACGGGCCGTCGCTCAGCGTGAAAATCTCTACCGCAGTGCCGTCGGGCATTTTCCCAAACGGTTGGCTTGTCACTTTTGTTTCAGCCTCCGCAGTCATCGCAAAAACGGCGAGCCACAATCCGCTGATCGCGATCATTCGCAGGACTTGCTGTACGCGCATGATTGCTCCTCGATTTGGACCTAAGTGTTTTGGCCGCCCGTTGCAGCCTGAGATACAGTGATCAATGTTGGCAGGATATCGCCGAGTCCGTCGTTGCCACGCTGGCCTAGAGTGAAATACAACTTGTTATACAAGAGATACAGCTGCTCGTAAGTGCGCTGCGCCTGAGTGTTCGGCGTGAACGTCCGGTTGGGTGGGCAGATTTTGTCCTGGGCTTCTTCGATCGTCTTGAAAGTTCCGGCGGCCAGAAAAGCAAAAATAGCAGATCCTAGGCTGACCACGCTCTTGCTCGGCACCAGCACCGGACGTCCCAGCACGTTGGCGTAGACCTGGTTCAGGACATCATTCTTCTGTGGAATTCCCCCTGCGTTGATCACGCGTTTGATGTGCACGCCGTGGCTGGCCATGCGATCAAGAATGACACGCGTATGAAATGCAGTACCCTCGATCGCCGCGAAGAGTTCATCCTGCGCCGTGCTTTGCAAATTCCAACCCAGCGTGACTCCGCGCAGGTTAGGATTCACCAGCACGGTGCGGTCGCCGTTGTCCCAGGTCAGGCGCAGCAGGCCGGTCTGCCCGCCGCGATATTTTTCCAAGCCGGCGCTCAACGTCTTCACGTCGGTTCCGGCGCGGGCAGCGATGGCGCTGAAGATGTCTCCTACCGCGGAGAGTCCAGCCTCGATTCCCGTGCGCAGAGGATGCACACTGCCTTGCACCACGCCGCAAACACCGGGCACCAGGTTCACTGACGGAGTGATTCCAATGATGCACGTCGATGTTCCGATCACGTTCACCATGTCATCAGTGCGGCAACCGGCGCCGATCGCGTCCCAGTGCGCGTCGAAGGCGCCGACCGGAATCGGAATTCCGGCCTTGAGCCCTAACTTGTCGGCCCATTGTGGAGAGAGGCTGCCTGCAATTTGATCGGAGGTTGCGTACTCGCCGTCGAGTTTATCGCGGACGCCTCTTAGAAGAGGGTCGACTTTTACGAGAAAGCTCTCCGGTGGAAGGCCGCCCAGCTGCGCGTTCCACAGCCACTTGTGCCCCATCGCGCAAATGCTGCGTTTTACTTTCTTAGAGTCGGTGATGCCGCATAGCGTGGCTGCCACCATGTCGCAATGCTCGAAGGCGGAAACGAACTCAGAACGCTTTTCCGGATTGTGCCGGAGCCAGTGCAGCAGTTTGGAGAACCCCCATTCCGATGAGTAGACGCCGCCGCACCACTGGATCGCCTCCAGGTTCTCTTTATGCGCAGCAGCCGTGATCTCCGCCGCTTCGCCTTTGGCGCGGTGATCGCACCACAGGTAGTATTCGCCGAGAGGCTGAAGATTCTTGCCGACTGCGATCACGGAGGAACCCGTGGTATCGAGCGCGATGGCCTGCACCTGATCTCCCGCGATGCCGGACTTCTTCAGAACTTCGCGCGTGGCGGAGACCAGCGCGCGCATGTGGTCGTCGTGAGATTGCGTGGCGTACTCGGGATCTTCGCGCTTACGGTGCAGCGGATACTCGGCGAGGGCGGATTCGAGCAGGCCGCGTTCACTGTCGACCAGGGAGACGCGAACGCTCAGAGTTCCGAAATCGACTCCGGCGACAATGGCCATCAGCAGGCTCCGTTATCGCGCCCGTGGTAATACATGTCCCAGCCTAGATACCGCGTGGTGGCTTCCTGCACGGCGGAGGCGACCGTCGACAGATTCGCGGCCACGTGGTGCTCAAAGCCGCGCTCGCAGATGAAGTGCAGCAACTTCTGCAGCTGCGGTATCTCGACCACGCCCGCGCCGCCAAACGTGTTCAGCGGGTCGTCGGTGAATCGTCCTTCGCCCACGTAGCCGCGCATCTTGCCAGCAGTATCGTCGGTGGAGAAACGGGCGAAGCTCATCTTCTCCGGCCTGATCAGCCCCACGCACGTTCCAAACGTATTTTCTTTGCCCACGGTGCCGGCGATGATTTCCTGAAAATCCATTTTCACCGAGCGGAAAAAATGTTTCGGAAGGTTCGAACAGTGGAAGCAGACCGCTTTGTTCGGGTCGGATCCGTAGTTATTATTCCAATCGAGCAGCGCCGAAGGCGTGCCTGACGCCAGTTGCAGCGCGTGCATCCCCAGCACGCCGCAAATATCCACTTCGCAGGCGCTCGAAAGCAGTTCGTTGCTCATCATGCTCATCACGGTGCAGGGAACTACTCCCAGGTTTTCTTCAATCGAAGTCCAGCACTGCACCGCGCTGATCGTGACTTCCGTCGCGGCCATCCACTGGTCGACCACAGCCCCCAGCTTCGCCATTTTCAATAACGCAGGCGCGGGCACGCTGCTGGCGTCTACATATTTCTTGATCGCCGCCAGCTTGGCCTGCGCGTGATCATCGTTGTCCTTCATGCGCTCGATGCGGCCCAGCACCTCAGAAAGATCCAGCGTCTCGATCGAGATACCCTGCGACTCCAGAATTTTTTCGCTGTAGCGCACCGTGTTGAACGCGGTGGGGCGCGCGCCAATCGCTCCCACGCGCAAATTGCGGAATCCCTTCACTACCCGGCAGACTCCGGCAAACCATTCCAGATCCTTCACGAACTCCGGCGAGTCCGGACTCTCCGTGTGCAGCGTGGTGATCGAGTAAGGAATCCCATATTGTCGCAGGTTGTTGCACGCCGACATCTTGCCGCAGAAACTGTCGCGGCGCGAAGCGATGGTCATCTTTTTGGGATCGTCGGGCGTGGCCTGAATCAGCACCGGCACGCGCAGATCGGCCAGCCGCAGGGCATCCGCGATGGCTCGTTCTTCGCCAAAGTTCGGCAACGTTACGATCACTCCGTCAATCCGCTCGCGATGGCGCTTGAACAGTTCGGCGCAGCGCCGCGATTCTTCCCGCGTCTCCACCGCTCCGTACTTGCTCTCCTTCGGATCCAGAGCGACCACGTCCATGCCCGCCGTCTCCAGCGCGCGCAGGATTTCTTCCCGTCCGCTCTTGGCCAGGTGGTCGGGAAAAAATCCCCGATTCCCCACGATCACTCCCATCGTCATTTTTTTCGGATTCGCAGACATATCACTTCCTGTCTCAACTCAGCTTCGGGTCGTCGCTGTGCACTCCTCGTTTATCGTGCGCATTACTTATTCTTCCCCTGCCCGTAGTACGCGTCCTTGCCATGCTTTCGCAAGTAATGCTTGTCCCGCAGCGCGCTTGCCGCCGGTTGTGCCGCGGCATTGATGCCCAGCGTGAAATAGGCCATCCGCGCCAGCGCTTCCAGAATCACCGCGTTGTGAGCCGCTGCCGAAGCGTTTTCCCCCCACGCGAAAGGACCGTGGTTGGCCACCAGCACGCCCGGAGTCGCCGACGGATTCGTTTGCCGCAGGCTCCGCACCATCGCATGGCCGGTGTTCTTTTCGTATTCTCCCGCAATCTCTTCGTCGCTTAATTCGGAAGTCACCGGCACCGGGCCATGAAAATAATCCGCGTGAGTCGTACCGAAACACGGAATCGGTTTGCGCGCCTGAGCCCAGGCCGTGGCATATTCGGAGTGCGTATGAGCGACTCCCCCAATTTCAGAAAACTCGTTATACAGCACCAGATGCGTGGGCAGATCGGACGACGGCCGCAGTTTTCCCTCCACGATTTTGCCGGTCAAGTCGGTCACTACCAGATGCTCCGGCTTCATCTGCTCATAAGGCACACCGCTGGGCTTGATCACCACCAACCCATCCTCCCGCGAAATTCCGCTGGCATTGCCAAACGTATACAGAACCAGGTTTCTGCGCACCAGTTCCAGGTTGGCTTCCAGCACTTCTTCCCGCAGCTCTTGCAGCATCGGCCCCTATCCTAATCCTCCCAGCACCCGGATTTCCCTTTACGGTAATCGTTTACTCAAATGGACGGACTCTAGATTATTCCCGTGTCCGGTAAGTTGGCAAGGGCTTTCTCGGGGTTTGGCGGACGCTCCTCTTCGGCAAGGCAGGCTAGAGGGAGAGGTGCGATCGGGTTCTAATGCGGGAGTGTGGCCGAGGCATTCCGGGCTCTGCTGCGCCCGGATCCTTTGGGCGGCGTTGCGGTCCCTCCAATTGGCGCCAACGCGGTAGATCGCCTCAGCACCAAACTGGTCGTCAGTTCGTATTCATGGCGTTCGTGCGAAGGCGGATCGCATTCGATCTCGTTCAACAGCGCCCGGAAAGCAATCTTGGCCAGTTCCTTTTGCGACATTTGCACCGTCGTCAACGGAGGGGTCGTGAACTCCGCCAAACGGATGTCGTCGAACCCGACCACGGAAAGGCTTTCCGGCACCCGGATATTCTGCTCATAGGCTTGTCGCATGACTCCGATCGCGGTCATATCGTTGGAGCACAGCACGGCAGTGGGCTGAACACTTAAGCTGTTCAGTTCGATCAGGGCACGCAT
>JBEKDY010000092.1:0-25004 GCA_050014115.1 Candidatus Sulfotelmatobacter sp. | reverse complement strand
CAACCTCCCACTCGTGCGCGTGGGCGGCCAGGTGTATGGCGTGCCTTTCATGTGGGGACCCGATCCGCTCATTTACGACACCACCGTTTTTGCCAACCCTCCCGACACCTGGAATGTTTTGTGGGATCCAAAATATAAAGGCAAGATTTCTGTCTGGGACGATTTGTCGACGGTCTACATGGCGGCGCAAGTTCTGGGTTATGACAAGCCCGATCCATCGCAGCTTTACAACTTGAGTGATGAGCAACTCGAAGCCGTAAAGAAAAAGCTGCTCGAGCTGAAACCGAACGTCCGCAAAATGTGGGCAACCGGTGGCGACCTGACAAATCTTTTTCAGAACCATGAAGTCGTCGCCTCCATGGGATGGCCGCTGAACACCGTCGAATTAAAGAAGATCAACTTCCCAGTGGGCGAAACCATCCCCAAAGAAAATACGACAGGCTGGATCGATCACTTGATGATCACTGCCGGAAGCGAAAACAAAGAACTGGCTTACCAGTTTCTCGAGTACATGATCGCAGCGCAGACGCAAAAAAAAGTGACGGACGTCACCCGTTACACGCCGGCCAATCCGCAGGCCGCCCAGTTCATGACCCCCGACGAAGTGACGACATTGCATCTCGACGATGTTGACAATTACCAGAAGCGGCTCTATTTCTGGCAAAATGTGCCGCGCCGCGCCAAGTACACGGAAATCTGGAACGAAGTAAAAGCCGCACAGTAGAGTGCGGTGAAGCAAAGAAGTGCCGTGCAGTAAGCCTTCAAGAACCGTTCCACAATAACGATGGCAACCCCACCCACCACCGCGGCAGCAGTCAAGCCCACTGACGCCACAGCCAAGTCCACCCTCCTCAGCATCCGTAACGTGGCCAAGAGTTTCGGAAAAAACGTAGTGCTGCGCGGAATCTCCCTCGACATTGCCGAGGGCGAATTCCTCACGATTCTCGGCGAAAGCGGTTCTGGCAAAACTACTCTACTGCGGATCGTCGCCGGCTTCGAGAGCGCTACCTCCGGTGAAGTCTGGATGGGCGACGAGCGTCTCGACCGGCAACCCCCTTACCGGCGCCGCGTCAACACGGTCTTCCAGCACTACGCGTTGTTTCCTCATCTCACGGTCGAGCAAAATGTCGGCTACGGATTGCGTGTCGCCGGACGCCCCGAAGCCGAGATCGCATCGCG
The DNA here is from genome assembly GCA_050014115.1 of Candidatus Sulfotelmatobacter sp. GTDB lineage: Bacteria > Acidobacteriota > Terriglobia > Terriglobales > Acidobacteriaceae > Sulfotelmatobacter. The sequence continues at coordinate 23,825 of JBEKDY010000092.1, read as the reverse complement.
CGTCGCGGAAGCGCTTGAAAAAGTCCGGATGACGCAGCACGCGAAAGCCAAGCCCTCGAAAATCAGCGGAGGCCAGCAGCAGCGCGTAGCTCTCGCCCGCGCGTTGGTGAACCGTCCGCGCCTGCTGTTGCTCGACGAGCCGCTCTCCGCGCTGGACGCGAATCTGCGGCGCCAGATGCAGGTAGAACTGAAATCCCTGCAGCGCGAAGTCGGAATCGCTTTCGTATTCGTCACCCACGACCAGGAAGAAGCCATGGTCATGTCCGATCGCATCGCCCTGTTGCGCTCCGGCGAGCTCGAGCAAATCGCGACTCCCCGGGAAATCTACAGCCAGCCCGCGACCGCCTACGTAGCGCAGTTCATCGGGCACACAAATCTGCTGCAGTGCGAATTGCGACAAGGCACGTCGCATTGTGGTGAGCTCTCGTGGCCCGCGCAGCTTCCCGACGGCCCCGCGCTTTTTTCGTTGCGGCCAGAAAGCATTCAGGTAGCGTCGCCCGCGAAGCCTGCAACGCCCGGCTACGTTCGACTTCGAGGCCGCCTCTTGCAGCAGGCATTTCACGGAGCAACCGAATTAATTCGCGTGCAGTGTCCCGGAGGACTCGTGCTCACCGTACGAATGCCGAGCGGCGCCGGAATCCCCGACGAAATTGACCTGGAGTTTTCTCCGGCCAGCGCCGTATCAGTACGTCAATCTCCGGGAAGACACTGAAGAGACAAATGTTTTCCCGCGCTTACAAAACGATCGTGACGGTGCCGCCTCTACTCTGGGTCACGGTGTTTCTGCTGATCCCATATCTCCTAATGTTCTGTTACAGCTTCTGGTCGGTTTCTCCAGCGCAGACCATCGTCCACTCCTGGGACTTCGCAAACTACCGGACACTTTTCCGCGTCAACGTCTACTGGCAGACTCTGCTGCGCTCCATGTGGATCGCCGCGCGCGTCACAATTTTCTCGCTCCTCCTGGGCTACCCTCTGGCCTATTTTCTGTCGTTCTACGCAGGCAAACGCAAAGATCTGTTCTATCAGTTGGTAATCATTCCACTCTGGGTCAGCTATCTGGTGCGCGCCTACGCCTGGAAAACAATTCTCGGTTCCGACGGAGTGCTGAACACGCTGCTGCAATACGTTCACATCACTAAACATCCGCTGGAATTCTTGCTATACAGCCCGTTCGCTGTGGTGCTGACGCTGACGCACATCTACACACCATTCGCATTTCTCCCCATCTACGCCGCGCTCGAACACATTCCCCGCAATCTCGTCGAAGCGTCGCATGATCTGGGCGCGACCCCGGCGCAAACGTTTTGGAATGTGATCTTTCCTCTTTCGATTCCCGGCATGGTGGCCGGCGCAACTTTCGCGTTCGTCTTAAGCCTGGGGGATTTTCTCGCGCCGCTGCTGCTGGGCGGCCCCAGCGGCATCATGATTTCGAACATCGTAGTCAGCTTGTTTGGCGCCGCTTATAACTGGCCGCTGGGCGCGGCGATTTCCCTGTGCATGCTGGGTCTGGTAGTCAGCCTGCTGTTTCTTTCTGAGCGGCTGGAGAAGAAATGGGGCTTCTCGTGAGCAGCGCGCCCTCTACGATCCCGCGTTCGCGCTGGCTGCTGGCGCATGCCGTGACTGTTTTCGCGTTCCTCTATCTTCCCATCGTGGTCCTGATCCTTTATTCATTCAACGGCGAAGGCGTAGGCGGATTCCCGCCGCGCCATCTCACGCTCGATTGGTATCGCACCTTATTTCAAGACGCTCCCATCTGGGATTCCGTATTCAACAGCCTGCAGGTCGCGTTCGCCGCGATGGTGATCTCGCTGACTTTCGGTGTGCCAGCGGCACTGGCCCTGGATCGCGCACAGTTCCCCGGAAAGGTTTTATTCCGCCGCCTCGTTTTGTTGCCCCTCATTCTACCCGGAATCATCACCGGCCTCTCCTTGCTCATGCTGTTCAACCTGGCCGGCACGAAACTAAGCCTGCTTACCATCGTTCTCGGCCACGGCACGGCCTTGATCTCCGTCGCCACCACCGAAGTGTTCGCGGGATTGCAAAAGCTAGACCGCGCTCAGGAAGAAGCGTCGCTCGATCTCGGAGCGAATTACTGGCAAACCTTCTGGCGCATTACGGTACCCAATTTGAAGCTGCCCATCATCGGAGCGGCGCTGCTGATCTTCACGCTTTCGATGGACGAAATCGCCGTCAGCTTTTTTCTGATCGGCCGCGACAACACGCTGCCGCTCGAAATCTGGGGACGGCTGCGACGCGGCATCACCCCTGAAATCAACGCCGTTTCCACAATCATCTTTGTGTTTTCGCTGGTCGCAATCGTGCTCTGGTATCGCCTGCGCGTGCGCAGCGAGGGCGGAGACAGAGACGCAGCAGGAATCGGAATCGCCGAAGCGGACGAAGGAGGCCTGGCTTGAATGGAAGTAATATAAACGGCAGCAATGACAATGACAAAAGCAGCAACCGCTTAAACGCGAATCGCAGAGACTTCATCAAGTTCGTAGTGGCCGGCGCCGTCACAGCCGGGTGTCCCGTGGACATGTCACTGCTGGCTCAATCCGCTGACGCGCAAAACTCCGCGCCCACCGTCGACGGAGAAGACAACCGAATCTGCCATCAGGTTCGCGACGGCAAAATATTCTCGCGCCCCGCGGCATCAGCCAAGCACGACGTTGTAATTGTAGGCGGTGGCGTCAGTGGCCTCACGGCCGCCTACCGCCTGCAGCATCACGATTTTCTGCTGCTTGAAAAAGAGTCGCACTGGGGCGGCAACGCCTACGGCATGGAATACCAGGGCAGCACTTACGGCACGGGCTCGGCGTTCATTTCCAAAGACGAATACTCTTATACCTTCGCCAAAGAAATCGGGATGCACATGCTCCCCATCGACAGTCCGGACGGCACCATCATCCACGGCGAATTCGTCCCGGACACATGGGGCGACGGACTCAACAAGCTGCCTTATCCTCCGCTCGTGCGCGAGGCTTTCAAGAAGTTCAAGAAAGAAATACTGGCCATCGACCTCGCTAAACGCGGCCAGGAACTTGCCAACGTTCCCTTCACCAATTTCACAAAATCGTATCCCGTAGAGATTCGCCAGTGGTGGGACGCCTACGGCCCATCCAACTGGGGAGCTACGAGCGAAGAGAGCGCAGCAGCCGTGGCCATCGGCGAACTGCAGGAGATGGCGGCAGAGAGCCGCGCCGACACCCGCTATACGTGGCCCGGCGGCATTGGAGCGATCACCAAGAAACTTGCCGACTTTCTTCTGCCAAACTTCGCCGACCGGATGCAGACCGGAGCAACCATCGTGGCGGTGGTCCCGGGAAAAGATGAAGTCCAGGTCACATATATGTTTGGCGGCGAACTGAAAACCGTCTCGGCGAAAACAGTGATCATGGCGACCCCCAAGTTCATCACCCGGCGTGTGCTCGAGGGACTGCCCGAAAAACAAAGCGACGCCATGCACCAGATTCGTTACATCCCCTATCCCGTCGTGAATCTCATCTTCGACAAGCCCGTATTCAATCACGGCTACGACACCTGGTGCCCGGGTAACACATTCACCGACGTCGTGGTCGCCGACTGGGTCATCCGCAAGCAAGCCGGCTACAAACAGAAATTCAACATTCTGAGCTGCTACACGCCGATGAAGGAAGAAGACCGCGGCTACCTGCTCACCGAAAACAGCGCGCGCAAAATCGCCGCCAACGTGCTGCGTGATTTCCAGAAGCTGATGCCCGGCCTCGACGTCGATCCCCTCGAAGTGCACATCTACCGTCGCGGACATCCTCTCTATATGTCGACGCCCGGCCTTTTCACACAGGTTCAACCTCTGGTGCGCCAACCGCTCGACCGCGTCTTCTTCGCCAACACCGATTCCCAGGGCCCGGAATCCACCGCCAGCGAGGGGATCCTCGCGGCACAGCGCGCAGTGAAAGAACCGGAAGCGCGGCTCACGGGAACGCCAATGGCGAAACAGTCGGCAGGAGGGACCTAGTGGGTGCGCAACACTGAGTTACTCACTGATGCTCCAGAAGGGCCAACCGGCGCGAACTCTCTTTCACGCCCGCATCCACGCCAACCGCCGCATAAAGATCGCGAGCTTCCTGCCACAGCGGTTTTGCCCGCACGGATTCACCGTTATCGTCCATAAGCAGGGCATAGCCGCGCAGCGTGTTCGCCAAATCGAGGGGTGCAGTTCTCGCATCGCCACGATATAGGTCGAGGGCTGTGCGGAAGCAGGGCTCGGCGAGATCTTTGCGCCCCATGTTCCTGAGGATGTCGCCGACGTGCCTGACTGTGTGCGCCCAGTCGAGCACATCGCCTGCGGCGCGGTAAATTGCAACCGCCTCTTCATAGTTCTTCAGCGCGGCGTCGTTGCAGTGCAAATCTCTTTCAATCTGTCCGAGGTCGGCAAGCGCTCCGGCCAATTCAATCCCATTACCTTCTTGGCGGCACAGAGCGACGGCCTCTATCAAATCCTGGCGAGCATCGTGCGGGCGGTTTTCCCTGCGCGCCTGATGGGCCCGCACACGGAGTTTTCCCGATTGCTCTAACATATGGTCGATTGTATTCCGCGCGCATAGTAAAGTAGTAGTAGAGCCTATTTAAGGGAAGGGATCTTTTTGAGTTCAGGCATTCGCAACATCGCCATCATCGCCCACGTTGACCACGGCAAAACCACGCTGGTCGACGCCATGCTGCAACAAAGCGGCACCTTTCGCTCCAACGAGCACCACGTCGATCGGGTGATGGACTCGAACGAACTGGAACGCGAGCGCGGAATCACCATCCTCGCCAAGAACACGGCCATCTTCTATCACGACGTAAAGATCAACATCGTTGATACGCCCGGCCACAGCGATTTCGGCGGCGAAGTCGAGCGCGCGCTGAAAATGGTCGACGGTGTCATGCTGCTGGTAGACGCGAGCGAAGGACCGCTGCCGCAAACCCGCTACGTGCTGGGCAAGGCCCTCGAAGCCAAGCTGCCGCCCATCGTCGTTATTAATAAGATCGACCGCGCCGACGCGCGTCCACAGGAAGTGCTCAACGAAATCTACGACTTGTTCATCGACCTCGACGCTAAAGAAGATCAGCTGGATTTTCCCGTGCTCTATACCAACGCCAAGATAGGCACGGCTTCGACGGACATCAAAGGCGGAGGCGAGGATCTGCGTCCGCTGTTCGACGCCATCGTGAAGACGATTCCTCTGCCCAAAGGCGATCCCTCGGGCCCGCTGCAAATTCTGGTGGCGAACCTCGACTACAGCGACTATCTGGGGCGCCTCGCCATCGCGCGCGTCTTCAACGGCAAGATGCACACCGGCGAAGAAGTAGCCATCGCCCGGCTCGACGGCACTTTCCACAAGACGAAGATCACAAAATTGTTTTCCTTCTCCGGCCTGAAGCGGACCGACATCACGGAAACAGAATTGGGAGACATCATCGCCGTCGCCGGCGTGGAAGGAATCACCATCGGCGAGACCATTACCGACGTCGAAAATCCCTCCCCGCTTCCGCACATCGCCATCGACGAACCCACCATCGCAATATTGTTCACCGTCAACAACTCTCCGTTCGCGGGAAGAGAAGGCACCTACGTTACTTCGCGGAACTTGAAAGAGCGGCTGGCCAAGGAGTTGCTCACCAACGTCTCCCTGCGGGTAGAAGATACGGGCACCACGGATTCCTTCAAAGTGCTAGGCCGTGGCGAGCTGCAACTTTCCATCCTGATTGAGATGATGCGCCGCGAAGGTTACGAGCTCATGGTGGGCAAGCCCGAAATCGTAACCAAGCGCATCGACGGCAAGCTCATGGAGCCGGTCGAGCACCTCACCGTGGACGTCCCCGAAGAATTTGTCGGCGTGGTGATGGAACAACTCGGCTCGCGCAAGGGCGAAACCACCAACATGCACAATCACGGCTACGGCCGCGTGCGCATCGAATTCCGCGTACCCAGCCGCGGCTTGATCGGCCTGCGCAGCCAACTGCTCACCGACACCCGCGGCACAATCGTGATGAACGCTTTGTTCGATGGTTACACCGAATGGCAAGGCGAAATTCCGCACCGTCTCACCGGCGCTTTGATTGCCGACCGCGGCGGCCCTTCCACCGCCTACGCCCTGTGGGGCCTGCAGGAACGCGGCGAGCTTTTCGTGGGGCCCGGCGTCGAGCTATATGAAGGCATGATCGTTGGCGAAAACGCCAAAGACAATGATCTCGACGTGAACGCCGTCCGGGAAAAGAAGCTCACCAACATGCGCGCCTCCACGGCCGACGAAGCGATTCGCCTGGTTCCCTTCCGGTCGCTGAATCTGGAGCAGGCCATCGAGTTCATCGCCGACGACGAGTTCGTGGAAGTGACTCCGAAATCGTTGCGTCTGCGGAAAAAATTCCTGCAGGCCAACAAACGCAAGCGCAGCCTGGCGGCGGTGGAAGAGTCGTGAAGCGGCAGCGGCAAGCCGAGTCGCCCCGCAAAGTTCAGCGCGACGTTCAGCGCGACATTAAGAAAGACAGGCCCGGCCTCAAGATGTTTCTGGTCCCCTGCAGCTGCGGCACAACCTTTGCAGTGGCCGAAAACTACGACCGCCAGGGCACAGCCTGGGGCCGCTACCTGCCCTGCCCTACCTGTGGCAAACGTCACGACCCCAAGAACCGGCTGCTGCAGATGGGCTATCAACGCGACGGTTTCTGGAAGGTCGATGGATGTTGAGACGACGGCTGATGAACCACTCCTTCCGCGCGCCGACGCGACGCTACAAATCGCTGAAGTGTTCCTTCAGAAACGTTTTGTGCTGGCCGCTTTGTACATACAATTCGGTACATATACGTAAGTGAAACTGCGCACAGCAGTTACGGCCCCTTAAACTCTGGAGAGAAGGCGGTGCATATGGCGGCAGGAGCAGCAGCAGCGGCGGCGGCGGCCCGAAAAAGACGCATTGTCGCAAACATGGCCTATGGCGTCATCGAGCTTGAGCCGGATCAATTTCTGCTCGCGTTGGCTTTGGAGCCTGAACCGTTGGTCGTGCGAAGCTCCGTGACTTCATTCTGGAGAAGCCGGCACCTGCACTATCGCTACCTCGCCAGCGTGAAGGGCGCGGAGATATTCTGCGAGTCGGTCGACGAACTGGTGCTGCATGACGGATCGATCATCGTAGAGGCGAAACAGATCAAGATTCCTTCCGACATCTAGCCATCCGTCCCGTTTTCCGAGTCCATTGACTTTGACAGTCTCGTACTGGGCAGTTTTGAAAGATTCCCGTATAACATATCGACGGAGCCGGATAAGGATGACGGCGCCGGAAAGGATATGGAGACCAATCATGGACATAACGCTGGGACCCTGGACCGCCGCAAGGACCATTGACGCGAAGCAGCGGCAGCCTCTAGCCGATGCTATGGGTGACGAAGCCTGGAACACGGTCAAGAAGAAGGATGGCTTCACCCCCGTGCAGGCCCTCGGAGGCACTCCGGCGAAGAGTGGCTTCACCATCTCGGGGCAAGTCCTGCAAGTAGCGAAGCAGGGGGCCGACCTCCAAGTAAAGTTAATGTTCACTCTGTGGGCGGATGGCACGTTTTCAAATGTCGCGCCCCTCCCTGGACAAGCGGCAGCCCAAATGGGCGCGAGCGCGGAAGACGCTTTGCGGGCGGTCACCGAGGCCAAAGTCAATCAACTTCTGGATGCGATCAAGTCGGGCCGGGCTGGCAAGGCCCATTGACGTTACATGGCAAGACTTAAGACGATCTGCTCTCGGAACTGCTAAAACAGCCCACTACCGACAGTTTTGATTTGACAGGCACGGTGTGGGAAACCTGCTATACTTCTGGCCGCACTTGACTGTTCGCCAGCTCCGGTCCAGATTTTCAGGAAGGCCTTCCGACCTGCCAGTCCGCCGAACTGAGCTTGCACTTCGACAGCTCAATGCAGAGGCAGACGCGTGAAGAATATTTTTGTCGGAAATCTCAGCTTCAGCACCACCGAAGACGAGCTGCGGCAGCTGTTCGAGCCACACGGGCAAGTCGACCGGGTAAGCATCATGACCGACCGCGATACGGGACGCTCGCGCGGGTTTGGGTTCGTGGAGATGGCCAGCAACGAAGACGGAGAAAAGGCCATCGCCGCGCTCAACGGCTCGCAGATCGGTGGGCGGACGCTGAACGTGAACGAAGCTCGTCCCAAGACCGAGCGCGCCGGAGGCGGTGGACGCGACCGCGGCGGAGATCGCGGTGGCGACCGCGGCGGCCGCGGCGGTGGTGGTGGCGGCGGACGCGGGCGTTATTAAGACTCCAGCCTGGGAATTTCTGAACGAACAGACGCGGCGTTCCAAGTACGGACGGCGTGGATGAAACGCGCCTATTCTCCCCGAGTCAAACGGATCCGGTAGTGGCTCAAGTTGAATCTCTTCGCGTACTTTGCGGTTCTGTTTTGCCAGCTCTGCGGTTAAAGGGCGTTGTTCTTGTGCGAATCAAAAGACTTTAACCGATAAGTGCGCGAAGAAAAGCCGCAAAACCCGCCCGTGTAAACTACCCATGTGGTGTGCGCCCGTAGCTCAGCTGGATAGAGCGGTTGCCTCCGGAGCAACAGGCCGGGAGTTCGAATCTCTCCGGGCGCACCAGATTCCTTCCTTAACAGCCACCCAACTGGAATTTCTGATACGGCTCTCCCGGGTTTTGAGCGTAATTGATGCGCCACGGTTGACGTGGCACTCCAGGGTTTGCTCCCCGCGCCCAGGTTTTTCGACGATGCGCTAGTGCGAGAAAGTAGCGCACCCGTCGACTCACGTTCTGCTAGAATGCCTGCCGTGAAAAGACGAACATTACTCCAGGCGCTTCCCGCGGCAACATTGCTTCCAACATTGTTTCCGGCGTCGCTTTGGGCCGGTTCTCAGAACAACGACGCCAATCCCACGGGCGCCACGACAGATGTCTTCGAGCTCCGCGTCTATCATGCAGCTCCCGGAAAACTGGGCGACCTGCTGTCGCGCTTCCGCGAACACACCATAAAGATCTTTGACCGCCACGGAATGCGAAGCGTCGCTTACTGGACTCCTCTCGATGAACCGGAGAAGAGCAACACGCTTATTTACATTCTTCGGCATCCGAGCCGCGAAGCGGCCACCGCTAACTGGAAATCCTTCCAGGACGACCCGGAGTGGAAGAGTGTGCGCGACAAGTCCGAAGCGAACGGCAAACTCGTGGAGAAAGTTGATTCCACCTTCATGGCCCTGACCGACTTCTCTCCGCGATTCCGCTAAGCATGGCGGATGGTTCGCGGTCTCCGCGATGGTTGACGAGGGCGTCCGTGCGACATGTGAGTGATTGGCCCGTGGAATTGCATCGCTGCGCGCCCAGACTTCCGCGAGGCTTTTCAGTCCCTGTCGGCGCGCTATTCATCGGTTCTGACTCGAAACGGACCTCGCCTGAATCTCGTTTCCAAAACCCATCCGCGAACTTTTTTTCGTAAGATATCCACAAGCCATTTTTCCGCCAAACCCATGAATTACGATGCCATCCTCGTTGTTTCTTTCGGCGGACCGGAATCGCCGGACGATGTCATTCCCTTCCTCGAAGCCGTGCTGCGTGGGCGCAATGTGCCGCGCGAGCGCCTGCTGACGGTCGCGGAACATTACTACCACTTCGGCGGCAAGAGTCCCATCAACCAGCAGACGCGGGAACTCATTGCGGCGCTGGAATCTGAATTGGCGCAGCACGGTCCGAAGCTGCCGGTGTACTGGGGAAACCGCAACTGGCATCCGCTGCTGCCGGAGACTTTGCTGCAAATGAAGAATGACGGCATCCGGCGAGCGCTCGGTTTCGTAACCTCCGCTTACAGTTCTTACTCCGGATGCCGCCAGTACCGCGAGAACATCGCCCAGGCGCAGCGGGAAGTTGGCGAGGGCGCGCCCGAAGTCGATAAGCTGCGGGTGTTCTTCAACCATCCCGAATTCATCGAAGCGACGGCCGAGCGAGTCGGCGAAGCGCTCGCGGCGCTGCCGTGCGGTCTGCAACCGGGTGCACAGCAGAATGTTCAGGTCATCTACACTGCACACAGCATTCCTGTTTCCATGGCCGCGACCAGTGATTATGTACGGCAGCTGGAAGAAGTGCGGCGGCTGGTTTCGCAGAAGCTGGGCGTCCGCAGCGATGCTCTGGTTTACCAGAGCCGCAGCGGAGCTCCGGGGCAGCCGTGGCTCGAGCCCGATATTCTGGATTACCTGCGCACGGTGAAAACACAAAATCTGGCAAGCGCGGTCGTCCTCGCACCGATCGGTTTCATCTCCGACCACATGGAAGTCCTCTACGATCTGGACCTGGAGGCGCGCCAGCTTTGCGATTCTCTCGCTTTACCGATGACGCGGGCGAAGACGGTGGGAGTGCATCCGAAATTTGTGGCGATGATTCGCGAGCTGATTCTGGAGCGGGTGAATCCGGGGTCGGAGAGACGATCCGTGGGAACGCTCGGGCCGCGGGCGGATGTTTGCGCCGAGGACTGTTGTCCGGCGCCGCGGATGGGGCGGCCAGGAACTGCGGCCACGCAGCCTTGATCGTGACAGTCGGGCGCGTTTGTGGTGGAAACACCCTGCGAGGACAGTGGTGGCGATAGGGATTCTTCGCTTCGCTCAGAATGACAATATTTTAGGAATTAACGCGTCGCGGGAAGTCGCGTAGGCTCGTAATCCGTGGCTTTCGGACGGCCTTCGACCAGATGCATGGTGGCGAGAATCGTCGAGATCACGGGCTCGTTGCCCACGGCAGTGTTCAGCATGACATGGTAGAGAGAGCGCGTCGGCCAGTCGGCATTGAAGTAGTGCTTCACGTAGGCTACGCGCTCGCGGTCGATGGTATCAACGAGATCCTCGGCTTCGTCGAGGGTATGGTTCTCCTCGCGCAGGCGGCGGATCTTCTCGGCGCGGGGCGCATAAAGAAAAACGTGAAAGGCATCGGGGCGTTCGCGTAACAGGTAAGGCGCGCCTCGCCCCACCACCACGGCGTTCCCCTCCGCAGTAACCCGGTTCAGAATGTCCTGCACCATTTCCATCATGCAGTCGGCATCGAAGGTCTGGGTGCCGGCAGGCGCGCCGCGGTCGTAACTTCCACGCCAGAAAGACTTGGCCAGGCGGTAGAGGCGACCGTCCACTTTTTCGTCACAGCGCTTTACCGCCGACGCGGAAACGTGAGCTTCGCGGGCAATCTCTTCGGTGAGCAGCTGGTCCCACAGCTTCCAGCCCAGATGCCGGGCCAGTTTTTCCGCAATGACGGGGGCGCCGCAGCCGTACTCGCGCTCGATGGTAATCAGGCGAAACATACTTCAGCTTTAGTGTACCGCCATTCCCCCGCCGGGCTTGGCGTTTTTCATCAGGAACACTGCGGGGATCATCGCCAGGATGCAGACCCCAAGCAGCGCGAAGCAGTCGACATAGGACAGCATCGCCGCCTGACGCTGCACCATCGCCTGAATGAATGCAAAGGGTGCGGCAGAAGAGCCGGGCGGGCCTCCGCCGTGCGACTGCATCAGCGTGCCCAGAGCCTTCAGCCGCGCCTGCAGCGCAGGATTGCTGGCGCTCAAATGACTGACAAGATAATTCTGGTGCACCTGGGCGCGCCGGTCGAGCATGGTAGTGACCACGGAAATTCCGACACTCCCGCCAATGTTACGCGCCAGGTTCATGAGGCCGGAAGCCGCGTTGTTCTTGTCGCGCGGAAGAAAAGCGTAGGCCGCGGTATTGATCGGAACAAACAGAAACGCCATCCCCACCGCTTGAAATATGCGGGCTAGGGCTGCCGTCCGGAAGTCCAGCTGCAAATCAAAGCCGGTCATGTGGAACAGCGAGAGCGACAACACGGTGAGCCCGAACACGAGCAGCCAGCGCGGACTGTAGCGCGAAAGCAAGAATCCCACCAGCGGCAGCAGCAGCATGATGCAGAATCCGCCCGGCATCAAGGCCAGACCCGATTGTTCCGCGGAATACCCCAGCAAGGTTTGCATGAACAGTGGGAGCAGAAGGGTGCTGCCCAGCAGCGCAAATCCCAGCATGAACATCAGCAGGTTGGAGACGGCGAACGTGCGATCGCGGAACAAATGCAGATCAATGATGGGATCTTTCGTTCTCCATTCCCAGAAAATTACGAAGATCAGGGAAGCCGCGCTGATCACGGAGAGAATCACGATGAAGTGAGATTCAAACCAGTCGTCGCGCTGCCCCTTGTCCAGGATCACCTGCAGAGTGCCCAGGCCCAGAGCCACCAGACCGAGGCCGATGTAGTCAATCCGCGTCTCCTTGAGTTTGCGGCGCTTGAAATACGGCGGATCCTGGATGAGCCGTGAGGTCAGCAGCAGGGAAAGAATGCCCACGGGAATGTTGATGAAAAAAATCCAGCGCCAGGTGAAGTTATCGGTAATCCAGCCGCCGAGCGTGGGGCCGATCGCGGGAGCTGTGACCACCGCGATGCCGTAAACGGCGAAAGCCATGCCTCGCTTGGCGGGCGGAAATGTGTCGGCCAGAATGGCTTGCTCGCTGGGTTGCAGGCCGCCGCCGCCAACCCCCTGCAGCACGCGGCAAATGATGAGCACGGTCAAATTCGGCGCCAGACCGCACAGGAACGAACTCACGGTGAACAGCGCCACACAGCTCATGTAGAAATTCTTGCGGCCGATGATCGACGAAAGCCATCCGCTCAGCGGCAGCACGATGGCGTTCGATACCAGGTAGGAAGTGAGAACCCAGGTGCTCTCATCCTGACCGGCTGAAAGACTGCCTGCGATGTGGGGCAGGGCCACGTTGGCGATGGAAGTGTCGAGCACTTCCATGAACGTTGCCAGCGTGACGGCGAGAGCGATAATCCAGGGATTCACCGCCGGACGCCAGGCGTCGGCCTGGGCCTGGTTAAGCGTTGCCGACGCCGCGCTCATCTCCGAATCCACACCTTGGGAGTAACCGACATGCCCGGTCGCAGCAGATGGTCTTTGTTTTCTCCGGGATCCAGAACGATCTTCACCGGGATGCGTTGTACGACTTTAACGTAGTTTCCGGTGGCATTCTCGGGAGGCAGAAGACTGAAGCGAGAGCCGCTGGCGTCGGCGATACTATCGACCTTGCCATTATAAGTTCTTCCATTAGCATCAACCTCAATGGAGACTGCCTGGCCGACTCTCATGTTGCGGAGCTGGGTTTCTTTGAAGTTCGCTGTGATCCAGACATCGTCGAGCGGGATGAGCTTCATCAGTTCCTGGCCCGGGGCCACATTTTGTCCAACTTCGACGGTGCGGCTGCTCACGCCTCCACTCACAGGGGCGACGATCTTTGTATATTGCAGGTTCAACGCCGCCTGATCGAGGTCGGCTTTCTTGCGCTGGGCTTCTGCTAACGCGGAGGTGGCCTTGGCTTTCACAATCTGCACCTGCTGGGGCGCAGTCTGGGCATAGCGCGCACTGGCTTCTGCCTGCACCAGCTTTCCCTGAGCTTCGGTAACCTGCTGCTGCGCGGCCTCGGCCGTCGCCCGTGCGCCTTCCACGGCGGCAGCGCTGGCTTTTGCGGCAGCGGTTGCCTGGTCATATTGCTGCTGCGAAATTTCCTCCTTGTCGACCAACTGCTTGTAGCGCTGCAGGTCGTTCTGCGCCTTTACGTTGTTGGCTTCGGCTTCCTGCAACTGCGCCTTCGCAGCTTCGAATTGCTGTTTCGCGGCCTGGATTCCGGCACGCGCATTTTCCACGTCGGCGCCGGTGACGGAGACCTGACTCGTAGTGTTCACCGAGGTAATAGGCACATTGACACCGGCAGCGATCGCCGCAGCCTGGGCATCTTCAAAATCCGCTTTCGCGCGGTCGTAGGCTACCTGATAATCCGCGGGATCGATTTCCACCAGCACCGTGCCGGCTTCCACATATTGGTTATCCTGCACGTTGAGTTTGATCACGTGACCGGAAATGCGCGCGCTGATGGAATTCAAGTGCCCGTCCACCTGCGCGTCATCCGTGTTTTCATAGCTGCTCACGTGACGGTAGACGAAGAATGCCGCCACCAGCAGAACCACCACGGCAACGCCCACGCCGACACGAAAGCCGGCACCGTCTCTCGCATGTGGCCATCTTCGAAAATCTTTTTCGGTCGACGGCAAAGGCGTCGTCTGGGTCCCGCTCGCCGGATCAGCGCTCGCGCTTTTTTCCGTTGCCGGAGGACTTTGAGTGGTCTGTTCCATAAGCTATTGATTGCCTTTCAAATATCGTTTGACGCCCTCTTCCGCATCGCCAATCGCCCGCGCCAACTCAATCTTGGCCAGATTGTGACCGTAAAGGCTCTGAATATAATTCTCATGCGCGTTGGCAACGGATTCCTGCGCCTGCACCACCTCCAGATTGTCAGCCACTCCGGCCGTGAAACGATCCTGGGATTGGGCGAGAGTCTGCTCGGCTAGGTCCACCGAACTGCGAGCCACTTCCACCTGTTCGGCAGCGGCGTGCAAATCAAGCAGTGCGGTGCGCACTTCATAATCGATGCGGCCGCCCAGATCGCCAAGCTGAGAACGAGCCTGCTTCAACTGCGCTTCCGCTTCCAGAACATCGCTGTGAGTTTTTCCTCCGGCAAAAATGGGGATCGTAATCCCTCCCTGCACTTGCCAGGTTCCGTTGGAATGCGCCGGGGTCACGCCGATATCTCCGATGTTCGCATTCATATCCAGTGAAGGATAATGCCCGGCAGTCGCGGAGCGCCGCGACAATTCCGCGGCGCGGACTTGCGCGAGCGCCGCCTGATAATCCGGACGCGAAGCGTAGGCATGCTGCAGATAAGTATCGAGCGGCAACGGCGTCAGCTCCTGGTAAGGAGCGCTTTCGGTCAGCACAAATTCCTGCCCCGGGGGCAATCCAATTACGCGAGCCAGACTCAGCTTCTGCTTGGCCAGGTCATTGCTGGCCGCGATCAATTGTTGCTGGCGGCTTTGCAATTCAACCTGAGCGCGGAGCTTGTCGATCGCCGGACTCAACCCTGCCTTCCGCTGGTCGTCCGCCTTGTCGTAAAGGGCCTGCGCATTCTTCACCTGCGCCTGCGCGGTTTCGACGCGAGCTGCCGAAGCAATCGACAGCAAATAGGCGTTTCCCACCGCCAGAACCACGAACTCTCGGGCATCTTTGTAGCTGAACCGTGACGCCTTCAGGCTCTCGGCGGCAGCGCGCTCTTTTTCGAGATCTTTGTAGTTGAACAGCGACTGGCTGAAGTTGGCCCGTGCATCGAAATAGTTGAACGGCCCAAGCACACGCGGCAGCGGAAACGGAAACAGATTGCCCTTGAATCCCAGCGCCGTGAGGCTCGTGGTTTGAACATCTTCGTGAATACCGGCCGAGAAATTCGGCAAAAGATTGCTGAGTTCTTTCCATCTTTCGCCGTTCGCTTGCATGGTCTGATCGCCGGCCAGCAACAGGCCCAGATTGTTGCGCAAGCCGCGGTCAATGGCATCCCGAAGATCAATTTGCAGGACGGTGCCGCTGGCCTTGCCCTCAGGTTCGCTGCCCAGGAAAGGCTGCTGAGAGCCGGGCACCGAAACATTCGGCGTAGGCGCTCCTGAAGCCGCCTGCGAAAAAAGCGCAGGGGCAGCCACAAGACACATGGTTATGACGAAGAAAATTCCTCTTAAACTTTTCGAATGCAGCATCTTTAGCCGTGGGAGCGTCCCGCTCGAGACCGGACCCTGGACGCTTTCTCTGTCGTGGTGTGCCTTAATAATCAAACTTTGATTCCATTCGCCCATCCTGCGATGCAAAACCATTTGCATCAGGCACTCCCCTCGCCATCGAAATCAGCGGGATGAGGCAAGACTCGGATTATATGGTTCACTAAGTTTGTTCGGTAAGTTTGTTCGGTAAGTTTGTTCGCCCAGACGGCTGCCCGGGTTGTTCGCTAAGTTTTCGCCAGGGTGGTCTGTCAAGTTTTCCCACCATCGTGCCATACACGTTCTGCCAAGCACTTTCGGCACTTTATTCCCATCCCGGCACCCCCATAAACTGTCTCTAATCTGAAATTCGGTAACTGAATTACGGAGGGTAGGTTTTGAAGCACCGAGGAGTGACTACATTTCTGGCCGTGATAGCCATAGCCGGGTTGGCGCTGGTTCCGGCGCAGCGGGTTTCCGCTCAGCCGCATCCCGATCGCAGGGTGATCACCAAAGTCGAGCCGGCTTATCCGGAACTGGCCAGGCGGATGCATCTCCAGGGGTCGGTGAAGCTGGAAGTCGGAGTCAAGGCCGATGGCTTCGTCAAATCCACGCGCGCGATCGGCGGAAATCCAGTGCTGGTCCAGGCCGCTGCTGATGCTGTTTCGAAGTGGAAGTTTGAGGTCGCACAAAGCGAAACCGTGGAGATCGTACAACTAACATTCCAGCCCTAGTCAGCACCCAATCACTGTATTCAGAAAGCGAAAAGCATGTCCGCCAAGCCGGGGAGAGCCTTTACCAACGCACCAGGCCGTCGTCTCCGACGGAACCCGCGCTACCGCTCCAGTTTCCCGGTGCTGGTGACGCTGCTGGCTGCGGATCGCTACGAGAGCCTGCAAGCGCATTGCAAAGACCTGTCCGAGGCCGGCATCGGGGTGCTGCTCGCGGCCGAACTTGCGTCCGGCGAGGTTGTGTCCTTGAACTTTACGCTCCCCGGTTTGCCCGCCGCGTGGGACGTGCGCGGAATCCTCCGTCATCGCCGGGGATATCACTACGGTTTCGAGTTTTTTTCGCTTACCCGCGAACAAGCTGGCTCGCTTAAGCGACTGATCCAGGGGCTGGAGCGCGCCGATTTTGACTAGGTGCGCCGGACAACCAGAGGTAACTTCCGTCATCTTGAACAGATGTGACTTTCGCGTCAGCATGGAACCGGGCATTTAAGGCAAATTTCAGGAAAGTGGCCTCGACCGTATGAGCGTTGCGAAGTCAGAACTCATGGGAACGGACTGGACGAAACTGCTGTCTGATCCGGACCTGGTGCGGCACGTGGGAAAACTGCTGCAGGCCTACCGCGAAGCGCCCGCCGAAAAGCGCGAAGAGACGCTGCTCAAAACCATGCGCGCGATCAAAGCGCAGGCGGCCAGCGAGAGAAAATCCGCTCCTTCTTCGAGCGCGCTCACTCTGGAAGAATCGCATCCTGTGCCTACACCGGCTTCGGCCTCACCGCCGTTCGAGCCCAACGTGTTCTATCCCAGCTCGGCCGACGACCGCCGCCGCTATCCCCGCATCAAGTGCTTCGTCGCGGTAGAACTGCGCGTCGATGAGGCCACCACTCCAGTCTGGGGAAATCTCAGCAACACCAGCGTGGGCGGATGCCTGGTCGAAACCGCAAGCCCGATTCGGGCTGGCGCCAAGGTCGAGATCGGACTGTGGGTCGCCAACGGCAAGATCTGGGTAAAAGGCTTTGCCCTGAGCGGAGTCGTCACTCGCAGCGCTTCTGCCGGTGTCCGCGTACGCTTCGGCAGCCTGGAGCCGACCGAGCGCGAGAGCCTTCGCCAGTTCCTGAAGTACGCCATGGAAGCCACGCAGGCTTCCCGCAGCGAAGGCACTTACCTGCAAATGCTGAAATAGCAGTCTTCGTGCATTCAGGAATCGCATTCAGGAATTCTGCATTAATTGATTTTCACAATCCCGCCAACCCGCGCCTCCGCGGAAATTGATACACTTCTTCCGTACTGAAATTTCGTACTGAACCTTTCTCCCAGCCGGGAACTCTAATCAATCATACCCAGGGCCGGCGGGCGCCATCCTACATCGGCGAACGGTTCGGCGAGAGGAGCCAACTCGCATGGCAGTCAGTGAACAGACGTTGGTGACGGGAAAGCAACTGGATACGCTGTGCATCAACACGATTCGAACTCTGGCGATTGATGCCGTGCAGCAGGCCAACTCCGGCCATCCTGGCGCGCCCATGGGTCTGGCCGCGGTCGGTTACTCGCTGTGGCAGGATTTTCTGCGCTACGACCCGCAGGATCCTCTGTGGCCGAATCGCGATCGCTTCGTGCTCTCGGCGGGACACGCGTCCATGTTGTTGTACGCCCTCCTTCATTTAACTGGCGTGCGTGCGGCGAACGCGCAGGGCGAAGTTTTGAAAGACCCAACCGTCTCCCTGGATGAAATCAAGCGTTTCCGCCAGCTCGACAGCCGCACCCCGGGCCATCCCGAGTCGCACATTACCACCGGCGTTGAAACTACCACCGGACCGCTGGGCCAGGGCGCGGGCAACAGCGTTGGTATGGCCATCGCCAGCAGATGGCTGGCTGCGCACTTTAACCGCCCCGGATTCGATCTGTTCAACTTCAACGTCTACGCCGTCTGCGGAGACGGCGATTTCATGGAAGGCGTAGCCAGTGAAGCGGCCTCTCTCGCGGGACATCTCAAGCTTTCGAATCTGTGCTGGATCTACGACAACAACCGCGTCACCCTCGACGGTCCCGCGGACTGGTCGTTCAGCGAAGACGTGGCTTCGCGCTTCCTCGGCTACGGTTGGAACATTACTCATGTGGGCGACGCCAACGATCTCGACGCGCTGGCGAAGGCCTACGGCACCTTCCTCAATACAAAAACCCGGCCCACGCTCATCATCGTCGACAGCCACATCGGGTACGGCTCTCCGCATAAGCAGGACACCTTCGAAGCGCACGGCGAACCGCTGGGCGAGGCGGAAGTCCGGCTGGTGAAAAAGTTTTACGGCTGGCCCGAGGATGCAAAGTTTCTGGTTCCCGAAGGTGTCTACGAGCATTTCCAGGAAGGCATCGGCAAACGTGGACGCGACCTGCGCACACAGTGGGATAAAAACTTTGCGGACTATTCCAAGCAATATCCCGATCTGGCGCAGAGACTCAATCAGATGCAGCATCGTGAACTGCCCAGCGGCTGGGACAAGAACCTGCCCACCTTCCCCGTCGATGCGAAGGGAATCGCCACGCGCGAGAGTGGCGGCAAAGTGCTGAATGTACTTGCGCAGAATATTCCGTGGCTCATCGGCGGCTCGGCCGATCTCGCCAAGTCCAACAAAGTGAACCTCACGTTTGAAGGCGCCGGTGATTTCCAGTCGTTCAACTATGCCGGACGCAACCTGCACTTTGGCGTGCGCGAACATGCGATGGGCGCGGCCGTGACTGGGATGGTCCTGTCCACGCTGCGTGCTTTCGGCGCGACATTTTTCAACTTTACCGATTACATGCGCCCGGCCATGCGTCTGGCCGCGCTGATGGAAATTCCCGCACTCTACGTCATGACTCACGATTCCATCGGCGTTGGCGAAGATGGGCCCACGCATGAGCCCATCGAACAGATCGCATCGTTGCGCGCCATGCCCAACATGCTGGTGCTGCGTCCCGGAGACGCCAACGAAGTGGTGGAAGTCTGGAAGATCGCGATCCAGCAGACACACCGGCCCTCGACACTGGTCCTGACGCGGCAGCCGATACCTACGTTCGACCGCACAAAATATGCGCCTGCATCCGGCGCGGCGAAGGGCGCCTACGTTCTCGCCGACGCCCCGGGCGGCAAGCCGGACGTGATTTTGATGGGCACCGGCAGCGAGTTGTCGTTGTGCGTGGATGCCTACGAAAAACTCAAGACCGAAGGCATTAACGCCCGCGTCGTGAGCATGCCGTCGTGGGAAATCTTTGCGGAGCAGGACGCGGCTTACAAAGAGAGCGTGCTGCCCGCAGCGATCACGGCGCGAGTTTCCGTCGAGATGGCCGCAACCTTCGGTTGGGAGCGCTATGTCGGTCTGAAGGGACGAATGATCGGCATGCACCGCTTCGGAGCCTCCGCCCCGCTGAAAGATCTGCTGAAAAAGTTCGGCTTCACCGTGGATGCAGTCGTGGCAGAAGCCCGAGCAGCCATAGCCGGAAAATGACAACACGAGTCTGAGATACGAAGTGAGATTTGGAGATTACCTATGCAACCCACCGGAATTCTCGAAACCGCGAAAGCCAATCCGCTGAAAGAATTGCTCAACTACGGCCAGTCGATGTGGCTCGACTACATCCGCCGCGATTTGTTCACCACAGGAAAGCTGAAGCAAATGATCGCCGACGACGGCCTGCGCGGCATGACCTCGAACCCCGCGATCTTCGAGAAGGCGATCGGCGAGAGTTCGCTTTACGACGACATGTTGAAGTCGTTGTCCTCGCGCGCCGATCTCGACACCACCGCCCGCTTCGAACAGATCGCTATCCGCGACATTCAGGACGCCGCCGACACGCTGCGCCCGGTGTATGACAGCTCGCAGTTTCGCGACGGCTACGTCAGCCTGGAAGTTTCTCCCTATCTCGCGCGCAAGACGCAGGAGACCATCGTCGAAGCCCGCCGTCTATGGAAAGCCGTGAATCGCGAAAACGTGATGATCAAGATTCCCGGCACCGCGGAAGGTCTGCCTGCGATCCGCACCGCAATCGGCGAAGGCATCAACATCAACGTGACGCTGCTGTTCGCGCAGGAAGTTTACGTGAAAGTAGCCGAGGCTTACATCGCCGGGTTGGAAGACCTGGCCGCGCGCGGCGGCAA
Source organism: Candidatus Sulfotelmatobacter sp. (assembly GCA_050014115.1). Classification (GTDB taxonomy): domain Bacteria; phylum Acidobacteriota; class Terriglobia; order Terriglobales; family Acidobacteriaceae; genus Sulfotelmatobacter. Next base: position 3,320 of record JBEKDY010000092.1, on the reverse strand, counting down.
TCTGAAAAAAGAAGCAGGTGTGGCCAGCTTCTTTATCAGCCGCATCGACTCGCTGGTCGACGGCCTGATCGACGCGAAGTTGAAAGCTACGACCGACTCTCAACAGCAAGCCCTGCTGAAAAGTCTGCTGGGAAAAGTCGCGATCGCCAACGGAAAACTCACCTACCAGCGTTACCAGACAATTTTCAGCGGACCGCGCTGGGAAGCGCTCGCGGCCAAGGGAGCCCAGACCCAGCGCGTTCTGTGGGCCAGCACCAGCACCAAGAATCCCGCCTATCGCGATGTGCTCTACGCCGAAGAACTCATCGGTCCCGACACTGTCGACACCATGCCTCCGGCCACGATTGACGCTTTCCGCGATCACGGCCGCGTGCGCAACAGCCTCACCGAAGATGTCCCCGCCGCTCAGAAAACCATGGACGATCTGGCCAAGGCGGGCATCTCCATCAATGAAGTCACCGACAAGCTGACCGACGACGGCGTCAAATTATTCGCCGACGCTTTCGACAAGCTGCTGGCCGCGGTCGCGAAGAACACGCAACGCAAGGCATAAGTTGTAACTCGCTTTGCACAGCAAGGAGTGAAGCATGCAATTGGGAATGGTAGGTCTGGGCCGCATGGGCGCGAACATGACGCGCCGCCTGATGCGCGCCGGACATCAGCTGGTGGTTTCCGATCTCAGCGCCGACACAGTCAAAGAGCTCGCCGGCGAAGGCGCTGGCGGGTCGACGTCTCTCGAAGATTTCGTCAGCAAACTGAAACCGCCGCGAGCCGCCTGGGTCATGGTTCCCGCCGGCGGTCCCACCGAACAAACCGTGCAGAAGCTCGCGCAGCACATGCAGGCCGGGGACGCCATCATCGATGGCGGCAACTCCTACTACAAAGACGACGTGCGCCGCGCCAAGCAATTCAAAGACAAGGGCATTCACTACATCGATGTCGGCACGAGCGGCGGCGTCTGGGGACTCGACCGCGGCTACTGCATGATGATCGGCGGCCCCGACGAAGCCGTGAAGCGCCTCGATCCGATTTTCAAAACGCTCGCGCCCGGCAAAGGCGATATCCCGCGCACTCCCGGCCGCGAAAAACTTCCCGGCACGGCCGAAGAAGGTTACATCCATTGCGGCCCCTCCGGCTCGGGCCATTTCGTGAAGATGGTGCACAACGGCATCGAGTACGGAATCATGCAGGCCTACGCCGAAGGTTTCGACATTTTCAAAAATGCCACCAGCAAAGAATTGCAGGAAGACCTCCGCTATGACCTGAACCTGCCCGACATCGCGGAAGTGTGGCGCCGCGGAAGCGTCGTGAGTTCGTGGCTGCTCGACCTGACCGCGATGGCGCTCACGGAAAATCCCACGCTCTCGGAATACGAAGGCTACGTGCAGGATTCCGGCGAAGGACGCTGGACGATTCAGGCCGCGCTCGAAGAGGCCGTCCCCGCGGATGTGTTGACCGCCGCGCTCTATGTCCGTTTCCGTTCGCGCCAGCAACACACGTTCGCGGAAAAAATGCTCTCCGCCATGCGCCAGAAATTCGGCGGACACATCGAAGCCGGCGCCGCCAAGCCCAAGAAAACAGCGTAGGAACCAGCAGCTCGTTCCCCACGCACACCGAATTCCCGAGGACTCGATTCATGGCTCAAGCAGTGGAACAGCCCGCAGCAACGGCGCCGCGCATCGGCAAGCAAAGCGATCCCTGCATCATGACGATCTTCGGCGCAGCCGGCGATCTCACCGCGCGCATGCTGATCCCCGCGCTGCACAACCTGGCCCGCGCCGACTTGCTCTCGAAAGAATTCGCTGTTCTCGGTGTGGCCCGCGCCCACATGACCGACGAGGATTTCCGCAAGCGCATCTACGACGACGTAAAACAATATTGCGGCGACTGCATCGACCCCGCCACCTGGGACTCGTTTTCAAAACGCTTCTATTATTTCGCCGGCGATTTCAGCGACGACAAGCTCTACGCGCAAATCAAAGATCGCCTCACCCAGATCGACCGCGATCACTCCACTCGTCAAAATGTTTTCTACTACCTCGCCACCGCGCCCAGCTTCTTCGGTCCCATCGTCGAAAAACTCGCCGCTACCGGCTTGATGGAACAAACCGCCGACCACTGGCGTCGCGTGATCATCGAAAAGCCTTTCGGTCACGATCTGGAGTCGGCCAAAACCCTCAACCAGCAACTGCTGAAAGTCGCCGACGAAAAACAGATTTACCGCATCGATCACTATCTCGGCAAAGAAACCGTCCAGAACATCATGGCCTTCCGTTTCGCCAACGGAATCTTCGAGCCGGTCTGGAACCGCCGTTACATCGACCACGTGCAGATTTCCGTTTCCGAAACCGTGGGTGTCGAGGGCCGCGGAACTTATTTCGATCACGCCGGCTCCCTGCGCGACATGGTGCCCAACCACATCATGCAACTCATCAGCCTCACCGCCATGGAGCCTCCCATTTCTTTCGACGCCAACGCGGTGCGCGACGAGCAGGCAAAAATTCTTCACGCCATTCAGCCCATCAGCGACGAAGACGTGCTCAGCCGCAGCGTTCGCGGCCAGTATGGTGACGGCACCGAATCAGGAGCGCGGGTTACCGCCTATCGTTCCGAACCCGACGTCCCTCCCGATTCGCGCACCGAAACGTTCGTCGCCATGAAGCTGCTCATCGACAACTGGCGCTGGGCCGACGTTCCCTTCTACCTGCGCACCGGCAAGCGCATGACGGCCCGCAGCACCCAGATCGTGATACAGTTTCGACGGGCGCCGTTCGTGCTGTTTCGCGACACACCCGTCGACCATCTCATGCCCAACCAGCTCGTGCTTCACATCCAACCCGAAGAAGGAATCTCGCTGCAGTTCGCCGCGAAGGTTCCCGGCCCGGTCATGCGCCTCGGCACGGTCGACATGAATTTCGAGTATCAGGAATATTTCGGCAAGCAGCCCAGCACCGGCTACGAGCGTCTGCTGCACGATTGCATGATCGGCGATCAAACTTTGTTTCAGCGCGCCGACATGGTCGAAGCCGGCTGGTCTATCGTCAACCCGGTGCTCGATATCTGGAAAGCGCTTCCGCCCCGCAATTTCCCCAACTACGCCTCAGGCACCTGGGGACCGAAAGACGCCGACGAACTGCTCGAACGCGACGGCCGCCGCTGGAGGAATTTCGAGAAATGATTCTGGCCGGCGACATCGGGGGAACCAACGCCAGGCTGGCCTATTTTCAACCCCAGAACGGGCATCTTCACCTGGTTTCCGAGCGCGTATTTCCCAGCCGCGAGCATCACGAGTTCGGCGAGATCGTCGAACAATTTCTGGA
>JBEKDY010000091.1:0-22843 GCA_050014115.1 Candidatus Sulfotelmatobacter sp. | reverse complement strand
GTGGAAGGCGCGTTTTCGCTGGTGATGATGAGTACGGACCGGGTGTTTGCGGTGCGCGATCCGCGCGGGTTTCGGCCGCTGGCGATGGGGCGGATTCCGGCGCTGGAGGGGCAGAAGCGCGATACCGTTGTTTTCGCATCCGAGACTTGCGCGTTTGATTTGATTGGCGCCGATTATGTGCGCGATGTGAAACCGGGCGAACTGGTGGTGGTGGGGCCGGAAGGGATTACGTCGCAGTTTTATGCGAAGGCTGCGCCGCAGTCGAGCTGCATTTTTGAGCACGTCTATTTTTCGCGTCCCGACAGCCGGGTGTTTGGGCGGGCGGTGCAGACCAGCCGCGAAGAGCTGGGGCGGGAGATGGCGCGGGAATCGCCGGTGGAAGCGGATGTGGTGGTTCCGGTGCCGGATTCTGGAGTGACGGCTGCTGTCGGATACGCGGCGGAGAGCGGGATTCCGTTTCGCTTCGGGTTGATTCGGAATCATTATGTGGGGCGGACGTTTATTGAGCCCAGCCAGAGCGTGCGCGATTTTGGGGTGAAGCTGAAGCTGAATCCGGTGCGGTCCCTGCTGGAGGGCAAGCGGGTGGTGCTGATTGACGATTCGATTGTGCGCGGGACGACCAGCCGGAAGATTGTGCGGTTGATTCGCGGGGCGGGGGCGAAGGAAGTGCACATGCGGATTTCTTGTCCGCCGACGATTTCGCCTTGTTATTACGGGGTGGATACGCCTTCGAAAAATCAATTGATCGCGGCCAACAAGTCTGTCGAGGAAATACGCGAGTACATTGGGGCGGATTCTCTGGCTTATCTTTCTTTGGAGGGGCTGAAGCGGGCTTGCGGCGAGGGGCCGCTGATTTCTTACTGCTCGGCTTGTTATACGGGGAGCTATCCTACCAACATTGTGGATGTGGAGGAGATATTGCCGGCTGCGGTGCGGCGGTAGGGGCCACTTCTTTTTGCCACGGATTTGCGCGGATTTTTTCTTTTTTCCTTTGTGACCCTAAGTTTTGAGCTGAAGTAATCTGGCACGCAGGCGGCACGCAAGTTAGAACACCACTGAAGGCGCTGGCAGCGTGGTTGCTATAGGGATCCTTCGCTTCGCTCTGGATGACAAGAGTTCCGGACGGCAGCTTACGCGGCCGTGGCGGGCAAGAGTGCCCGCCCCACACAAAAAACCCTACACAAAAAATCCCACAGAAAAAAGCCTCCGCGGGCCTTTTGGGCTGCGGAGGCTTCTGTTTGCTGTTGGTCGCGAACTTATTTCGCGGCCGGGGCGTTGGCGGGGTTGAAGGAATCGGCGAAGGCTTGCGCGTTGGGCGTGCCGACTCCGGTTACGTTGTCCCAGCCCACTTTCGTGTGCAGGGAAGAGGCCAGGTTGCAGGTCGTGCCGTCGTAGAAGAAGCTCGGCGACGCGATCGCGCAGTCCGTCCCGAAGGAAATGACATAGGCGGTGTCCTGGTAGAGGGGATAGTCCCAGATCGCGCTGATGAACTTTGCTGGCGGATTGGGGCCGGGGCCACCCAGAATTTCAGCAGCGGTGTACTTGGTGGTGCCGGTGGAATCGACGATGGTTGCGATCACGTTATTCTTCATGCTGACTGGAACGACATCGAAGATGGATCCGGCGGGCAAGGAATAGACGTGGGCTGCGGCCTGGCCCAGAGCAGTGCCGCCGTTGGCCTCGGACTCCTGATTGGCAATTGCCCACAGAGCCGAGAACATTGGGGTAGCGACACTGGTGCCGCCGTAGACCTGCCAAACCTGCAACGGAACGGAGAACGGATTGCTGATCAGGATAGCGACTCCGGTATAGGGGTCGGCGATCCAGGAGATATCCGGAAGCAGGCGCTGCTTGCCGGGCAGGGACTTCTGGAACGCCGGCTTGGGGAATCCAGCGAGGCAGTTGTAGTTGACATCCACGGTGACGCAGGTGCTTGGACCACCGCCTGCGCCGCCATTGAATCCGAAATCGCCGTAGTAGACGGGATCGATCACGAAGCCCTCAGAGGCGAGTTCGGTGACGTTGTTTCCCCACCCGGCTTGCCAGGCGATGGAGTTATCGGAATTCAGCGCCAGGCTGACGCCCCCGACTGCGGTGGACCAGGGAGAATCGGCGGGATAGCTGACGGTGGTTTCTCCGTAGAAGGCGCTGAAGTCGCCATCGTCACCGGTGGCGAAATCGGCGGAGATGCCGTAGACGGCGGCGAGTTCGGAAAGCAGGTTGCCGGTCTCCAGTTCGGCGGTGGAAACGAAAGCCTCGGGAGCGCCGTAGCTGCCGGAGATTACGGTGCCCAGGCCGTCGTAGATGGTGAGGTACTCCGCCTCGTCGATGTTCTGGAAAGTGGAGTCCGGAGGAACGATGAGGCTGATGTTGGCGCCGGGAGCCACGGCGTGGGCCCACTCGACGTCAATGTTGATTTCCGCGTCGGGAGCCTCGCAGAAGGTCGGCGAAGGAATGTTATAGATGTTGAAATTCGCTCCCGAAGTGAGCGCGGGCAATCCGAACTGGGCGGAAAAGGCGTTGGCATCGGCCAGAATGGTGGGCGAACCGCACCAGTCGATGATGGCGATGGTTTGTCCGGCTCCGGTGTAGCCTTCGTTGTAGAGGCCGGTGAGATTGTAGGCAGTCTGGACCACTGGCGGAGTGTAGGCGCAACCCGCGCTGGTGGCGCTTTGCAGATTCAGGTGATTGCCCGAGTAGGTACCGATCGGCAGCGGGCCGCCCTCATCGGGCGCGGTGGTGAAGGTTTCCTTCTCCGTGCCGTCAAAGCAATTGGAGTCGAAGAAATCGGCGGGGGTGATGTTGGCTGGTTTGGCGGCTGCCCTGGCGGCGAGAGCGCTCTTGACGCCATGGCTGCTGGTTGGAGGAGTGATGGTCCGAGCCATCATGGGATGCTCGAAGGTGGCGGTGTCGAGTCCGGAAACGGTGCGTACCAGAGGAGCGGCGACGCCATCGATGTAAGGATCACGATCGTTGGAGCGGACGATCTGGCCGTGCACCTGGTAGTTGTTGAGGGTAACGTGGAAGGCAGTTTGCACGTCGCTGACCGTGCCGCGGGCCCTGACGAAAAGATTGTTGGGGCCAGTGGTAACGACTTTGAGATTGTGGGATTCGAAAAATTCGCGCACCGTAGCCGCTTCCGCTGCCGTGGGAGCGAAGCGGGCGAGGTCGGAGTTCTTGAGCCAGTGGCGGTAGTTGGGCGAAGTGCGGTCGTAAAGCTGTTGGGCGAGAGTGTCAAGAGTGGCGCGATTGTGAAGATTCAGCCAGACGCTGACTTCGATGGCCTTGCCTGGATCTTCGGCGCCGAGATTCTTGGCGGTGGAGACGAAGGTGGGTGTGTTATGCGCAACGAGTTGTCCGGCCGCCGCATTCGCGGGTAGAGCCGCGCCTAGGGTGAGGGCCAGCACAACCAAGCTGAGCATGACTAGGGTCAGCCGCGCGCGGCTGAGGTGAACTGAGGAGTTCAACGGTGTTTTCTCCTGATACATTACTTCCTCCCTGAGAGTGAGTTTTCTGAGAAACGGCGCCCGAGCCGCGGAGATGATCTGCCATCATGCTGCGGAGATGATGTGCGGCGATGATGTGCTGGGATCGTCTGCGAATTACGGCACAAAGGCGGCAATTGCCCCTTGCAAGGGAAAAGGGCAGCCTCGATCAACAACCGGGATTGCGGGATGCAACGTTGCCGCTGAACTGCGAGGAGCGGGCTGCGAGAATCGGGGCGCGAATGCCTGAGGTCGCGGCAATTCCTTGAACCATCCGCACAGCACAACAACATAGGGCTAGTAGTAAGCCACTGTTATGTGAGTTACGTCAAGTTCGGAACGAAGAAAAATCAGATAATCGTTTGAGTGTGCAGAAAGTTGCATAGAGACTGCAGGGAGTGGGTTGAAGGATTTTCGCGCGGCGGGAGGCTGGGGAGTCAGCGCGAAGGCTTGCGCGCGCGCGCGATGCGCGGGATGGATTGCAGGTCGGGGATGAGGAGAACGTCGTCCCAGCTTTCAAGGAGATGCTGCACTGGTGCGGCGATGGTGGCGCTGATTTCGAGGATGAGCCATCCGCCGGGACGGAGAGCGGCGTGAGCCTGGGGAATGAGGCGGGCGATGACTTCGAGGCCGGTGGGTCCGGCGAAGACGGCGTTGCGCGGCTCGAATTTGCGGACTTCGAGTTGGACTTGATCTTCTTCGGATTCGCCGACGTAAGGAGGATTGGAGACGACGAAATCGAAAGTTTCAGGGAGCAGGCCGGTGAGGAGATCGGTTTCGTGGAAGTGGACGCGATTCTCGAATCGATGGCGGGCGGCGTTGGCGCGGGCGATTTCGAGGGCGGCTGGGGAAATGTCGGTGGCGTGGATTTCTGCTTGCGGGAATTCTTTGGCGAGGGCGAGGGCGATGCAGCCGGAGCCGGTGCCGACGTCGAGGAGGCGGACGGAGTTGGCGGCGTTGAGTGGGGCAGAGTTGGCGGTATGGACGTGGATAGAGTTGGCGGGCGGGAGTGCCCGCCCTGCACGAGCGAGTTCCAGGACGGTTTCGATGGCGTGTTCGGTTTCGGGGCGGGGGATTAGGACGGCGGGAGTGACGATTAGATCCATGCCCCAGAATTCCTGATGGCCGGTGATGTATTGCGCGGGAACGCCGCGGGCACGCTCGGCGAGAGCAGCTTGGTAGCGGGACTGCTCGGCGGCGGTGAGTTCGCGCTCAGCGTGAGCGTGGAGATAGGCGCGGTCGCAGTCGAGTGTGAACATGAGGAGAAGTTCGGCGTTCAGGCGCGGGGAAGGGACGTGTTCGGCGGTGAGGCGGGAGATAGCGGAGGTCAGGGACGGCTTGAGCTGCACTTGTACATTTCAACACAGAGCGGCCGCGGGCGCTGATCGAGGCCGGGGGTGGCGCCAGTTGCATGGGTCATTCGCTTCGCTCGGGATGACAAGACTGGGCGGGATGGGAAGCACAGGGGGAAATTGGAAACCAGGGGCCAGGGGGACTAGAAACTGGCAACTAAGAAACTAGAAACTAAGAAACTAGAAACTAAGAAACAGCGTCTAGTGGGGTAGCTTGAAGTTGATGGTGATTTCTGTCTGGATTTCGACGGGGTCGCCGTTCAGCAGATAGGGTTTGTATTTCCATTGCTTCACGGCGTCCAGGGCAGACTGGGTCAGGAGCTGGTCGCCGCTGACGACTTTTACTTCGCTGACGCTTCCGGACTTGCCGACGGTCGCCATAAGTTTGACTGGTCCTTCGATGCGCATGCGGAGGGCGGTGGGCGGATACGCGGGCTGAACTTTTTTCAACAGAAGACCCTGGGAAACTCCCTGCGAGACGGTGAGAGTTTGTAGGACTGGTTTGGCAGCATCGTCGCCGGCAGTCAGATTCGATAAGTTTCCGTCGGAACCGCCGGCAGCAAGGCCAACCATACTAGGAGCGGCCGCGTCGGCTACGGGCGGCTTGGTGGAAGATTTTGTGGAACCGTTTTTGAGAATGATCGGCGGAGCGGCGGTTTCCGGGGCCGCCGGTTGAGCGCTCGACGGAGCGGCGGAATTGGAAGATGGCGCGGCCTTGGTGGCGGCCTTAGTTGCGGGCGCGGAGGCGGAAGGCTTGGAACTGCCTGCCGGTGCAGCGGCACCGTCGTTCTCAGAGTCGTCGCTGGCAGTGTCCGTGGTGGATGGCTGAGTTTCTGCCGTTCGTGATTGGGACAGAGTGGTCTGTGCGCCCGGCGAAGATGCGGACGTGGCGGAGGCCGCTGAAGGTTGAACAGACGAGGGATGCGCGGAAGCAGGAACCTTCGTTGACGCGGGCGATGTTTGGTTCGGAACGGCGGCGGGAGCGCTCAACTTGTCGTGCAGCTGCGTCCAGCCGAAATAGACGGCAGCGACCAAGAATACGGCTGCGGCAATTCCGAGGAATATTTTTTTGCTGCCGGCGTTCTCGGATTTCTCCGGAAGATTGGCTCCGCCAAATGTGAAAGTGGGCGCGCCGGCGGTGGTGGATTCGGCGGCCTTCGAGTCAGCGGGATTCGTGTTTGCCGGAGTCGGTTCGGAGACGTTTTCGGCCTGGACTGCGTCGAGCGAGGCCGCTGGCTTGCTCTGGCTGGGCGCAGATACTGGCGCGGCTGGTGGTGCGGTTTCGCGGGCCGGCGCTGGGGCGCTTGCGGCTCCGCTGGCAGACGCGGACGATCCGGAATTGATTGCCGGGTTGAGTGTTGACGGTGGATTTATCGAAAGGCCGGTTGGAAGCGCGGACTTTACGGCTGATTGAGTTCCGGCACTTTCGATTGCGGTTTTCGCCGATGGCGCGCTCGCCGAGCTTGCGGCGGCGGAAACTGTGGTTTGGATTTGAGGTTTCGCAGGAACGCCGGCGGCGGGCTTCGAAATTGGTGGTGCGGCCGGTCGCGGCCGGGCTGCGGTCGCCGCGGATAACGTCGCGGGCCTGGCGGGCGCGGCTGGTGCGATGCCGGCGGCCTTCGGTGGAACTGGCGTTGTGGGTATGGGCGTGGCTGCGGTCGCGGCCGGCTTGGCCGCTTCGCCTTTGCGCAGAAGTCCACGGGCTACGCGCAGGGTTCCTTTGGCCTGTTCCACGTTGATCGGTTTCGTCAGAACCAGATTGGCGCCGATGCGGAATGCCTTGGCGACTCCGGGCTGTCCCTCAACCACGGCGACCGCGAGAGACGCCTGGTTGATCGCGGAACTGCGCGCGCTCTTGAACAGCAAGGCGGCGTTCTGGTCGTTATCGCAGTCGACGACGACGGCGTCGAAGTGCTCGGCCATCAATTTCTTGACGGCGGCGAAAGGTTCGACGCACGCTTCGACGGCAAACTCCAGCTCGCTCAGGACTTGCGTCACCGTGCGGGCAATTTTTTCGTCGGGACAGAAGAGAAGAGCTCGGTAACCCATACCAAGGTCATCGTAGGTACAGCGGTAAGGGGCGGCAAGTTACGGCGGTAATTCAAGGGCCATTGACTATGGGCAGCGGCATGGGTGTTTGAGGAGTGCAGAGAATCGGGGCCGCGATCGCCGCGGGTACAACGGCGAAAGTAATGTTTTGGGCAGCCAATCATCTCTCCGGCAGGGCGGGCTGCGCTGGCTGACGCTCCGCACCCGTAGAGACTGAGATTCCTTCGGCTTCGCTCAGGGCAGGCTCCTCCGCCGCGATGAAAAACGCGGACGTTCGGGATGACAAGTGACTCTGCACTACCCAAAGTAATCACTCCGAGCTTCGCGCCAGCGCTCCGCGTAGAATGGCGGCCATGCGGGTGCCGCTGTGGCTGAAGATTGCATGGACGGTTTGGCTGATCGCCTGGGCGCCGATTTATTGGAGCCACTACGGACTGCAGAATTTTCTTTTTTTCTGTGACATCGGAAACATTCTGATCGGGATTGGCTTGTGGCTGGAAAGTCCGCTGATATTTGGACACCACGTGATTGGCGGCACGGAGTATATGTTCAATCCGGACTTGCCGCTGTTCATGCGGCTGCTCAGCCTGTTTCATGTGGTGACGCCGCCGCTGCTGGTGTGGGCGATCTGGCGGCTCGGTTACGACCCGCGGGGGTGGAAGTGGCAGACGGTTACGTGCTGGATTGTGGTGCCGATCAATTATTTCTGGCGTCCGGAATACGATGTGAACTGGGCGCGGGGATTGTTTTTTCGGGATCAGCATGTGGTGCCGGGAGTTGTGTATCTACTGGCGTATCTGGTATTGGTGCCGCTGGTTATTTATTTTCCTACGCATCGGCTACTGGTTTGGCTGACGCGGCGGTGGAAGCGGCGCCCCGGGGCTGGTGCCCGCGCTGATTCCGGAGTCTTTACGCGGCGCTGAAGCGCTGCTCTTCCACGGTACTGCAGGGTGCGTGGACGGCACCGCACGTGTCGAGCAAGGGCTAAGGTCCGGGATTTGATTTTGGGTTGCGCACCGCCGATTCAGGCTGCGGGTAGTCGATGGTTCCCTTGAAGGACGAAATGTCCTGGTCGTGAAAATCGGGGAACGGTAATTTTTTGTTGTCGCGCAGGTCGGCGATTTTTTTCGTGGCGGTTTCCGCTTTTTCTTTTTCCAGTCCGGAGTCGCGGCTGATATAAAGCGTTTGCGATGGCATGGCTACGCTGGTGCCAGCGTCGTCGACGATATCCATGATGCGCAGCAGCAGGTCTTCGCGAACGGCGGCAAATTCGTTGAAATCAACAGTGAGGACGTAGGAGAAAACTTCCACGCTCAGGGAACCGGCCGCGACGTCGGTGAGGCGTACGCGAACCGTTTTGGTTTCGATTTTGGGGTGACTGTAGAGCAGACGGCGAAGCTCCGAAAGCACGTAGCGGAGATGATCTGCCTTGGTCTCGGGGCGGAAGCCGAGATTGGTCTTGAACAGAATCTTATCGCGGCGGCTGAGGTTTTCGACGTTGATGGTGGCGACGGTGCCGTTGGGAATCGCGAGCAGAGTGCGCTCGTCGGTGCGAACGCGGGTGGAGCGCAGGCCGATGTCCTCGACGGTGCCGCTGCGATCGCCGAAGCGGCAAGTGTCGCCGACGCGGATGACTTCGTCGCCGAGGACGGAAACTCCGCCAAAAAGATTCGCAATCGTCTGCTGCGCACCGAAGCCGATGGCCAGACCTCCGATGCCGAGGCCGGCGAGGGCGGTAGTCATGTTGAAACCCAGGGTGCCGAGCGCGGTGAATACGCCCGTAACAACTATGACCGCTTTGATAATGCGTTCACCGAGGAGCATGAGCGATCCGGTGCCGGCATGGCCGCGGGACAAAGCTCGGGTGCGCACGCGGAGCAGAAACCATCGGATGGCTTGCCAGGCAATCCAGGCGAAGCCCACGATGAGGGAGATCGTAGCGACCTGAAAATAGTAGTGGCGTGGCAGGAGCGCGATTCCCAGATAGCGAACGAAAAACTCATGCGTGAGAGTGCCCGCCAGCAGCCAAGCCGGGCCTGAAACTGAGCGCCAGTTCGCGATGTCAGAATGGCCTCGCCACCGCGCCCACCAGCGCAGGGGAATCTCCAGCAGCACCAGAACCAGCCAGCTGATTGCGGCGGCGACAGGCAACGCCAGCAGCAGAGCGAGCCACTGCCACAATGGCATCCCGGCAAACTGGTGCTTCACCAGCACGCTCGGGAGTTTGTGCTCCACCTGGCGCGCTTCCACCTGGTCGTAGAGCTCGGGAACCTTGGCCAGCGTGTCGGAGGAGACCAACCAGATTTTACCCGCGGTGGGATCGGATATTCGGACGAGATCTAGATCGACTTCCACGTCGCCCGAGGCCATGGTGCCGATTCTCTGGCGCCCGAACGGAACGCCTTCCTGCGGGATTCCTTCCGGCTGCGTAAAGTTCCCCACTCGTCCGCTGAAGGCGGTGCCATCCATCACATACTTGAGCTGGGAGGAGAGTTGCTGGCCCTCGGCGAGCCGGCGCGCGGGGTTCATCTGCAGGTATTGCGCGGCGATTCCGTAATCGCCTGATTGCGCGGCGTGCAGAAAACCGAGAACCGCGCCGGAAGGAGTGGTGCGGCCTAACGGGTCCGATGGCGTGGTCGTGGTGGTCGTGCTGGTAGACGACTGCAGCAGATTACTGAGCGCTGCCTGGGCTCCGGCAGGAATGCTGGTGCAGAGAGAGAGGGCCAGCAAGAATATCGTCTTGGCGGATAATCTGGGAAATAAGCGCATGAACTTTCTCCAACGCGAACCTGCGCGGACGTGCAGCGGTCGCGTTCGGCTCAGAGATTGAACTCAATTGTATCGAAACGAAGCGGCTCGAAACGAGCAGATCGAGACGAATCGGCGCCCATGCGTGGCGCGCGGGGCATCAGGGCCGCTTCGGGCGGTAGATGTCGGTGGGGGTGCCGAAGAAAACTTCGGCGGCATTCATCACTGTTTCCGAGAGAGTGGGGTGGGGATGAATGCTGAGGGCGACGTCTTTGGCGAGCGCGGCCATTTCGATGGCTACCACACCTTCGGCAATCAACTCTCCGGCGCCCACGCCGACGATGCCGACTCCCAGCACGCGTTCGGTTTGCGGATCGATGAGCAGCTTGGTCATGCCTTCGGGACGGTCGAGGGTGATGGCGCGGCCTGAGGCTGCCCAGGGAAACTTGGCAACTTTGATGTCGCGGTTTTCTTTTTGTGCCTGCGTTTCGGTGAGGCCGCACCACGCGACTTCTGGATCGGTAAATACGACTGCGGGAATGGCGGCAGGCTCGAATGCAACTTTGTGTCCGGCGATGGCTTCGACGGCCGTGCGGCCTTCATGCGACGCTTTGTGCGCCAGCATGGGCTCTCCGACGAGGTCGCCGATGGCGTAGATGGAAGGATCGTCCGTTTGGAGTTGTTTGTTTACCTGGACGAAGCCTCTTGCGCCGAGCTTTACTTGAGTTTTTTCGAGGCCGGGAATTTCTGAGTTGGGCTTGCGGCCGACCGAAACCAGAACGCGGTCGAAAACTTTTTCGCGCTCTTTTACTTCCGGGCCTTCGAAGGTGGCGCGGATGCCGGTGCCTTCGTCTTTGACGGCTGCGACTGTGGTGTTGAGCAGGATGCTGTCGAACAGTTTTTCCAGGCGCTTGTGCAGGGGAAGAACCAGATCGCGGTCGGCTCCGGGGAGCAAGCCGGGAAGCATCTCGACTACGGTCACGCGCGTGCCGAGAGCGGCATAGACGGAGCCGAGTTCGAGGCCGATGTAACCGCCGCCGACGACCAAGAGGCTGCCGGGGATGTCCTCGAGATTGAGCGCGCCGGTGGAATCCATCATGCGGGGCGAATCGATTTTGAGCGAGGGAACGATCGCGGGGCGCGAGCCGGTGGCGAGGATGATGCGGTCGAAGGTTAGAGTTTCTTCGGAACCGTCGGACTTGGTGATGCGAAGAGTGGTGGAGTTCTCGAAGGCGGCGCGGCCCTGCACATATTTTACTTTGCGCTGCTTGGAGAGGACGCCGAGTCCTCCGGTTAATTTCTTGACGACGCCTTCTTTCCAGGAACGCAGACGCGCGACATCAATTTTCGGCGCGGAGAATTCGATGCCCCAATCTTTGGCCTGATGCGATTCTTCCAGCAGCTTGGCCACGTGCAGCAAGGCTTTCGAGGGGATGCAGCCGCGGTAAAGGCAGACGCCTCCGGGGTTGAGCTCCGGATCGATCAGGGTGACAGTCATGCCAAGATCGGCGGCGAGAAACGCGGCGGCGTAGCCTCCGGGGCCGCCACCGACTACCGCGATGTTGAGAGAGTGCGTGTCAGACATGATTTTGATTCGTAGAGACGTTGCTTGCAACGTCTCTGCAGGCAGCCTCGCACATTCAGAGTTTTCCGGTACCGCCGGCACAGACGTCGCAAGCAACATCTCTACGACGGCAAATCATCCCTGCACCGACAACAGGAACGGCTGCTCGAACGCTTCGGCGATCCATCGCAGGAAGCGTGCGGCGTCTGCGCCGTCGATCAGGCGATGATCGTAGGAAAGTGACAGCGGCAGAATCAGCCGGGGTTCGAACTTTCCTCCATCTTTCTCTTGAATCCACTCCGGTTCGATGCGGGAGCGTGACAGGCCCAGGATGGCGACTTCCGGATGATTCACGATGGGAGTGAAACCGATGCCGCCGATGCCGCCCAGGTTGGTGATGGTGAAGGTTCCGCCTTCCATTTCTGCCGGGGTGAGCTTTTTGTCGCGAGCTTTTTTCGAGAGCTGCGAGAGTTCTACGGCGAGTTCGACGATATTCTTTTTGTCCACGTCGCGAATCACGGGGACCAGCAGGCCGCGATCGGTGTCGGCGGCGACGCCGATGTGAATGTATTGCTTGTAGACGATTTCTTCTTTCTCGATATCGATGCTGGCGTTGAACTGCGGGAAAACTTTGAGCGCCGCGGCGCAAACTTTCAGCGCGATCGCGGTCACCGTCATTTTGCCGCCGGCTTCCTGCGCCTTGGGAGCGAAACGCGCGCGCAGTTGCTCAAGCTCGGTGATGTCGGCGCGGTCTTGTTGCGTGACGTGAGGAATCGTGTTCCAGGATTCGGCGAGGTGCTCGGCGGTTTTGCGGCGAACCCCGCGCATGGAGACGCGCTCGGTCTTGCCCCACTTGGTAAAGTCGGGCAGTTTGGGAGCGGCGAAATGCCCGGCGCGCGGCGGCGACTGGGCCGCCGAGATGACGGCTGTTAGCAGAGCTTTGGCATGGGTCTTGACGTTGTCTTCGCTGATGCGTCCGCCAGGGCCCGTGCCTTTGACTTCGTAGATGTCGATGCCGAGTTCCCGCGCCAGTCGGCGGATGCTGGGCGCGGCGGCGACAGGTTGACGATGCTCGGTGCCCGCAACTTTGCCCAGCTGCAGGGGCATGGAAAACGCGGACGGAGAAAGTTGCGGCTGATCGGGAGGGAGGGCCTGTTCTTCGGTTTTGCCTTCGGCGCGAATGGCGGCTTGGAATGCAAGGCGCGCTCCATGCTGGCCGGAGACGTGTTCCACGGGGCCGGTTTGCTTCTGCGCGGGTTCGGGTGCGGCTGCGCCGCCTTCCAGCGTGAAGATCACCTGGCCGACTTTGATTTTCTCGCCTTCCTTAACTTTGACTTCTTTAACCACACCGCTCACGGAAGATGGAACTTCCACGACCGCTTTGTCGGTTTCCAGTTCCATCACCGGCTGGCCTTCGGAAACTTTTGTTCCCGGGGCAATCATCAATCGAACCAGATCGCCTTGCGAAATATTTTCGCCAAGCTCGGGCAAGGTGAACTCGCTGGCGCCGGGCTTGGTTGGAGCCTGGGCAGGCGCTCGCCGATCACCGGTTGCTGGCTGGGCAGGCGCTGCTGCGCGCGGCGAAGCTGCCGGAGCGCTGGGCGTGGGCTGTGACTGAACGGCAGGCGCGGCTGCAGGTGCGACGGGCGGAGTTGGCTGAGTTTGCGCGGCAGATGGCGAAGCCTGCGGGGCCGCCGGCTTGGCCGCAACTCCGTTATCTACGGTGAAAATAACCTGGCCAACTTTAATCTTGTCGCCTTCTTTGACGCGGATCTCATGGACCGTGCCGGTGACTGACGAAGGCACTTCCAAAACGGCTTTGTCGGTTTCCAATTCCATCACCGACTCGCCCGCGCTGATCTTCGCTCCGGGCGCGATCATGAGGCGCACGAGGTCGCCTTGCTCGATGTTTTCACCCAACTCTGGAAGTTTGAATTCGATCACTTCTTCTGTTTCCTTTTTTCTTACGTACTTTTCTTGCGTAGCTTTTATTTACGCAGTTCAGTCTTTGGATTTCCAGCGCCCCGGCGTGCCCCGAATCGACCGCCGGAACAGCCCTTACGGCCGCTTCACACGCCGCTTAGGTATTTGCGGGATTCGCCTTTTCCGGATTGATGCCTAAGTCCTGAATCGATTGCTGCACCACATCAAGACCAATTTTCTTTTCCCGCGCCAGCGCGCCCAGCGTCGCCAGCACGATGTGCTTGGCGTCGACTTCGAAGAAGTCGCGCAGGGCGACGCGGTTTTCGCTGCGGCCGAAGCCATCGGTTCCGAGCGAAACTAATTCTCCGGGCACCCACTTCGAGAGGCTTTCCGGCAGCACCTTCATGTAGTCCGAAGCCGCGATGAACGGGCCCGGAGCGTCTTTGAGCATCTGCGTGACGTAGGGAACCTTCGCGGTTTCGCCGGGATGAAGCATGTTCCAGCGCTCGCATTCGTTGGCGTTGCGGTAAAGTTCCTTGTAGCTGGTGACGCTCCAGACGTCGGCGGCGACGCCGTATTTTTCTTCCAGAATCTGCTGCGCCTTCAAGACTTCGTACATGATCGTGCCGCTGCCCAGGAGTTGCACGCGCGCTTTCGCATCGCTCTTGGCCGACGTCTTGAAGCGATAAAGACCCTTCAGCACGCCCTCGCGAATGTTCGCGCCTTCGGGCATGTGCGGCATGGGGAGAGGTTCGTTGGTGACCGTGATGTAGTAGAAGATCGACTCCTGGTCCACGTACATGCGCTTGATGCCGTCCTGAATAATGATAGCGATTTCGTAAGCGAATGCCGGATCGTAGGCCATCAGGTTCGGCACCGGCAGCGCTAGCACGTGACTGTGTCCATCCTGGTGCTGCAGGCCTTCGCCCGCCAGCGTGGTGCGGCCGGCAGTGCCTCCGACGAGAAATCCGCGGCAGCGCAGGTCCGCGGCTGCCCAGATCAGGTCGCCGATGCGCTGGAACCCGAACATGGAGTAGTAAATAAAAAACGGAATCGTGTTGATGCCGTGATTCGCATACGCCGTGCCCGCGGCGACGAGCGAGCACATGGACCCGGCTTCAGTGATTCCTTCTTCGAGGATCTGCCCGTTCTTCGCTTCTTTGTAGTAGAGAAGCGTGTCCATGTCGACCGGCTCGTAGTTCTGGCCCACGCTGGAATAGATTCCGACTTGGCGGAACAGCGCTTCCATGCCAAAGGTGCGCGCTTCATCCGGAACGATGGGCACGATGAGCTTGCCGATCTCTGGATCGCGCAGCAGTTTCGCCAGCAGGCGCACGAACACCATGGTGGTGGAAACGTCGCGGCCTTCGGTGCCTTTGTGGAATTCATCGAAGAAAGAATCGGCGATCGGCTTCAGCGGCGTGGCGCGGACTTTGCGCTGCGGCATGTATCCGCCAAGCTGCTGGCGGCGGGCTTGCATGTATTTGATTTCCGGGCTGTCGTCGTGAGGGCGGTAGAAAGGCGCCTCGTGCAGTTCATCGTCGGGAATCGGAATTCCGAAGCGCGAGCGGAACATCTGCAACTCGTCTTCGTTCAACTTCTTCTGCTGGTGCGTGATGTTCTTGCCTTCGCCGGCTTCGCCCAAGCCGTAGCCCTTAATCGTTTTCGCGAGGATGATGGTCGGGGCGCCGGTGTGGTCGACGGCGGCTCTGTAGGCTGCGTGGACTTTGATGGGATCGTGGCCGCCCAGCCGCATGCGCGCCAGCTGATCGTCCGACAGGTGCTCGACCATCTTGAGCAGCCGAGGGTCGGAGCCGAAAAGATTCTGGCGGAAATAGGCTCCGCTCTCGACGAAATATTTTTGATATTGCCCGTCGCTGACTTCGCCGAGACGCTTTACCAGCAGGCCGTCGCGGTCGTTCTGGATGAGGCTGTCCCAGTCCGTGCCCCAGATCACCTTGATCACATTCCAGCCGGCGCCGCGGAAAATCGCTTCCAGTTCCTGAATGATCTTGCCGTTGCCGCGCACCGGACCGTCGAGGCGCTGCAGGTTGCAGTTCACTACAAAAATCAGGTTGTCGAGTTTTTCGCGCGAGGCCAGACTGATGGAACCGAGCGACTCGGGTTCGTCCATTTCGCCGTCGCCGAGGAACGCCCAGACTTTTCCGCCAGTCGTCTGCTTCAGGCCGCGGTTCTCCAGATATTTAATGAAGCGCGCGTGGTAAATCGCCTGGATCGGTCCCAACCCCATGGAAACTGTAGGGAACTCCCAGAATTCGGGCATGAGCCAGGGATGAGGATAAGAACTAAGACCGCCGCCGGGCTTTAACTCACGGCGAAAATTTTCCAGCTTTTCTTTGGGAATGCGGCCTTCGAGATAAGCGCGAGAATACATTCCCGGCGCGGCGTGCCCCTGGAAATAGACCACGTCACGATCGCCGCTTTCCGTCTTCGCGCGGAAGAAGTGGTTGAAGGCGACTTCGTACAAAGTCGCTGCGGAGGCATAGGTGGAAATGTGGCCACCGATGCCTTCCTGAATCTTGTTGGCGCGGACCACCATAGCCAGAGCGTTCCAGCGCACCAGGCTCTTGATGCGGCGCTCCATTTCCTGGCTGCCGGGGAACGGAGGCTGCTGGCTGGGCGCGATCGTGTTCTGGTAAGGCGTGGTCGCCGAAAATGGAAGATTGATGCCGGCTTCCTGCCGGACATGCAAAGCCAACTGCTGCAACAATCTGCCGGCGCGGTTGGGACCTCCCTGGGACAGAACGTAATCGAGGGAATCGACCCACTCCCGCGTTTCCAATACCTCTAAGCCATCAGTTTCAGTCTGAGCCACGTCTGGTTTCTCCGGTGTGTAAGGCGCAATAGTTAATCATAATGCAATCGCGCGGATTCTTGCTGGTGGAAACCCTCGCTACGGGTCATTTCTGATTTAAAATCCATCCCGGCGGTCTATGGCGGAGCTTTTGCGGAGGTTTTTATGCTGAAGATTGTGTTGCTGCTGGTGGTGGTGATCGGGATGGTGCTTCTGGTTCCGCGCTTGCTCTCGCACGGCACGTTACCGGAGGTGGGCAGCGCCGCTCCTGATTTCACACTGCCGACGCAGGAGGGTTCGACCGCGAGTCTGAAGGATTATCGGGGCAAGTGGGTGGTGCTCTATTTTTATCCCAAGGACCAGACTCCGGGGTGCACGCGCGAAGCGCACAATTTTCAGGTTGACCAGCCGAAATTTGCGCAGCGTAATGCGGTGGTGCTGGGTGTGAGCCTGGACAGCGTGGAGTCGCACAAGAAGTTCTGCGCGAAGGAAGGGTTGAACTTCAAGCTGCTGTCCGATACCGGTCACAGCGTCACGAAGGCTTACGGCTCGCTCACGAACCTGGGCGTCGTGCAGATTGCTTCCCGGAATACTTTTATTATTAATCCGGAAGGAAAAGTGGCGAAGGTCTACGGAGGGGTGAACCCGGCGCATCACAGCGACGAGGTTCTTGGTGACTTGGATCGGTTGCAGAAGTTGTAGCCAGAAGTTGTAGTCTTAAGACGCGACTCCGCCTTCTGTGCTGGCACGTTACACTCAAACGATGGCCACTGTAGCCAACCGTCCTGAAATTCGTGAGCCGGCGGGATACCGCTTCCCGCCTGGGTTTCAGCGGAATCTGCTGTGGTTTGCGTTCCGCAAGTTCCGCCCCGGCAATCCCATTTTGCTGTTTCAGCACCTGGCTGAAAAATACGGCGACATTGCGCACTACAAGATCGGCCGGCACCACATCGTGTTCCTGAATCATCCGGAATACATTCGCGAAGTGCTGGTGGTGCAGAACGATAACTTCATCAAAGAACGCACGGTGCAGCGCACCAAGATGCTGCTGGGCAAGGGCATGATCACTAGCGAGGACGCTCAACACCGGCTGCAGCGGCAGGTGGCGCAGCCGGCATTTCACCGCCAGCGCGTCCAGGAATACGCAACCGCGATTGTCGACGAGGCGGGGCGGGCGCGCGAGTCGTGGAAAGACGGCGAGCAGCGAGACATCGCCATCGACATGATGCACCTGACTCTCAAGATTGTGGCGCGCACTTTGTTTGTTACGGACCTTGAGAACGAAGTGTTGGAACTGGCGGACGCCATCAACCGCATTATGGGGCTCTACAATTTTCTGGTGATGCTGCCGGCGGCGGAGTGGCTGGTGCACCTGCGGCCGCCGGGGCTGGCGGCGTTTGTGAGGGCGCGCAAACGCATCGACGCGGTGGTCTATCGCATGATTGATGCGCATCGGCGGCGCGGCGGCAACGGCAATAGTTTGCTCGACCTGATGCTGGCTGCATCTCCCGATGAAAGCCAGCGAGATGAAGGGCCGGAGGCGCAGCAGGCGCTGCGCGACCAGGTCATTACAATTTTTCTGGCGGGTTATGAAACCGTGGCCAACGCTCTTATCTGGACGTGGTATTTGCTTTCGCAGAATCCCGATTGTGAGCGGCGGTGTCACGAGGAAGTGGATTCCGTGCTGCACGGCCGTCTGCCCACGGCCGAAGATGTTCCGCGCCTGCGCTATGTGGAGATGGTGATGGCGGAGTCGATGCGGCTTTATCCTCCCGCTTGGGCCATGGGACGTTACGCTCGCAACGATTTTCAGTTGGGAGCTTTTCGGCTGCCTGCCCGGACCACGGTGTTGATCAGCCAATTCGTGACGCACAGAGATCCGCGATATTTCCCGGATCCCCTGCGATTCGATCCGGAACGGTTCACTGCGGAGGCGAAGGCGAGGCGCGCCAAGTTCACGTATTTTCCTTTCGGTGCGGGAGTGCGGCAGTGCATCGGTGAATCGTTCGCATGGATGGAAGGCGTGCTCGTCCTTGCAACCTTCCTTCAGAAATGGCGACTGCGGCTGGTTCCTGGTCAGCGCATCGAGCCGCAACCGTTGATTACGCTGCGGCCCAAGTATGGGATGAGGATGCAGATTGAAGCCAGAGGCTTAGACTAGTCTTTTCCTGACAGGTACATGTCTGCGACATGTTCGGCAATTTCCCAGGGCTTGCCTTCCGCCAGATTCGTGAGCACCACGACTGTCAAACGATCGTCCACGTAACGGGCAATCGTGGCCTGGAATCCCTGCCATGCGCCATCGTGGCTGACCACGCGATGACCTCGCCGTTCGCCCACGAACCATCCGAAACCGTAAGCGGAACCGTCGGCGCCTTTATTCGGGCTGCGATCCTTGAGCTTGACCGGCGTCCACATCAGATCGAAACTCGAGCGCTTGAGCAGTTTTTCTCCGTAAAGCGCAGCGTCCCATTTCGCCAGGTCGAGAACGGAAAAATATAAGCTGCCGTCCGCGGTGGTGTTCACCATGGGCGCGACCCATTCCTGATTCTTCAATTCTCCCCTCACCAGTCGGTAGCCGGCGGCGCGATTGGGAACGATGTCAGCCTCGCTGATGATCCGCGTGGTCCGCATTCCCAGCGGCTGAAAGATGCGCTGTTGCAGGAAGTCGCCATAAAATTCTCCAGTCACGCGATGAATCAGAATACCCAGCGTGAGGTACCCGAGGTTGCTGTAATCCCACTTCGTTCCTGGAGGGTACGCCAGCGGAATGCCCTCCACCATTTTCAGCAGTTCGTCTTCAGTCCAGTCTTTACGATAATCAAACATCTCGGGATAATCCGTGAACCCGGCGGTGTGACTCAGCAACTGGCGCACGGTGACTTCCTTCCATGCGGCAGGCGCATCGGGGAAATATTTTGTAAGCGGATCGTCCAGCGCCACTTTGCCTTCTTCTACCAGCATCATCACGGCGGTCGCAGTAAACTGCTTGCCGACGGATCCTGACTGGAATACGGTTTCCGATTTCACGGGAACCTGGAGTTCCACATTGGCGAGCCCGAAGCCCTCGGCGCGCACGATTTGTCCGCCCTTCGATACCAACAAAGACAGTCCAGGAATCTGCTGTTTCTTCATTTCGCTGCGGACATAATCGCCGACCGAATCAGGAGTGGCTGAGGAATTCTGCGCGTTGGTTGGAGTCGGGAAGAAAGTCGAAGCCACGAGCGAGAATAGTATGGCCGCCAAACCTGAGCATCGTGAATGCATCGTGTATTCTCCGATAAGAATCGAATCTGTAGTCTAATTCGCAGCTTTCAATTCTTCGCTTTCAAATTGTTGTATAGTGACTCCAACGTCGCAGTTGAGCAGTGAGGACGGGGCTGAAAATCTCCGAGCTGTCTGCGACAGCCCCCCAGTAAGATTCTGACTTCTTTTCCGGATTTTTTCGTCCCGGGCTTCTTTGGGAGCGCACTGAATTCTCAGTTTTACCGTTGTGGCGGCAAATACGGCGAGGGGAAAGCTCTCTCCAAAAAGGAAGGATGGCTGTGAGCTAGCCAGGGACGAACCAGCGGGGTGCAAATCATCCAGGGACGAACCGGCTTGATGCGAATCAGCCAACCAGGGCCAGAATGATCACGATCGTATCCGGGATACCGAGGTCGGGCACCTCTCTCATGATGCAAATGATCGCGGCGGGAGGAATGGCTGCGCTTACCGACAGCCAGCGCAATGCCGACGCCAACAATCCTCGCGGGTATTACGAGCTGGAGTCGGTGAAAACTCTGGCGCGTAACCCGGATGCCATCGCCGAAGGCGAAGGCAAGGCGGTCAAGGTGATTTCCTCGCTGCTGACCTTTCTGCCGAATCGCCATGAGTACCGCGTGATCTTCATGTGCCGCCCGCTCGATGAGGTCTTGGCGTCGCAGGACCGGATGATGCAGCGGCTCGGCCGGGTGGTTCCGCCAGCGCCGACGGAATCCGTAAAGGAAGCATTCGAGCAGCACATCCTGCAAATACGCGGCTGGCTCGCCGCGCAACCGAACATGGCTGTGCTTTACGTGGAATATGGCGCAGTGGTGCGGGACCCTCACACCGAGGCCACTAAGATTAAGGCCTTCCTGGGTCTTGATCTGGATGTGGACGCCATGGCCCGGCAAGTGGAGCAGTCGCTTTACCGCGAAAGGTCTTCGGGCTGAGGTTCGCGGGCCGGGAAAGGTTCGGAAAACCCCCTCCAATATCGTTATTCTTTTGCACGAACCCCCACCAAGATTTAAGATGAGGCGCAACTCCTTTTCTCCAACTCATGACTCCATCGGGGAAGCCGTTCCACCCGCGCTGGGCGCTGGTTCTGTTGGTTCTGCTGATTCTGGCAGCGTCCGTGGGAGTCCTTCCGGCGCACGCGGAACAGCCGGTTCCGGCCGAAGGACCAGGGCTCAAACCGATTCTCGATTACATCGCCTCGGGGTGGGACACGCTTACCCGCTCCATGACGGATTGCCAGAGCCTGGTCGATCCGAAAATGAAAGTTGCTCCAGTGCTCTACCTGCCGGCAGGTTTCGCCGAGCCGGCGGCCGTGCAGAAACTGGCGACCGAGTGCAATGTCCGCGTGGAACACCTGTCTGCGGAAATTCAGCGGTCGGGAGAGATCGATACCAGCAAGATTCAGCCGCATGGACTGCTCTATCTGGAGAATAAATACGTGGTGCCGGGCGGACGCTTTAACGAGATGTACGGTTGGGACAGCTACTTTATTATCCGCGGGCTGCTGCGCTCCGGGCGCATCGAACTGGCGCGTGGCATGGTAGACAACTTCTTTTTTGAGATTGAGCATTACGGCGCGATGCTCAACGCCAATCGCACGTACTATCTGAGCCGGTCGCAACCGCCGTTCTTGAGTTCGATGTTCGTGGATGTCTACCAGGCCATGCCGCGAGACAAGCCGGATTTCGCGTGGCTGGAGCGCGCCTACTCCGACCTCGAGAAAGACTACGACATGTGGACGCGCGATCCGCATCTGGCGGGGCAGACGGGACTCTCGCGCTACTATGACTTTGGCGACGGTCCGCCCGCCGAAGCTTTGCAGGATGAGACCGGGTTTTACCGGAAGGTGGCGACCTATTTCTTTTTTCATCCCGCCGAGGCCGAGCATTATTTGGTGGAGAGCGATTTGATCCGCAGCCTCGTGCAAAATCGGACCACGACGCCTGTGGCGGGATCCCCATACATGCTGCAAGTTTGTGACGCCCCGTTGACCATGGCTCGCCCGGAGTGCGAGAAGTCGCAGGAATTCAGGTTGAGCGCCGACTATTACAAGGGCGACCGATCCATGCGTGAGTCGGGATTTGACGTCAGCTTCCGCTTCGGTCCGTTCGGCGCCGCCACGCATCACTACGCTCCTGTATGCCTCAACAGCCTGCTGTACAAAACGGAAAAAGACATGGAGCAGATCAGCCGCTGGTTGGGACACAGCGCAGATGCCGATAAGTGGAGCCGGCGCGCGGAAGCCCGCAAGAAACTTGTTGTCCGTTATCTCTGGGATCCGAAGGAGGGCCTGTTCTTCGACTTCAATGTCGAGACCGGCAAGCAGTCCTCCTACCGTTACGCTTCTACTTTTTATCCGCTGTGGGCTGGCCTGGCGACGCCGGAGCAGGCCAAGGCGGTGGCGGAGAATATAAAAATTTTCGAGCGGCCTGGCGGCCTGGCGATGAGCCCTTACGACACCGGCGCACAGTGGGATTTGCCCTATGGCTGGGGAAACATTGAGATGCTGGCCATCGAGGGCTTGCGCCGCTACGGCTTCAACGCCGAGGCCGACCGCGTTTCTTACGAATTTGTTTCCATGGTTGCGGAAAATTTCCGGCGCGACGGCAACATTCGCGAAAAGTACAACGTGGTGACGCGATCCTCGGAATCCAGCGTGGAACTCGGCTACCACATGAATGTGGTGGGATTCGGCTGGACCAACGCCGCGTTTCTCGAACTGCTGCATGGACTGCCCAAAGAAATGGCTGACCGGCTGGAGAAGGCGCAAGAGGTCCCAACCGCCAACTAAGGGCAGGCCCTGGCTAAGAATTTCGCTAACAAATTCGCCACGAAAATCGAGTTAAGAAATCTCAGCCAACGAGTTCTCCAGCGCTCCTTGCTTCGGTGTGGGAGTAGCCCCCGGCTGGCTCGCCACCCATGCTCCCACCAGATTGGCGACTTCGTTCATGCCATCGAGCGATGCGCCGTGCAAGTATTCATGGGTGAGGCCGGCAGTAAAGGCGTCCCCGGCGCCGATGGTATCTGCCACCTGCACGCGAAACCCGGCGTGCTCGCTGGACCCCGATTTGCCGACCAACAAACTGCCGCGGTTCCCCCGCGTGATGCAGACCAGTTCCAGATCGTAGAGACTGAGCAGCTTTTCAGCGGAAGATTTCTCGCCGCCGTGGCCGCCGGTGTGGACGAGGCCGCCGAGTTTCATGATCATGGGGAGTTCTTCGTCATTGAGCTTGACGATATTGGCCAGGCTCATGGATTCCGCGAGAAGCTCGCGGGAAAAGAAGTCGCCCCTCAGGTTAACGTCGAAGACTCGTACCGCTCCCCGAGAAGTTGCGCGAAGAAAGTTCCCGATAGTTTCGCGGCTCTGGGGCGAGCGTTGCGCCAGCGATCCAAAACAAACCGCATCGGCTTCCCTGGCCAGCCGCTGCCATTGCGGAGTCCACTCCATGTAGTCCCACGCAGCCGGCTGCGCAATCACAAAACTGGCCTGTCCCCTGCCGTCGACGCGGGCCTGCGCCGTGCCTGTGGGATGATCTTTGTCGGTATCAGTTTGCAGGAAAGTCACCGGCAGGCCGAGCGCCTCCATGCGGCGTCGAGCTTCCTGGCCTCGCGCGTCTGCTCCTACGCGGCTGGCGACCACGCCGCG
>JBEKDY010000090.1:0-15564 GCA_050014115.1 Candidatus Sulfotelmatobacter sp. | reverse complement strand
ATCAGCGATTGCGTGATGCGGTTCGGATTCGCGCCGCGGTAAGGGTACTCGGTTTTGATCTCGCTGAGAGGCGCGGTGACGACCAGCAGGCTGTGCGGCAGACAGCTCATGCGGCGCAGGCGGTTGATGAAGACGCTGCGGTTGGTGGTGAACGATTGAATCAGGTCGGCGAGGTCTTTGCGCTCGACCACGCAGGAATTCTCCATTCCCACAACAGAATAATCGCCCAGCGGCAGGGCGCGGTGTTCGATGCGGGCGAACCATCCCTTGAAGCGCCGGAAGGAAAGCGGATTCTGCTCGCGGGTATCAACGATGGCGACAGGTAAAGGAGTGCGAAGTTGCGTTCCGCCACGATCAGCAATCACAGGCAGCGCGGGATGCGGAACCGGCCCGGCTTGGATGGACCACGCGAGCGGCGATGGGATCAGGGTACGTTTGCGAGGCATGTGTTCCTGTCGGCCGAGCTAGGCCTCCGGCAGTTCAGTACTTTTTCTCGAATTTGGCGAACTCAGTTTCCAGCTTCCATTGCTCGCGAGCCCGTTCACTCTCGGCTAAAAACTCTCCGCATGCGTGCGAGAGTTTTCCGGGCGCATCCGCGGCGCAGACTGACACTGGGCGGAATGCGTCCTTCGTCCCGGCCCACAGGCTCTCCCCCGGCAGGAAGCTGTGTTCCAGGCTTTGGCGCGCCATGCGTTTCAGGTCGGCGTAGCTGAGGCTGTAGCCTTCGACGGCGCGGAGATATTCATGCGTCATGTCGGAGCGGTTGACGCCTTCGTCGTCGGTGGAGAGCGCGACCGGGACGCCGTATTTCATATAAATAGCCAGCGGGTGGTCTTCGCCGCTGACGCCGAGGATCACGTCGTTCGACGTCAGGCTGATTTCGACCAGCACGTTGCGCCCGGCCATTTCTTTGAGCAAGCTGATGGGATCGCCCTCGTCCATCACGTCGACGCCGTGGCCAATGCGCTCCGCATGGCCACGCTCGACCGAAGAACGAATGTGGAAGGCGAGAGCTTCCGGCTCGACCAATCCCATGGCCAACTCGCCGGCGTGAAGGGCGATGTGAACTTTGGGATAGACGCCGTGCAGGTAATCGAGCATCGCCATGTGCTCGTTGAAATCGTGCAAGGGCACGTACCAGTCTTCGGCCATGACCAGGTTGAGGCCGACGAAATGGGGATCGGTGGAAGCGAGTTCGAAGCCAAGAAGAATCTGTGCGAAAACCATTTCATGGGGCAGGCCGCGGAGCACCTGGTAAAGATAGCGGACGGTGACGCCGCAACCGGGTTCGGCGGCAGGCGTGCCACATTTCAGTTCGGTGCGTGCGCGGGCATCATCTTCGGCGAGTTTCTTGCTGGTGGCGGCAGCGATGTCTTTCAATCCGGCGTCAAGCAGTTTTTTGCGGAAGTCGCCGTAGTTGGAGTCATAGCCGACTTTTGCACCGAGGTGCGCGGCGTCGAGGCCGTCGGCCGTGTGCATGAACTCGACATATTGCAGATGGTCGCGTCCGGCGCGATTCAGCGACGTGGCAACAGCTTCGGCGGCGTGCAGGTGCGAGGCCAGGCCGAACTTGTCGAACGTTGCGAAGAAGTGGTCATGGCCGGATTCGTCGCCGGGTTTCCAGTTGCGCATGGACCAGGCGTCGATGATCTGGTTGTAGAGCACATGATCGTCATAGGAGCAACGCACCGCCGGCTTGTTCGTATATTTTTCGCAGGAGTCACAGGGCGGAGCCAGCAGGCGCGACGAAGAACGCTCGACGCAGAGATTGTCGGAGACCGCGAAGTCGATGAGGTCCTCGGCATAAATGGCGCCGTCGAGGTGGTTGTGCAGGTCGCCACCCTTTGGCATTTCGCGCAGGAAGGCCAGCAGCAGCGGCGGCTGCTTGCGGATGGAGTCGAAGTAGCGGGCGGTTTTCTGCTCGGAAGCTTGCGCGGTGGCCAGGGCGGAGAAAACGATGAGCACAGTGGGCAGACAGAAGAGACGAAGGGCACGGCGTGTGATCGAGTACAAAGGCAGCCTCCGGAAGCTGGAAATGCATTGTAGTTCGGGAGGCAGCTGGCGGGAAAGCTGGCTGTTTCTTAAAAGCGATTCACCCCTGTGTCAATGAGACACAGGCACACCGACAAAGGAGATCGAAGTCCCGCGTTCCGGCAGAGCCCGCGGACCTGATCGATGCAAAGAAGCTTGATGCAGCGAGATTTGAGGCGGCGCCACGGACCTCCGGCGCCGGACTGTAGTGCATTTTGGTGCCATCGAAGGGACTCGAACCCCCACACCCTTGCGAGTACATGGACCTGAACCATGCGCGTCTGCCAATTCCGCCACGATGGCAATCGAATCAACTTAGCAGCGGCAGCCCGAAAGCCGCCGAATCAGGAAGACCAACCCTCCTATTTTACAGACACAACGCCACGTGTCAAACCGCGCGGCCATCGGTTCGTGCCCTCAGCGCAATCGCAAAAGCAGGATCGTACCTCGAGCTCATTCGAGCCCCTGATCCCTGGCCCCTGGCCCCTGATTCCTACCCCAGCTTCGCCGTCATCGAAATCTTCGCGTTCAGCACCTTCGACACCGGACATCCCTTCTCCGCTGCTTCCGCATATTTCTGAAACGTCGCCGCATCCGCGCCCGGCACTTTTCCCACCACATCAATATGACTCGCCGTAATCGTCCATCCCGAATCCAGTTTCTCCATCGTCAGCGTCACATTCGTGCTGATGCTCTCCGGAGTCAGCTTCGCCTCGCCCAGCTGCGCCGACAGCGCCATGGAAAAACACGCCGCATGCGCCGCCGCAATCAACTCCTCGGGATTGGTCCCAGGCCCATTTTCAAATCGCGACGTAAACGAATATTGCGTATTGTTCAGCACTCCGCCCGGCGCCGAAATGCTCCCCTTGCCGTCTTTGAGTCCGCCCTTCCAAACCGCGCTAGCCTTGCGTTCCATGATTGTCTCCTGAGTATAAATTCTTTGAATTGTCGATCGTATCGTTATCAATTGTAGACGGAAGTCAGCAGAACTGTCAGGACTGGAAAATCAAGCGGCGGCGCATCCGGATAAGATAAAAGTGACTGAAAACTGAAAACTGCCTCAGTGAAAATCCGAGCAGCTCAAATAAAACCCGCACTGCGGACAACTCATCTTGCAGCGGCTCTGCTTCAACCGCGTCGAGCAGTTCGGGCAATAACTCGCCGCGCTCACTCCGGTCACGACCACACGGCTGCCCTTAACCGCCGCCATCTCCGCTGGCCCCTGGCGGCCTGTCGAATCGCTGATGCGTTCGTTCATCCGCCGACACTAATTCCTCCACTTACCCCAGGCAAGTGCAAATTCCGGTTCCGCAGCCCGCGCTGCTCCAGCCGCGCAAGCTTGCCCGCGCAAATCCTTCGACAAAATAAAATCGGGAGCCCTTCAGGAAGAAATCAGGAAGCCTTCGCCATCACCGGCATGTTGCTGTTCCAGCAGTCGGCCACAAGCATCCACGCGCCCAGCCGCCGCCACACTTTCACATATTTCCCGCGATCCGCAATCGTCGTACCGTCGGCCTGCCGGATCGCCACGGTATAGCGTCCAATTTCCATCGCCATGTCGCCGGAATGTTCCACCCGCAGCGTCTCCGCCCGCAGGTTCTCATGCCCCGCATCGCTCATCTGCCGCGCCAGCCGCTCCACCGCCTTGGGACCGTAAGCCGGTTCCCGCTGCGGCGCCATGATCACGCCCTCGGGCGCAAACAACGCGCCGACCTGGTCGAAATTTCCAGTGTTGAACGACGTGACGTAGTCCTGCGTCAGTCCGCGGATCACAGACTCCACGTCCATGAACGGAGCGGGTCCGCGAGGGAGCCCGAATACGGCCGGTACATCTACTACCTCCTGGGAGAGGGCCATCAGCCCAACCCGTGCCCGCCAGGCACCGGTCAGCCGAAAAAACGTCCGCCCAAAAAACGTCCGCCGAAAAAAAACGCTCGCACATTCTAGCGCGAAACGAACTCGGTGAAAGTGAAAATTCTTCCTCAGGCGCCGCCGCCCCATTTCCGCGAGCGGCTCTCCCTCAAGAATCAGCTTTCGACGTCATTGTTCGAACGTCATCAAAAATCAGAGTTCAAAAATCAGCGTTCAAAAATAGACGACCGGCTGGTCGCGGGCGTCCGCATCTCGCCGGAAATCAGCACCGCCATTGGAGGCTTCGGCGCCGTCACCGGCCCGGTCCCGCGCTCCTGCAGTTGCCGTTTCACTCGTTCAATGAGCACGACCAGCTTCTTCGATTCGTGATCGCGCTCCGCCTGTTTGCACATCTTCTGGAAATCCTGGGGTGCGTGTGCTGCCCGTTGAGTCATGCCGGGGATCCTTAGTCTCAAGAGAGTTTTCACGAAAGTCTCAGGAAAATTGTTACCGGGAAAATCAGATTTCGCAATCGGGTCCGCAGTGTACTTCTCAAAATTTATACCGGGGGACCTCAATTGCGCCCATAGCCTACCCCATCCCCCTAAAAATTGCGAGCCCTATTCCGATCCTAATTTTTGATCGTCCAAGGACGCTCACCCGTGACCGTCTGAAGCGGGCGACTCACCCACTCGCCCCTGAGGAAAAACTCCCCACATTCCGCGGAAAACGAAAATCCAGACGCATCTGTGTCACAATGATCAAGTCAGTGATCAAGTCACAGATTAGGCCACAATAATCAAGCCATGAAGAAACAAGCCTCCGACCAGCAATTCCATGACCGCCGCCACCAGGAGCGCAAACGCGCCGAAGCCGAAGCCGCGAAAAAGCCTCCGCAGAAAAAATCCCCGCCCGCCGACCCAGCCCCAGCTCCCACCCCCACCAACGAATCCTCGAATCTCGCCAAGCCGCGCAAGTAACTCGCCGCAGTCTTGATTTCATTCAAGCAGCCCCGCGATACGCTCCTGCACAAACAGCGGATCTGCACAAGCCCGAATCTCAATCACCCGCAACAAATCCCAAGCCTCCCGATACTTCGTCCACTTCGACCGCTTGCTCCCCGGCGTGAAATGCATCGTCAGCCGCTTCCCCATCGCCGCATACGGAATGATGTACCACTCCCCGATCGGAATCACCCACACCGCAAAAAAATCCACCGTCCCCCGCCGATACCTCTTCCTCCCCGGCCCCATCACATTCAAGCTGTACTCCCGCCCGCGCCGGCAATAGATCGTCGACTTCACCTGCACCCGCGAAATCGGCCCCCCACTTTCCACCGCCACGTCGTAAGTCCCAGACTCTCCATAAGGCTTCAATACCCCCATCCCCAACCCCTTGGCCCGCGCCATAAAACAAAGCTCCGCCCACTCCCCACGTTCCTTGCATCCCCTGATCCACTCCGTCTGTTTCTTCATATCCCAATGAGCCTTCTCATTCCCCTTAACGGCACTTGTCATTCCGCCCGGAGCCCTTACGATATTTGTAGATTCCGCCCCCGAGCCCTTAACAACGTTTGTCGTTCGAACCCCGGGCCCCTAACGATGTTTGTCATTCCGTCCCGCCGAGCCCCTAACAAAGCTTGTCATTCCGACCCCGAGCGAAGCGGAGGGGGAGGAATCTGCTTTTTCCCGCCCCATCCCCACTATTCCCGTTCTGAAACCCTCAGTAAAGTTCATCCGTCACACACTTCCCCTGAGGAAAACTCCCGGATTCTGTGGAAAACTCAAGAGAAGGAAAGGCTAAGAGAAAAGCGGAACGCGCAAAGGGTGGTGGGTGAAATCGCCACGAGTCCCCGCAGTGACGTGGAAGAGCGGCCCTTTCAGGGCCGCGTCAGTTGGATTGTTTGAGCCCGGGCTTTAGCCCCCGCTGGCGCGTCAATCTCTCCGAACGCAGGATTCGCCGACGAATACGAATACTCCATCGCCTCCCGCACCAATTTCGCGCGCACCGGATTCATTCGAACGTATTCGCAATGCCTCTGATAATCGTCCGCATCGCGAATCCGATGATTCGTAAAACTCTCTTGCCACACCTGGATATTCTCCATCTTCCGTAGCCGATAAGAAAATCCGCCCTTGATGAATTGCACGGCCCGTTCCAGCGCAATCTCCGGTGCAGGCGTGAGCAGCACATGAATGTGGTCCGGCATCACGACAAACTCATGCAGCAAGAATTTCCCTTGTCCCCGATAGTCGAGCAGCACGTCGATCAGAAGTCGCGCCCGAGCCTCGACCCGAAAGATGGGCACGCGTCCCCACGTGACCGTGGTGATAAAGAACGTGCGCTGCCAGTCCATGTCTGGGATCGTAACGCTATGAGGGGAGAATCGATTGTGATGTCCGTCACCCGACGGGAAAATTCAATCTCAGAATCGGAATGAAATACAACGTCATTTCGACGCGATGCGGAGGTATGATGCTTTCAGCGATCTCCACGAACCTCAGCAGTCACGTGGAAGAGCGGCGCTTCCAGAAAATCTTCACGAACTCATCCAGTGACGTGGAAGAGCGGCGCTTCCAGAAAATCTTCACGAACTCATCCAGTGACGTGGAAGAGCGGCGCTTCCAGCGCCGCGTCATCTGCCTTTAGGATCTGTGGGCTTTAGCCCCCGTGAACCGTTCTCGGAGCCACACAAGAATACGACCACGGGGGCTAAAGCCCGCGTCCTCGCCCGCCTCCGAACGCGGCCCTCAAAGGGCCGCTCTTCCACGGTCGCGCAAGCAGTGGAACAGAGGGTGTAGGTCGACGATTCTCTATCTAGGAAACAGGCATCCCCAAGAACGTCCGGAGTAACGTGGAAGAGCGGCGCTTCCAGCGCCGCGTAAGCCTGCCCAAAGCCAGAACCGAGTCCCGTAGGGACGGCACACGCCAGCCGGCAGATCATGGGAGAACAAGCGCAAGTCTGGACCAGCCGCCGACTACCTCAACGCATGTCATTCCGAATCAGGCTGAAAGCCCGGCGAGGAACCTGCTGTTTTCCCGCGCCACCACCGCCCGAGGCTGCCCCACCCTTCGCGCTTTTCGAAGGGTGGGAACCCCAAACGCATCCATTTCCGGAGGAATCAGCTGCGGCGAGGTCCGTGGTTCCCACCTTTTGAAAATTTGTAAAGTCTCGGGACATTTTGTAAAGGATGTCATGAGACTGAACAAAATCGCGAAAGGTGGGGCAGCCTCATTCGTGGTGGCGCACAAGGGCGGGGTAGCCACCACATCAATACGATTCTGCCCTATCGGTGCTGCTCGTCCGTGCTCACTAATTCGTCCGCGGCTGCGCTCGCCAAAACGCACAAGTCACGGAAGACCCGGGCGTTGAATGGGGATGTCTGGCCGGCCCTCAGGAGCGTCTCTCGAAATCGGGCTCGGAGGATTCGATAGATGCCCATCATCTGCTGCACGGTTGGGTGCCTACCATGCGCTACGAAAATACTGCAGAACTCGCGGAACACGCCGCGTACCGTGCCATTGTGAACGTAGACATCCGTTCCATCGAGGTCGCTGAGGGATTTCTGAACCCGGTGCCTCCGAGATTCGAAAACCGCGTATGGTCGCCCTTGCTGCCTAACCCTATCCAGACCGACCGTCAAACCGAGCTCAAACGGCATATTGAATCTTGGCGTCGGCGGAGGAGTTCGATCGAGCTGGACGCGGGAAAGATCGTGCACGGAATACCTGCAATTCTCAATCAAATCTAGAATTCGGTCGAGCCTCCGGCGGCTGAACGGAATTTCGAGCGTAGCACGTGGAGTGAAGCCGAACGCGCTGACCGCAGCGATGTATGCTAGAAAGAGATTTTCGAACCGCGAGTCATACGGAATATTGAGAAACACCGATTCGGTTCTAGCGGTGTGCTTCCGATACGCTCGCCTTCGTCTTCGCCTTCGTTTTCGTAGCTGTCGCTTTGGCATTCGTGCCGTTGGCTCTCTTTCTTGTGGCGAGCAAACGGGTGCTTGAGCCCAAGCCGTCCCGATGGCGAAGCATGCCAGCGGTCGCGTCCCTGCGGAAGCCCTCCGCGAAGTCAGCGTCGTGTTCATGGCGAACCGCGCCCACTAGCATATCGCTACGCTTGCGGCGAATTTCTCCGCTAACATTCCTGATCAACTGATCGGCTCTACTCGCCGGAACACCTAGGATCCTCGCCGTATCTCGTGCGGTCGCGGGGCGGCCGGGAGCCGGCCGACGCCTCAGGTAATCGCTCAGAGACTCCGAGTCAGTCTCTCTGAGTACCGCTTCAAGCGTAGCATCGCCGCGGAAGCCCTTCGCGAAATCGTCCCCGTACTCCGCGCGGAGCGTGGCCACAAGGGTGTCGCTCCGCTTCCGGCGAATCACGCCATTATCGTCCCGACAGCGGTCGTCGAGCCCAGCAGGGCAAGGCCTTCTCGGATTCTCTGAAGTTGACGGCATCCCGATTCCCTCGATCTTAAGTATATCGCGCTGAGGCCGTCTGGCGCATGGTAGACCACTGCGCCCGCAGTTCCGACGGGTTATGCGCCCGACGGCACCTAAACACATCCGCCCACGGCGGTAGGGCCTAGCGCCGATGCTTCAGATAGTCGCTTAGCGACGCCGAGCCCGTCTCTTTCAGGACCCTGCCAAGCGTCGCGTCGCTCCGGAAGTCATCAGCGAAATCCTCACCATAGGTCTTCCGGAGTGTGCGCACCAACGTATCGTCCCTCTTTTTTCGAATCTCTCCGTCCTCATCACGGCACCTGCTGTCCAATCCTGTATCGCAATTCGTACCCATGTTCGTTCCTCCAAATAGAATGGGGCACGGCGTTGACCGTGCCCCTCGCCCTCACAGCACAAACGTCAACTCAACTGCTTACGACTTGTTGGCCTCAGCGGCTAAAGCCGTCGAGGGTCGTTCTTGTCTCGGCATGGCTGAAGCCACGCCCTATCCAGCCTTCCATAGAAGCCAAAACGACAGATTCCTCGGTCGCGCAAAATACGCGCTCGGTCGGAATGACAACCTTGAACCTTCAGCTGCACCCGCTCGTGCTCCCGCAGCTCATGCAGCGGTAGCAGCTCCCGTTCCTCGTCATGATGCTGCCGCAGAAGCTGCAGCTGGGTGCGTCGCCCATGTCGACGATGCCCGCCAGCGCGTCGGCGGCGTGAATGGAGCCGGCTCCCGGCTCCCGCGTCCCCGCCTCCGGACGCCGCACACTAGGCGCCGCATCCTGGCTTCCAGTTCCCGAGGTCTGAGGTCCCGGCTCCGCAGTGCGCGGCCGGAAGCTTTCGAACAGCAGTTGCTGCTGGCCGGTGAGGAAGCGCATCTGCAGCCAGCGGAAGATGTAGTCCATGATCGACTTGGCATAGCCGATCTCGGGATTGCCGCTCCATCCGCTGGGCTCGAAGCGCGTGTGCGCGAATTTTTCGCAGAACAGTTTCAGCGGCACGCCATGCTGCAGCGCGATCGAGACGGCCAGCGCGAAGCTGTCCATCAGGCCGGAGACGGTCGAGCCTTCTTTCGCCATGGTGATGAAAAGTTCGCCGGGCTCGCCGCTGGGATAGAGTCCCACGGTGATGTAGCCCTCGTGGTCACCCACTTTAAATTTGTGCGTGATCGAGGCGCGCTCTTCCTGCAGCTTGTTGCGCACCGCACGCGGCGGCGCGTTCAGGTTCTGTTCTTCTATTTGCACCTGCGGAGCGGCAACTCGCGCGTCGTCTTTGCTCGAATTCGCCGTCTTCGTCCCCGCCGCCGAAAGCGGTTGCGACTGCTTGCACCCATCGCGATAGATGGCCACGGCTTTAATGCCCAGCTTCCACGCCTGGATGTAAGACTCCATAATGTCTTCCACCGTGGCGTTATTCGGAAGATTGACGGTCTTCGATATAGCTCCAGAGATAAACGGCTGCGTCGCCGCCATCATCCGCAGATGCCCCATGTAAGCGATCGACCGCGTCCCCTTCGACGGCTTGAACGAGCAATCAAACACCGCCAGATGCTCGTCTTTAATGTGCGGCGCGCCTTCAATCGTGCCGGTCGCATCGATATAGCTGACAATCGCGTCGGCCTGGTCGTGGTTGTATCCCAGCTTGAACAGCGCCGTAGGCACGGTGTTGTTCACAATCTTGATCATCCCCCCGCCCACCAGCTTCTTATATTTCACCAGCGCCAAATCCGGCTCCACCCCCGTAGTATCGCAGTCCATCATGAAGCCTATGGTTCCCGTGGGGGCCAGGACTGTGACTTGGCTGTTTCGGTAGCCGTGTTTTTCGCCGTGGGCGAGGGCTTCGTCCCAGCATTGCTTGCTGGATTCGTAGATGTTGGCTGGGACGTTATTTTTGTTGATGTTGTTCACCGACGCGCGGTGCATGCGGATTACGTCGAGGAATGGTTCGCGGTTGATGTACCAGCCGGGGCAGGCTCCGCCGGGCATGACACTGGACCCGGTGATGTTCGATCCGAGGTTAGTCTCGGCGAGGCTCTTTTTTGTCGGCTCGGTTGCGGGCGTTAGCGGCGGGCACTGTTCGGCGATTCTTGACGACTGCAAATACGCTTCGCCGCACATGATCGCCGTCACGCAGGCGGCGTAGTCGCGGCCGGCGTCGGAGTCGTAGGGCAATCCGGCGGCCATGAGCAGCGCGCCCAGATTCGCGTAGCCGAGGCCCAGCGGACGGTAGTCATGCGAGTTGCGCATGATCTGTTCCGTGGGATAGCCGGCATTGTCGACGATGATTTCCTGCGCGGTAATCAGCACGTCCACGGCGTGGCGGTAAGCTTCCACGTCGAACGTGCCGTTGGGCGCGAACTTCAGCAGGTTCAGGCTGGCCAGGTTGCAGGCCGAGTCGTCGAGGAACATGTATTCGCTGCACGGGTTCGAGGCGTTGATGCGCGCCGTGTTCTTCGACGTGTGCCAGCGGTTGACCGTGGTGTCGTACTGCATGCCGGGATCGCCGCAATGCCACGTGGCCTCGGAAATTTTCTTCAGCAGGTCTTTGGCTTTGTACGTGTGCATCACCGCGCCGTCGCGCACAGCTTTAGTGGAGAAGTCGGTGTCGCGGACCACGGCGTACATGAAGTCGTCGGTGACGCGGACGCTGTTGTTGGCGTTCTGGAAAAAGATGGACGAGTAGGCGTCCGAGTCAGGAGACGACCCGTCATAACCCTGCGCCACCAGCGCGTGGGCTTTGGCTTCTTCTTTCTGCTTGCACTCCACGAAGTCGATGATGTCGGGATGATCCACGTTGAGGATGACCATCTTCGCAGCGCGGCGAGTCTTGCCGCCGGACTTGATCACGCCCGCAAAAGCGTCGAAGCCTTTCATGAAGCTGAGCGGGCCGCTGGCCGTACCTCCGCCGCTCAGGCCCTCGGTCTGCGAGCGCAGCGGAGAAAGATTGGTTCCGGTCCCGCTGCCCCACTTGAACAGCATGCCCTCGGTCTTCGCCAGCGTGAGAATCGAGTCGAGAGAATCTTTCACCGAATTGATGAAGCACGCCGAGCACTGCGGCTTGGTGTATCCGGTAACGCCGAACTCGACTTGCTGAGTCTGCTGGTTCCAGTGCCAGTTGCGGCCGTCGGAATTGGGCTCAATGCGGTCGCATCCCACGTTGAACCACACCGGCGAGTTGAATGCCGCATATTGCCGTACGAGAATGTGCACCAGTTCGTCGTGGAAAGTTGCGCCGTCTTCGGGCGTCTTGAAATAGCCTTGCGCCAATCCCCAGTCGCGGATGGTTTCGGCAACGCGGCCCACCAGCTGGCGCACTCCGGTTTCGCGCTCCGCGGTGCCGAGGGTGCCGTGCAGATACTTACTCGCGACGATGTTGGTCGCCGTCATCGACCAGTCTTTCGGGACCTCGACATCTTTCTGCTCAAAGATCACGCCGCCCTGGGCGTCGGTGATCTGAGCCAGGCGGAGTTCCCACTCGACTTCGTTGTAGGGGGAAACGCCGGGCTTGGTGAAGAAGCGGCGGAAGGCAAGTCCGGGGGCTGATTTCTTGGTTAAAGTGTTCGTCGGGGTCGACAGGGCGGGGGAAACGGTATTTACCTGAGGGGAATCAGGGGTAGTAGTCTTAGTTTCAGGCATCGGGCTCTCCAGTTATTAGATTCTATCCATCGTGGCTCGATTCGGGCGTCCGGGGGTGAACGCGGGAGTTGAGACCTGCCCGGACGGCTTCGTCCGGGGTGGTGCATGTTCTGGTAAAGAGCTGTCTAGGGGCTAGAGCCCTTAGCAGTTTCTTTGGGACAACCCTGAGCAGTATCCGTCCAGCTCTGAGGAGAAGGCACGCCACGCCCTGTAGGACTCGGCGGTGATCCCGAACCGATGGCGCCTCCTGAAACTCTCGGCAGCGAGATAGTTACGCGCGGCGCCGACTAGGGCCCACGCCCGTCGATTAATGAAATGGAGTGAATTTTCGGATATGTACCTTGCCCGTTCGTACTCGTTCATATGAATTCCCTCCGAAGCCGAAGCTTGCGCTGCATGCTGCATTCTTGCGCCTCTTTGCGGTTGAGACCTCACGCCCCCCGCTCAGAAGCCGGAGGGCAGGGGCTGAGGACAGTGAATGTTGGTGGCGGCGCCGGAGTCGAGCTGTGGGGCCGATATTTGTTCGGGTATGGGCACCGGATCGAGTTTGAGTTCCGGCTGATCCGCCTGCACGGGTGGCGCGGTGCTGTCGGCGTTCGCGGGCGAGTCGCCCGCTTTCACACGGCCTGTGGTATCCCTATGGTCCGCAGCCGGGGTCAGTTCCAGCGACGATGCAAAGTGCGCCCCGATTCCAGAAGCTTTCTCGCCGGAGGAGATCATCCACTGGTTCAGTGCTCCGGCGATGCTGCGGCGGTGGGCTGCGTCTTCGATCACTACGAAGCGCACGAAACAGCGCCCCGAAGCCAGCCGCGCCCGCATAGGATTCTGCAACGCGAACATGCGGTCGAGCACGAAGGCCATGTCCTCATCCTCGCCGAACTGCACCACGGCCAGCATGCGCTTACCCTGCAGGACTCCAAGGCTTACCCCAGCGGCTGAAGCCGCGTCTCCGGGCGCGGCGCTGATGGCACGACTGAAGTCGTGCCCTTCCCTGGGGCCCTCTGCACGACTGAAGTCGTGCCCTTCCCTGGGGCCCTCTGCACGACTGAAGTCGTGCCCTTCCCGATTCGTGGTGGTTGGCGAGGGTACCTCGGGTGCAATCACTTCCTCGGCCAGGGCGAATACTCCGGGCTTGCTGGGGACGCACAGAAGGCTATGGGGAGACTCGCAGTGGAACCACCGCGACCAGTGCAGGCGGCGGTAGTCGACGGGGCGATCGAAGCCATGCCGGGCCAACGATTCGGCGACGAGGCGGGTTAAACCTTCCATATTGCGGGCTCCTGGGTCCTGGCTGCCGTGGCGGAGAAAAGGAGTTCCCCAATCCCGCCGGGCAGGTACAAATACAATCCTTGCAATGAGTTGTCGTGACCCCGGGAGGAGGTTCGGGGCGACGGCCACCGCACAAAAACCGGGCTTCGGGCTTCGGCTTTCGGGCTTCCGCTAAGACCGGTCCTACTTGCTTGCCGACTCAGGCTTCCGGGTGCAGGGCCAATATCACGCGAGGCCGAACACCCTTAATCTGCGTCCTTTTCTGCTCGCGGGCGGCGCCAAGTCACCTCTGGCTTAGCGCCGCGCCGCGTTGCTTCCTGACTATGCTCTCTTCACCGCTTACTGCAAAAATTCGCCCCGTTCCCGCGGGGTGAATTTGTGTGCTTGGGATTGCAAAGTTACTCCCGCTTATGGTGTCTGTCAATAGGGAAATACCACAGGTTGTATCCCCAATAATGACGGCCCAGATGCGGGGGGTGGTCCCAGTTAGGTCCCTTTTTTCCACAAGAACCCGATTTTCGGGGGGCCGTTCCGCCAGTTCCTCCGACCTGGAACTTGCCTTTGATCGTGTAGGACGGACACTCTTGTCCGTCGTTTCTGACGTTGATGTTGAATTTGGTGTTGATCGAGCAATGTCAAAAAGACCATGATGAAGATATAAGGTCAAAAGCGACGGACAAGAGTGTCCGTCGTACACGATCAAAATCAACGCCTACATTAGGCCCAGGCGAGCAGCAGGTCGAGGCGCGCTACAGGGCTGCGGAAGCTTGCGGCGGACCCGCGCGGCTTCGTCCAGAGTGAGACCGTTGCCATCCTGTTCGGACTCCGCTTCCGCACGGGGCATGGACACGTAGACGTCTTCAAAAATCTGCCGAGGCGCGATGCTCAGCACGCCGTCGGAAGACTCCACCAGATAGTCTCCTTTACGGCCGGAATGCTGGCGGCCCAGCGAGTCGGTGAACACGAGGCTGCAACTGAGCTGCTTGGCTTTCACCAGAAATCTGGTGCGGTAGGTCTTCCATGGGGAAGTTTTGGTGTCTGCTGCTTTCGTCTGTGTTGCTTTCGTCTCTGTTGCTTTCATTCTCGCCAACCTTGGGGGGAGGAGGTTTGCCAGTTGAACGTCGATGTCACGGTGATCTTGCATGTGGGATGACTGACCGGCGGCGCCGCGCGTGCCGATGAGGCGAAAGAGAATGTACGAGCGAAAGCCCGCGCGGTCAATTCAGTATTTTTGGTGCAACTGAGGAAAACCTTCGCAGCAGATTTTCGCGGAAGAATGGAGATGAAAGATAAGCGGAGGTGAGTCCAGTTGGAGCACTCGGCAGTGGCGCTTTTGTTGCCGGCAGAGCGGGGCGGAAGAAATCAGGAGTGCGCCGGTCCGGGATTGTCCACAGGTCGTGCACAGGAAATGCAGAAAAGGAGTACCCGCAAGAACCATGTAGGGACAGCCGCCTCGGATGTCCGTTCGAGCGCAGCGAGGACTTGGGTTTGGCAGACGGCAGCACGTGACCAGATCAAGGTCAAAAGTTAGCTGGGGTGGAGTGATCCGCGAACCAGGCGAGAACGCGCCGTTCGAATTCTTGCGGCGCCGTGCTGATCGCTCCGCAGTGATCGGCTTCCGGAACTTCCCAGAGCACGGTTTTGGAATTTCGCTCGTGAATGAGGCGCGAGTGGCGAACGGGAATGTTTCCATCGACCTGGCCGTGGATCAGGAAAACGGGGACCTGCGTGGTCGCGACCGCATCTTCGGGAGAGACTTGCCGCAGGTTGAGCCCATATTTCCAGCGGGCCCGCAAAAACGCGGCTTCGACGAGCGGACGGAAAAACGTGCGCCCGAACCACGGTCCCACAAAAGGGCCGAGATGGAACGGTTGTCCCATGCGGTCGTAAGCGATTTCGTGGAAATTCGAAAACGACGACTCGGCGACGACGGCGCAGAAGTGCGTGCCAGCTCCGAGGGACTGCAGAAGTTGCGCGGCGCCCATGGATTCTCCAAGCCCGAAGATGCAGCGCGGATGGTCATGCGCGGCGAGGAAGTCGAACCACTGGCGAATGTCGTTGCGCTCGAGCAGACCGTAAGTAGCGAGCAAGCCGCCGCTGGCGCCCTGCGCGCGAGCGTCGGGGAGGAGAACGCTGTAGCCGTGAGCGAGCAGCAGTTGCGCGTATCCGGTCATGCCGACGCGGTTGTCGCCGAGGCCGTGAAGGAGAATGACGGAATCTCCGTTGGCGTGCCGCGGACGGATGGTCCAGGCGCGGAGCGTGACGGCGTCGGGCGTGGTGATGGAAACGTCCTGCAGATCGGCGTCGACCGCGCGGGCGGAGTCGA
>JBEKDY010000089.1:0-15961 GCA_050014115.1 Candidatus Sulfotelmatobacter sp. | reverse complement strand
CCAAGGCCGCGGAGTTGAAAAGGCCCGAAAGTGCCAGCGGCGCCAACCATCGTGCCAGCTGACGACGAAAGCAGCAGGAGACGAGGGAACGACACTCCCGGGGCGAGTTTTCCCGTAGTCGCGTAGCGGTCAGTCTAGCGCGAGATCAGGGCCGCCGCAGCCACGGTGGGTTGGTCCTCTTCCGGTTCACGGCGGTGTTCGTGGAGAGCGGAAACGCGCTGAAATGAAGAGGAAGAGTCCGCAATCTCGGGAAGATATTCGTAGCCGTGGAGACGAACCGCAACCCCGATTTTGGTTTCGGCGCAGGGATTGGTAGCGGTTACCGGGGGTTGCGCTGGGTGGTGCTGCGACAGGTCGTGTTGCGACATATCCGGAGGCAAGGCTACCCGGAGAACACTGCCGCGACAACGGACTCGCATATTATCCCCCAGCGTAATCTCGGAAGGCATGTTGAGGGTAAGCTCGATCGGCGCGCCTTCGGTGAAGGCTGCATCGGTGAAGAAAAAGACGCCGCGCGAGCTGATGTCCTGGGTAAAGCCCCGAGCCTCGACTCCACTGGAGAGGTCGCGAGCGAAAACCGGAAGAAGAAACGGAAAGCGCTGTCCGGCGCGGCGTTCGACTCGGACTGGAGGAGGATTCATGGTGGCAGACTTCCTTCCTGTCGCCTCGCCGGGGGGGAGCGTAAGGGGCAAGAGAACTGTATCGCATGTCAGGCCCGTTGAACAGTTATTAAGTCAGTCACGGGTCGCTGACAGCGGCAAAGCTTGCGGCTGAATTCCCGAAAACAGCTTCACGATATAGTGATGCCTGGATCGGCGCCGTGACATCCAAAGAAGCGAACGTGGCTGAATCGAAGACTTCCATTCCAGAGAATGAGCTGGCAACGCCGGCCGGAGCGGCTTCCGAGCCCGGTTTACGCTGGCAGGCGGCGGGACGAGCCCTGCGCCATCGCAACTTCCAGCTGTTCTTCAGCGGACAATTGATTTCTCTGACCGGTACCTGGATGCAGACCGTGGCCCAGTCGTGGCTCGTCTACAAGCTGACCGGATCGGGATTGCTGCTGGGTGCGGTGGGATTCGCCAGCCAGATTCCAGTTTTTCTCATTGCGCCCATCGGGGGAATCACGGCCGATCGGGTGAATCGACAGCGGATTGTGATTGCCACGCAGACTGTCTCGATGCTGTTGGCGTTTGTATTGGCCGCACTCACGCTCACCGGGAAAATCCAGGTGTGGCACGTGTTCGTGCTGGCAGCGTTGCTGGGCGTGGTGAACGCGTTCGACATTCCCGGCCGGCAATCGTTTCTGGTGGATATGGTCGGCAAGGAAGATCTGATGAACGCGATCGCCCTGAACTCCTCCATGTTCAACGGAGCGCGCGTGATCGGGCCGGCTGTGGCCGGCGTGCTGGTGGCGAGGCTGGGCGAGGGCTGGTGCTTTTTCGCGAATGCCGTGAGCTATATCGCGGTGATCGTTGGATTGCTGCTGATGAAAGTGAAGGCCGCAGCGAGAGTGCCGAGCAAGGCTTCGCCCTATGAGCATATCGTGGAGGGTTTTCAGTTCGTGGAACATACCGCGCCGATTCGCACCCTGCTGCTCTTGCTCGGTGTGGTCAGCGTGACGGGTATGCCTTACGTAGTGCTGATGCCGATTTTTGCCGACCGCGTTTTGCGCGGCGGCGGGCAGGAGTTCGCGTCGCTGATCGGGGCGCACGACCTGGGAGCCGTACGGCTCGGCATTCTGATGGGCGCAGCCGGCGTGGGCGCGCTACTGGGTGCGCTGACTCTGGCCATGCGTTCGGGAGTGAAAGGTCTGGGACGCTGGGTTACGGTGTGCTGCGCCGGATTTGGCGTAAGCCTGATGCTGTTCGCAGCTTCGAAATCGTTCTGGCTCTCGGTGGCGCTGCTCATGCCGGTGGGATATTTTATCATGCTGCAGATGGCGGCATCGAACACGCTGATTCAGTCGATGGTGCCGGATGCATTGCGCGGGCGGGTGATGGCCGTGTATTCCATGATGTTTATGGGCATGGCTCCGATCGGAGCATTGCTGGGTGGCGCACTTTCAGACCGCCTCGGGGCCCCCATAACCGTGGCGATTGGCGGTCTGGCGGCGGTGGCAGGAGCGTGGTGGTTCGGCGTGCAATTGCCAAAAATTCGGGTGGAAGCGCGCCAGCTCATTGTGGCCCAAGCCATGGCCGGCGGCGAACCGGCGGAAGAGATGACAGGGCCGGTGGCGGAGGACTAGCAACACGGTGCACGGCTGCCGTTGGATACCCAATCGAGAAAGAGTCTAGCGATACGCTTCCGGGGGCAGGCCGGTGATGCGAATTCCAGCGTGGCCTTTGTGGCGGATGTTGAAGCCGATCAGCAATGCAGTGATCTGCTCGACGGTGCGGGCGTTCTCGAGTTTGCCGCCGTCGATGGCGCGGACTCCGGGAATTTTCGCGGCCAGCTCGCGCGTGAGTTGCGCGGCGTCGGGATCGTCACTGCAGACGATCACGTCGCAGTCGAGCGGAGAGTCTCCATTCAGCAGTTCGGCGGAAATGTTGTGGAAGGCTGCGACCACGCTCACGCCCTTGGGCACAAGTTCGGCGGTTTGCTGAGCCGCGGAACCTTGCCAGACGCCCAGAGTGCGGGAGGCTCGTCCGCCGACCGCGGCGGCGAGAGGCACGGTGGCGTCAATCAGAATGCTGCCTTCGGTGATCGCGGGTTTGAGTTGCTTGAGCAGCGCGGCCTGGCCATCGA
This sequence comes from Candidatus Sulfotelmatobacter sp., assembly GCA_050014115.1. Classification (GTDB taxonomy): domain Bacteria; phylum Acidobacteriota; class Terriglobia; order Terriglobales; family Acidobacteriaceae; genus Sulfotelmatobacter. Next base: position 13,216 of record JBEKDY010000089.1, on the reverse strand, counting down.
AGGGGACGGTGAGCATCAGAATGTCGGCGGCGGCGCAGGCGGCGCTGTTTTCCATGCCGGAGACGAGCGCTCCAAATCCAACTTTCCCTCGAACGGCGGCGGCGACGTCGCGGGCGCGCTGCGCGTCGCGTGAGCCAATGATAACGCTCTCCTGGGCGCGGGCCCAGCGCAGCGCCAGTCCGGTGCCGGCCGGGCCGGTGCCTCCGAGAATTGCGATGGGACGGGCGGGGGCTGCCGGTGCGGGGTCGCCACTCATGCGAACTCCGCAACGACGGCTTGCTCCGCGGTGAATTCGGCTTCATTCAGGGGCATCTTGATCTGAATGCGCGAGTAAGAGGTGTTACGCTCGGCGGGGATGCGGCCCATCTCCAGAATCAGCGCCTGGAAATCTTCCGGACTGGTGTACTGGCCGGCGGTGGCTCCGGCTTCGCGCGAAATATTTTCTTCCATCAGCGTGCCGCCGTAATCGTTCGCGCCCGCGTGCAGGCAAAGCTGCGAGAGGCGGCGGTTCAACTTTACCCACGAAACCTGAATGTTGTTGATGGAGCCGGCGAGCAGGATCCGCGACAGCGCGTGAACCTTGAGGTGCTCGGCCAGGGTTGGACCGCTGCGCGCGAGTCCCTGATGGAAGAGCAACGTGTTCTGGTGAACGAAGCCGAGCGGGACGAATTCGGTGAAGCCTCCGGTTTCGCTCTGAATGTCGCGCAGCAGCAGCATTTGGCGCACCCAGTGGTCCGGAGTTTCGGTATGGCCGTACATCATCGTGGACGTGGTGCGGATGCCAGCGCGGTGCGCGGTGCGGATGACTTCGATCCATTGCGCGGTTGACAGCTTATTAGCGGAAAGGATGTGGCGAATCTCGTCGTCGAGAATTTCGGCGGCGGTGCCGGGAAGCGTACCCAGGCCGTTGTCGCGCAGCATGGCGAGATAATCGGCGACCGGCATGCCGGTGAGCTCGACGCCATAGACGATTTCCATGGGCGAGAAAGCGTGGATGTGCATGCCCGGGACGGCGCGCTTCACGGCGCGGAGAATATCGCGATAGTAAAAGGCGGGCAGTCCGTGTGGCAGACCGCCCTGGATGCAGACCTCGGTGGCACCGACTTGCCAGGCTTCCACTGCTTTCTGCGCAACCTGTTCCGGGTCGAGGAAATAGGTGTCAGACTCGCGCGGGCCACGGCTGAAGGCGCAGAATTTGCATCCCACAAAGCAGATATTGGTGAAATTGATATTGCGGTTTACCACGTAGGTGACGAGATTGCCAGCGAGTTCAGCGCGGAGAAGATTCGCGGCGACCAGCAGGCCGAGGAGATCGTCGCTGTCCGAGTGGGCGAGCGCGAAGGATTCTTCCAGAGAAAGCGCAGCGCCGTTTTGCGTTTCTAGAATTTTATCGAGTGAGGCGCGCGTGGCAGGAGTGAGGCGCGGAGCAATGTCGAGCCAGTCGAGCGCGGGGAAAGTTTCGAGTTCGGAAGGCGCAAGTTCGCGGGGCATGAGACTCTCCGTAGAGACGTAGCTGGCTACGTCTCTTCTTACCACACGCCGATCTGCCTGGGACGGCTAGACGTTGCAAGCAACGTCTCTACAGGGGAAGTCTACCGGAAGAGGTCGGTCTTTGCAGGGCGAAGCAGGTCGCGGGTTCGGCCGGGGCCGGGTTCGTAAGGGAATCCGCGCACGATGCACGCTGGAGTACGGTTGAGTTTGCCACAGACCAGACCCGCGGCGGCGGCCAGTTCGTCGGCGACCGCTTCGAGGCTCGCGTGGAGCTGGTAGCCGTGGGGATCGCGGCGGCCGCGATCGTCGCGCAAGGGCTTCATGCCAGCAATCCCGATGCAGTGGTCCACCAGGCCTTCGCGCCAGGGTCGTCCAAAACTGTCGGTGATGATGACCGGGATGTCGAGGCCGGTGCGCTTTTTGAGGTCACGATGGAGTTCGCGGGCGGAGTGGTCGGGATCTTTGGGGAGCAGGAGAGCGTGGCGTCCGCCGTTCACGTTGGAGACATCGATGCCGCCGTTCGCGCAGAGGAAGCCGTGGTGGGTCTCGGTGATGAGCACTCCGCTCTTGCGGCGGATTACGGCGCGGCATTCGCGTAAGGCCAACTCGATCACTCGAGCGTCAAGCTGATATCTTTTCGCCCAAGCGACGGAACTGGCAGAGGGCTTTATGGTTGCCAGGTCTACTAGTCGTCCTTCGGCCTTGGAGACGATTTTGTGTTTGACGATCAGGATATCGCCTGCGCGGAAGGACTGGCGGTGGCGACGAAGCGCGTCTAGAAGCTTTTCCGGGATATCGTCGCCAGGTTGAATTTCTCCGGAAACGACGATTGGGATGAGACGAATTTCGTTTCGTATGGCGGCTTTCATAAGTCGCCGCTGCGCGGCAGGGCGGGCAAGTCGCCCGTCCCCACACGAGTTGTGGTGAGCCATTTGCGGGCCAGATGCTGTGCGCGGGTTTCGCCTGGAAGCGAGACGAGATGCTGGAGATCTTCGGGGCTGTCGACATCGACGGCGATGCCTGGGAGTCGCAGCACCACGCAAGTTTTGCCTGTGGCCAGGGCGGCGGCATGGTGCGGCTTGAAGCTGTCGTTGCCGAAGCGCAGCGGAAACAGCGCGGCGGGACTGCGGTAAGCGGCGTTGGTGCCGCGTCCGTCAGCAGCGGGGACCAGAACGCTGCCTTCCGGGGGGGCCTGCTTCAGAATCTCTGCGAGTTCCCACGACCGCATCAGCGGAATGTCGGCGGGGATCACCAGCGTGCTCGCGACGCCGCGATCGACGCAGATTTGTGTGGCCATTTCGATGGCGCCGGTCTCGCCGGGGTTTGCGGGATCGGGAATGATTTCGAAAGCGTATTCGCGCGCTAGTTCGATCGCGAATGGATCGCTGCTCACAACGGCGACGTCGGGGCGGGCTTTATCTTCAACGTCATCGTTCCACGCGGCGAGAGCGGAGAGCACGTCGTGCAGCATGGCTTGCGCCAATTCGGTGCGCAGTTTCTGATCGAGCAGCGAAGCGAGGCGCTGTTTCGCGCCAGAGAGATTCTTGACCGGAACCAGGATCACGACGGATCGTCCACCGATCGGAAGCGAATGAAAGGCCGGCTGGCGGGAGCTTCTTCTGCCGGAGTTTGTTCGGAGGAAGCGTTTTCGGAGGGAGCCGTGTCAGAGGCAGCTTTGTCGGACGAAGACTGGCCGGAAGAAGCTTGATCTGAAGAAGTATGATCCGAAGAAGTTTGCCCGGCAGCGCCCTGCTCGGAAACCGGCGAGGCGGAGACCAGCGCCAGCGCCTTGCGCGCAAGCTCAGCTTTGTCCTCCGGAGTGCGCATGATGGTTTGCGCGCACTGCACGCGCACCCCGGTCTTGCGCAACACCTCGGCGGGCCGGGAGTCGCGCGTGTCGCAGATCAGGACGTCGAGAAAATCCTCATACGCCTGCGCCACGCCGGCGATGGAACTGGGCAGACCCTGCGCCACCATGAGAATTCCTGCCGGCCCGTTCACCGCAGCGCCGCTGATGATGGGGCTGATCGCGCCAATCTTGCACTTGGCGCGGCACAGCGCTTCGCGAATGCCGGGCACAGCGAGGATGGGGCCAATGCTGGTGACGGGATTGCTCGGCGCGATCAGAATCGCATCGGCGGCCTCGATGGCTTCAATCACGCCGGGCGCGGGCTCGGCGTCGGAGGCTCCAGCGAAGCGCACAGAGTTCACAGGATCCTGATACCAGCGCTGGACAAAATATTCTTCGAAGCTCAATTCGCCCACCGGAGTGTCGACCCGAGTTTCGACGCGCGAATCGCTCATGGGCAGGATGCGAGCTTTCACGCCAAGTTTTTCGCAGACCAGCGCCGTTGCCTCGGAAAGCGTTTTGCCTTCTGCCAGGTGACGCGAGCGCAGCAGGTGCACGGCCAGGTCGCGGTCGCCGGTGTGGAACCACGTGGGCTCGCCGAGTTGTCCCATGGCCTGCAGGCAGAGGAAGGTGTCGCCTTTCACTCCCCATCCGCGTTCGCGGCTCAACATGCCCGAGAGAACATAAGTGATGGAATCGATGTCGGGCGAAACGTAGAGCCCCCACCAGAGAAGGTCATCGCCGGTGTTGACGATGAGCGTGATCTCTTCCGCGGGCATCACCTGGCGCAGGCCGTCGACAAACTTGGCGCCGCCGGTGCCGCCAGTGAGAACACAGATCATGCCACCCTCCGGGCGAAACCTGAAGGATCGGTGGCGGCGGCGAGTTTTTCCGAAAGCAGTCCAGGCTTCGCCATTACTGCGGGAAGAAATTCGGGATACACCGGCAGACGCTGGCGCAACTCAAAACCCTGGGCCTCGGTGCGCAGCCGAAGCTGCTCCAGATGCGGCCAGGGCTTTTCCGGGTTGATGTAGTCGGGGGTCAAAGGCGAGATTCCTCCCCAGTCGTTAATGCCGGCTTCCAGCAACTCCTCATAGTAAGGCGCGGAGAGATTGGGCGGCGCCTGAATATTCACGTCTGGGAGTAACAAGCGAGCTACTGCCACGGTGCGCAACATTTCGCCGAGCCCGGGTTCGGGCCAGTGAGCCATGGGGATGGCGGCCTTCACGCGGAAATTCTGCACAATTACTTCCTGGATGTGTCCGTAGCGCTCGTGCAGATCACAAATAGCAAGCAGAGTATCGACGCGATCCTCGGCGGATTCGCCGATGCCGATCAGCAGTCCCGTAGTGAAGGGAACGTTTTGCCGGCCAGCGTCTTCGATAGTGCGCAGGCGCTTAGCTGGAACTTTGTCGGGAGCGTTGTCGTGAGCCGCGCCGGGAGCCAGCAGGCTGGCGTTAGTGGTTTCGAGCATCAGACCCATGCTGGGAGAAACGGCGGCGAGACGCGCAATCCATTCGGCGCTGAGCAGGCCGGGGTTGGGATGTGGTAGCAGGGTGGTCTCGCGCAGCACCAGTTCGCACATGGCCTCGAGGTAGTGCAGCGTGGATTTGTAGCCAAGATGACGCAAGGTCTCGCGCATCTCCGGGAAAAGCAGTTCCGGCTTGTCGCCCAGGCTGAACAGAGCTTCGGTGCAGCCAAGTTTTTCCCCGGCGCGGGCGACGGCAAGAACCTCGTCAGGAGTCATGGTGTGCGCGCCCGGGTCTCCGGGATCGCGGCGGAAGGTGCAGTAGCCGCAGTAATCGCGGCAGAGATTGGTCAGCGGCAGGAAGACCTTGCGAGAGTAGGTGACAATGCGAGGCTTGAAACGTTCCTTGGCGGCGCGGGCGGCGGCGAGAAGTTCGGGAAGATCGCCGTCGGGGCACTGGATAAGGCGCAAAGCGGTGTCCCGTGAGAGGGGTGCGACAGGCGTGATTGCATTCAGCGACACGGCGTTCGGATGATCCGAATCATACATCAACGGCAAGCCGTGGTAATGTAACCGTCTGCGCGTGGACGCGCTCGTAGAGACGTAGCTGGCTACGTCTCCGCTGGCGGCGCCGCGAATGGTGGAGACAGAGAAATGTGGTTAGAGAGACGTGCAAGCAACGTCTCTACGATTTTTCCTACAGTCGCGAAGACGAGCATGAGCCTGAATTCTTCCGAATTCCGAAAAGCGATGGGATCTTTCGCCACGGGCGTGACTATCATCACCGTCGACCTGGACGGGGAAGTCCACGGCATGACCGCGAACGCGTTCGCTTCGGTGTCACTCGATCCGCTGCTGGTGCTGGTGTGCGTCGACCACAACACGCGCACGCATGCCCACCTGCATGCCAAAAAGCGATTCGGCATCAACGTGCTGCGTGAAGATCAGCGCGCGATTTCGGAATACTACGCGCGACCGGACCGCACCCATGAGCACGCGGAAACCGAAGCCGGCGCGCGATTCGATCGCACGGGGCACGGCACTCCGATGCTGCATGGGGCACTGGCGTATCTGGAGTGCCGGCTGCATTCCGCGCAGGAGGCCGGCGACCACACCGTGTTCATTGCGGAGGTCGAGGACGTGGTGGTCCGAGCGGGCGAGCCGCTGCTGTTTTTTCGCGGGAAGTACTGGGGCGTGGGCGGGGAAGTGGGAGGGTGAGCCAGGTCTACGGGCCACAGACTGGCTTATGCCACTTTCCGCGTGCTCGAACATCTAATAAATATAAGAAATTGATCGTAAAGAATGGAGCTATTCATGGCTGAGAAAATTGCCGAGAAAATTGTGAAACCCGAGGCGGAGTGGAAGCAGAAACTCACGCCCGAGCAGTATCACGTGACCCGCGAGGCGGGCACGGAGTGCGCATTCACCGGCGCCTACTGGAAGACCAAAGAGCCGGGGGTGTACCACTGCGTGTGCTGCGGGGCTCCGCTGTTTGATTCGAAGACGAAGTTTGATTCGGGCACCGGCTGGCCCAGCTTTTACAAGCCGGCCGAGGGCAGCGGCGTGATCGAGCATAAAGATACCGCTTACGGCATGGAGCGCACCGAAGTTCGTTGCGCCACTTGCGACGCGCACCTGGGGCACGTATTCGAGGACGGTCCCGCTCCGACCGGGTTGCGGTATTGCATGAATTCGGCGGCGCTGGATTTTAAACCCCAGACGGGCAAGGCTTAACCGCAGAGGTGTAAGAACGGCCGCGGACCGAGAATCAGGGCAGGAAAAAGCAAGGGCACGCGCGAGCGTGCCCTTGCTTCATGCTGCGGTAAGTCCCCAAAAAGCTTACGCGCTGGCGGTCGCAGACAAAGACTTCTGCATTTCAGGAGCCTTCGCCGAATCCGCGGGCTTCGACTGCTGATTCTTCGTGTCAGAGCTGCGCACCTGGATGCCGCCCTTCAGCACTGCGCCATCTTCCACGCTGATGCGCGAAGTGGAGACATCGCCGGTGACGGAACCTTCGCTGCGAATGTCGACGCGGTCGGTGCATTCGATGTTGCCATTCACCTTGCCCATCACAACCACCTCGCGGGCAGAGATGCTGGCATCCACCTTGCCGTTGCGTCCGATGGTGACGCGGCTCTCAGGCATGGTGATTTTGCCTTCGATGCGGCCATCGATGTAAAGCGCTTCAGAGCCGGTAATCTCACCCTTGATGACCAAGGTGCGGCCAATGGTCGCCTGGTCCACGGGGGCAGTGACGGTTTTGATCGGGTTGAACGAGTTGGGGTTGGAAGCCGGTGTGTTCGACTTGAGGAAAGAATTCTCTGACGACTGAAGCATTGCGACCTTCCTTGGGTTCCCGCGCGGCACCTCACTGGCTGGGGCCGCTCCATGCGGTTGGTCTGAAATTTGTGGCTGGCGGGAGTTGTTGCCCGTTCGGCCAATCTGAATATCGCACACAGGTAAGCGGATCACCGAGATTACGGAAGATCGTGTCCGCTGGGGGCGTTTGCGGTGGGTCGTGTGGAGCAGGTCGTGTGGAGCGCCCACTCCACACGGTCAGTCGGATTCCTGCAGGGCTCGGGACAGGCCCTCCCATTCTTCGATCAAAGCGGCGTGGCTGGCCTTCTGCTGGTCAAGCGCCTGCGATTGGCGCTGGCTCTCTTCGGCGCTCACGAAATTCTGCAGTGAAGTCTCACACGCGGTGATGGCATCCTCGGCGCGGGAGATTGCTTCTTCGAGCTCGTGGACGCGGTCCTCGATCTGTTTGCGCTTGATAGGATTGACGCGTTTTGCTTTTGATTCTTCCAGGGTCTTTGCGGTTTCCCCGCCAGAATTTCCGTTGGTCGGTGCAGTTGTTGCGGGTTTCGCGGCGCTCGGGGCGGACGTGCTTCGATTGCGTGGCACACTGGCTCGCGGCACGTCATCGAGTGTTGGCGCCCTTTTGTCCCCGCCTTGCTTGCGCCAGAGATAGTCTTCGTAATTGCCGGGATAGATTTCAACCTTGCCGCCGCCAATCTCGAACACGCGCGTGGCCAGGTTGTCGATGAAATAACGGTCGTGAGAAACGAACACAACAGTCCCCGTGTATTCCATAAGCGCGCCCAGCAGAACGTCTTTCGCGCGCAGATCGAGGTGGTTGGTGGGCTCGTCGAGCAGCAGGAAGTTCGCGGGGTGCAGGAGCAGCCGCAACAACGCGTAGCGACCGCGCTCGCCGCCGGAAAGTACGCCGAGCTTCTTGAAGACGTCATCCTCGGAAAAGAGAAAGCAGCCCAGCAGGCCGCGAAGTTCAGTTTGGGTCGAGCTCGGCGAGAGGTCGCCGAGATCATCCAGAATGCGGGCGTCGGGATTGAGTTCCTTGTACTGGTCCTGCGCGAAATAATCCGGGTCAACGTTGTGGCCGAGGCGGAATTCGCCGCTGGTGAGCGGCTCACTTCCGGCGAGTAATTTGATCAGCGTCGACTTTCCTGCACCGTTGATGCCGACCAGCGCGATGCGGTCGCCGCGCTCAATCATGAAGTCGACGTTGCTGAAAACTTTCTTCTCCGCCCCATCTTTTCCCGCATAACTCTTGGCCACGCCCTCGAATTCAGCCACGATCCGTCCGCTTTGTTTCGGCTGAGTGAACGAAAAGTGGATCGTCTTTTCTTCCGGCGGAACCTCGATGCGCTCAATTTTCTCCAGTTCCTTGATGCGGCTTTGCACCTGCTTTGCCTTGGTGGCCTGGTAGCGAAAGCGGTTGATGAATACTTCGAGCTGCTCGATGCGCTCGCGCTGGTTGCGGTAAGCCGCTTGCATCTGTTCGTTGCGCTGGGTTTTCTGCGCCAGAAATTTGTCGTAGTTGCCGGTGTAGAACCAGATCTTCTTGTTCCAGATTTCGGCGATCTTGCTGACCGTGACGTCGAGAAAATAACGGTCGTGCGAAATCAGCACGAACGAATGCGGATAGTCGTGCAGATATTCTTCCAGCCAGTTGCGGGCTTCCAGATCAAGATGGTTGGTGGGCTCGTCGAGCAGCAGCAGGTTCGGCTTCTGCAGCAGCAGCTTGGCGAGCGCCAGGCGCATCTGCCAGCCGCCGGAAAATTCATCGGTCTGCCGCTCCCAGTCTTCTTTGCGAAAACCCAACCCCATCAGCACCCTTCCGACTTCAGCTTCAATGGAATAGCCGCCGCGGGTCTGGAACTCGTGCTCCAGACGGTGATAGCGATCGGCCACGTCCGCATACGCGGTGCTGGTGTGGTCGAGTTCCGCGATGCTGTGGGTCAGCGTTTCGAGCTCGCGCTCCATATTGCGGAGCTCGTCAAACACCGACATGCATTCGGCGAAAACCGTTCGTCCGGAAAGCGAAAGCCCATCCTGCGGAAGGTATCCGGCCGTAGTGCCTTTGGCGATGGTGAGCGCGCCGTAGTCGAGCGTATCGAGCCCGGCCAGAACCTTCATCAGCGTGGTCTTGCCCGTGCCGTTCGCGCCCACGAGTCCAACCCGGTCGTGAGACGTGATCAGCCAGTCGACATTTTCAAACAGCAGTTTGTGGCCGAAGCGTTTTCCGGCGGCGGAAAGCTGAATCATATTTCGTTCAAGTCGTGCTGGAATTATCGTCTCATAGAATCAGTAACGAGTACTGAGTCCCGAGTCCCGAACGAAGAACGAAAAACGAGGAGTGAGGTTTACGACTGGACTGCGGCGCGTGCGTTGCGGCTTCCGTGGTCAGTTGCCCAGAGAGCGCCGCGAAAGTGGATGCGCTCCAGGGCGCGGTCGATCACAGCTTCAAGTTCGCGAGCGTACTTCACTTCGCGGCCTTTGGCCAGATGGCGCCTTGCTTCCTCAGGACTGAACCATGAGGGATGCCGCATCGCCTCATCGGGTCGGCGCATCTGCCGCACTTCCATCAGAAAAGCCTTGACTACGAATTCCTGCACGCCCCCCGACTGCCAGAACACACCCTTGGAATGAATGTAGAGGTGAAAGTGGCGCGGCTCGATGGTGCCGGTGGCGCCGGCTTCTTCCACGGCTTCGCGCTCCGCGGCCTGGCTGTGGGAAAGGTGCGCGTCAGGAGATCCCTTGGGAAAAGTCCACTTGTTCCCGCCGTTGGTATTCACCAGCAGGAACTCAACTTCGGGACCGCGCCGGCGATAGCAGACGGCGGCCACCTGCAGCGGCAACGATTTCGAAATCCGCGGTGAACCCATGCAGCGCCCTCCCCAGGTTAGATGCTATCTGCACAATATTGCAGCAGTGTGAATGTGCAGCAAAAATTGTGCAGAGGGGTGGTTACGAAAGAATTACCTCCCGATTCGGGAACCTGCGAAAGTACCGAAAAACTGGTCCCTCATCCTGCGGCTGTCATTCTGAGCGAAGCGAAAGCCTGCCGCGGGTCGAAGCGAACCTATGCACTGTGCCGGTGCCGGCAAATTGCAGTCAGCAAACTAGTGGCGTCAGCCGCCCAACCCTAATTCGCCGGTGCTTCCAGCGTCTTCACCAGCCACGGAATAATTACTTGTTTGAAAATCAGGGGGTCGGGCCATACTCCCACCTGCCGGCCCAGGTGGCCGCCGTGGGGGTTGATCCAGGCTTCCTTCGGCACGTCGCCCTTACTCAGGAGCAGGTATTCATCTTCGATCGGAACTTGCGTATCGAGCACACCCGCCAGGATCAGCATGGGAGCCATCGGTTTGCCGAGAAGGCCCTGGTGAACCAGCGACAACTTCGGCAGAGAGTCGCCCAGTTCCTCGATCGTGTGCACGCCCTCCAGAATATTCATCAGCGCAGGGACCTGATCGAAAAGATACTCGCGATTGCCCAGCAGCGAGTTCGTCAGGAAATCTTTCTGGAAAAATCTGTCGACCGGCGGAGACTGTGCGCTAGCTCCCCGCAGGCGGGCGCGTTCCACGATCGCCATCTTCGTCGCCCAGTAAGCTCCCCAACTCACTCCGTGCATGGCGATGCGGTTCCTGTCGATCTCGGGCCGCGACTGCGCGTAATCAATTACCCTCGACAGCATCCGGTCCGCCGTCTCACTTACTTTGATCGGATTCTGGCCGGTCCCGGGACCGTCGACCGCGAGAAAGCCAATTCCGAAAGGAAGAATCGCTCCGAAACTCTCGGTGAGATCTTCCTTGCGGCTGTCGAGCCCATTCACCGCGATCACCAGCGGCACCGGGCCCGTCGCATTTTTCGGCAGGCGCAGGTAGCCGATAATCTCTTTGCCTTCGAACGGAATGTGCACGACTTCAAGCGGCGGATCGAAAAACTTCGCGTGCGCCAGGAACGCCTCAATGGCTTTTTCGTACGATCGCTGTTTGCCCGGAGAAGCTGGAATCGGCCAGCGTCCGAAGGAATAAAGCCGCCAGGCGCGGATGTAATCGGCGTTGGCCTTAGCCAGATCGGCTTTATCGGGACTCGTTGATTTTTCGAGCGAGTTCGCCTCGTCGAAGTAGCGGTCCGCCACATGCATGAACCCGGCGGCCCATTCGTCTTTGTCGCTGGTGTGGATGCTGGCGAAGGCTTCTTTCACGTCGGCGGGATCGAGCCCGATCAGCGGGTACTGGCCCACTTCGGCCCGCCGGACCGCTTCCACCTTGACCTCGTCAATCGTGCGCTCGCGCCGTTCTTCTTTTTTGGCAGGTTCCTGGGACAGAGCGCTGGCAGAAATCAGCGCCAAAAATGCCAGTAATAAAATTGCGAAAGAAAACTCACTCTTAATATTCATGATATGAACCATATCGCTTCAACCATCCAGGCTCGCCAATCGCGACGCCAAAGTTTCACGCCGAGATCAACGATGGGAAAAAGGCCGGACGGAATTGCGTCCGGCCTTCGATTTAGTCCGAATCTCGATCAGCCAGCCTCGATCAACCAGCCTCGATCAACCAACCCTAAGCTGAACAGCTAGAACGTGAACTTCAGCCCCAACTGCGTGGCGCGGCTGCCGCCGGATCCGATCACAGGATTGGCCGCCGCAACGTCTGGCGTGGCGCATCCGCAACCGAACGGCTGCACCGAAGGATCGTTCAGCCCGTACCCGTTCTGCCCGCCGTAAGGGTTGGCAAAGTTCGGATGATTGAAAATATTGAAAAACTCGGCGCGGAACTGGAGCCGCTTGGTTTCTCCAAAGTGGAAACTCTTGCCCACGGAGAAATCAAAATTCCTGAAGCCAGTGTCCTCGAACATGTTCCGGCCCATGTTCCCGAATTGGCCGAGCGGCGGCGGAAGCATGATGGAATTTCCGTTGGCGTAGCAGCCAAAAAATGCGAGCGACTCCGTGGACGCTCCCGGGCTGCCCCCGTCCAATGCTAGAGCCTTGGTGTTGCAGGCTGGGTTGGCGCTTGGATCGCTGGGGCTGTTATTGCCGCCGAAATGCGGAATCCCAACCCCTTTCTGAGACTTGAAATCCGACGTCTTGCCGTAAAAGCTCCAGCGAATCGGAGTGTTGGCGGGCGGGCTCACTGGCAACGGCCCAATACCAGCCGCATCCGTGCCTTCGTCCATCGGCCCCCAGTACTGCGGGCTTTCCAGCGTAATAATAGAGTTGACTTCCCAGCCTTCGCGCATCTGCCCGAAGCCCTTCTTTCCAGGGATCGCGTAGGTGAGCGATACGGTGAGCCGGTGGCGGATATCGAAATCGCTGTTGGCGTATTCGGCGCCGGGGTTGTAGGCGTCCTGCGGCAGGCCGGAACCGTAGCCGAAATCCCAGTTCGCGCCCACATCGTCAAGTGCATGCGAATAGGTGTACCCGGCTACCATGCTCAGGCCATGGTAGTTGCGCGCATTCAATGTGACTTGCAATCCGTTGTAATTCGAGCGGTAGACGTTGCCCATCTGGAAGATGTTGGCTAAGTAGGGAAACGCGTTGGTAAAGGGCCCGTTTTCGGGCGCAACCTGGCAGGCCGGATTGTTGGTCGTGTCGTACTGACCGCCGACCCCATCAGATTCGTTCCACGATTGCCCACGTAGGCGGCTTCCAGCGACAAGTTGGGAGTGAAGGAATGCTGCAGGTTGAGATTCCAATTCCAGACATACGGAGTGGTCAGGTTCCGGTTCACGGTCATGATGGGGCAGGGGCTGTTGTAGCAGTTGACCGTGCTGCCGCCGTAAAGAGGAGTGGTAGTGGAATCCCAAGTCGTAGGATAGTTCAGGAAATTCTTTACGGTGACGTTCCCCGTGGTAATCGTGCCGCCGGAGGTGTCGCCCGCTGCATCAATCGGCGCGCCCGTCGGAACGCTGCCCGGTCCGAAGGCGTTGTTGAAGGCGACAAACGACTGCCAGTTCACGGTTTCATAGATCAGGCCGCCGCCGCCGCGCAGCACCGTCTTGCCATTGCCGCCGATGTCCCACGCAAAGCCCCCACGCGGACCAAAGTTCGTGTGGTCCGCGTTATACAGGCTGCTGATCTGATGGCCGACCTGAACCAT
>JBEKDY010000088.1:0-15759 GCA_050014115.1 Candidatus Sulfotelmatobacter sp. | reverse complement strand
TATCCCCATTGTTATCAATGGGCTCCATTCATTCTCGTGGGCAAGGCCTGACTCCCGAAAGTTTATTTCTCCGCCCCTATATTTTTTCACTCCGCCACTGCCCTTATTCCACAGAGCCAGCATAAAGATCTAAGAGAAAGCAAGGCTGGAGTGACCACAAGCAGTCTGGTCCGCTCCCCCCGGCGGAGGTTCTGGTGAAGCACTTTAGCGACGCATCCTGGGCAGATTTTGCGAGGAACCTGGTGGCGACGGGCACAAAAATGACCATGCAGCGACACGTCGATGAGGGATGCACCAAGTGCGCCAACGTATTGAATACATGGCAGATCGTCCATGCCATAGGGCAGGCAGAAAGCGCTCTAACCCCGCCCTCCGACGTCGTCCGCGTTATCAAAAGCCAGTTTGCGACGATCACTCCCGAAAAAAGCCTCGGCTTTCGCCTGTTATTCGATTCCAGTCTCGCGCCCGTCCCCGCGGGAATGCGCGGTTCGGTCGCAGCACGGCAGTTTCTCTATGAAACCGACGAATACTACATTGATCTTCGTGTAGAACCGCACCGCGAAGCGCATCAGGCTGCCCTGGTGGGCCAAGTCCTGAGCCGCAGGGGTAAGCGCGCGGCTTCAGGCCTAGCCGTGCTCCTGCAGGATGGCAGGCGCCCGATTGCAGAGACGTCAACAAATCAGTTTGGTGAATTTCAGTTCGAATTTAACGCTACAAACAGCCTCTCCATCTCGGTCAGCCGAGACAAGTCTGATGCCATTGTTCTCCCCCTGTACGGAATCCAAGGCAAGCCAACTGATAGAAAACACTTGGATTAGGTGGATGCCTTCTCGCCGGATGGCCCGAAGGTAACCCCGAATAGTAACCCGTACGAATTACGCGTGTAAGTTTTGAAGTTTCTAACTTTTACGTAGACTCGAGCAGGAGCAGAAACCTAGGCCCGGCCGAGTCAAAGGGGAACCCGTGAGAACCATGCGAACCAGCCAATTTTCGAACGACCAGTTCTACCAATCGAGGATTTTCCGTGCTTGCCTGGCGTTTCTGCTGTGCCTGGGTCTTGGAGCGCAAATTCTGAGTGCGCAAACATCGGCAGCTCAGGCAGTTCCGCAGACCCGCCTGGTGGTCAGCGACAGCCTCGGCCTGAACGGCATTCTGAATCTTTGCGCACTACTCGGTTGCTCCACGGTGGAAAGCCTGGGCGATCCGCAAGGGCAGCTTTTCATGATCGAAATTCCCTCGGCGCTCGCTCCGCTTACCTCCCTGCTCAACCTGAACTTGCTGGGACTGGTCTCGATCGAAACTGACCAGTTCGTCCAGACCCAGGGAGCTTCGGCGGGCGCGGTGCCAACGTACCTGAACGATGAAGCTCCGTACTCTTATTACGGAACCACCGTGTGGCATGGCTATGTGTACCAGCCGGCGAACACGCTCATCCGAACGGGAACGACACAAAGCGCGTTCAACACTGCGGGCTCCGGAGTGGTTGTCGCGGATATCGACACCGGCGTTGATCCTAATCATCCCGTCCTGAAGAATGTTTTGTTGACCGGCTACGACTTCACGCGCAACCAGAGCGGCGGCTCGGAAATGAGCGACGTGAGCCAGTCCACCGTTGCCGTTCTCGACGGCGACAATGTTCAGACTGCGCAGGTCAGCCAGTCCACGGTCGCGGTGCTCGATCAATCCACCGTTGCAGTACTCGATGGAAACCCCAACTACGCCGCCTTCGGCCACGGCACCATGACGGCCGGCATTATTCATCTTGTAGCCCCGCAGGCCAAGATTCTGCCCCTGAAAGCGTTCCAGGCGAACGGAACCGGTTATAACTCCGACATTCTGCGGGCCATTTACTACGCAGTCGCTCACGGCGCCAAAGTGATCAACATGAGCTTCAACTACACCACCTCTTCGCAGCAGCTGGCGAACGCGGTGAGTTACGCGACCGCGAGTGGTGTGATCTGCGTGGCCGCCGCGGGCAACAGCGGAGAGCAGACTACCGTCTACCCGGCCGCGCTTAAGGGCGTGATCGACGTCGCGTCCACAAGCAACCAGGATACTCAGTCGACCTTCTCCAACTACGGAGCGCCGCCGGTCTGGCTGGCTGCCCCCGGCGAAGGCGTGATGACCACCTATCCCTACGGAACCTATGCCGCAGGATGGGGAACTTCTTTCAGCACCCCGCTCGTCACGGGAACCACCGCATTGATGGTTTCGGAATACAACACTCAATCCAGCGCTGGAAGCGGGCTCTCATTGAGCCTGCTCGGGATTTCGATTTCGCTCGGCGGCTCCAACCTCCCCAGCTGGGAACCTCAGGCTGCCAAGGCTCTGGCGCACGCACAAAACATTTCCGACCCACAGCTGGGGAACGGGCGCCTGGATACGTATCAGGCCGTGCAGGCCTGGCGCACCAGCCTGGGGTTGAAATAAATTGGGGTTGAAATAAATTGCGGTCGAAATAGTTTAGCGCTGAGGAACTTTATGGCGACCACGTTGCCAGCTTCGATTCAGGAATTCGCAGGTAATCTGTCGAACACGGCAGACAGCTTGCGGATCAAGGAACTTGAAGAGCAAAAAAGCTCCCTGCTCAAGTCGGCGATCTTCGGCTTCAGCCAGTTGCTCGATCTACGCGACCCGGGCACTGGTGTCCACAGCACTCGCCTTGCAGAGTGGGCAGTCCGCGTTGGGCGAAAATTAGGCATCGAGGAAACCGAGCTGGATCAACTGGAGGTCGCCGCTCTTCTCCACGACATCGGGAAAATCGGCATCCCGGACTCGATCCTGAGAAAAGAAGGCAAGCTGACCGACGAAGAACGCGCCGTGATGAACAAGCATCCGGAATACAGCTGGTCGATTCTTCGTCTCGTTCCGGGCCTCGGCAAAGCCAGTCTCTATGCTCTGCACCACCACGAAAGCTATGACGGACGCGGCTATCCGGTTGGGCTAAAGGCCGGCGAGATCCCCATCGAATCGCGAATCGTCGCGGTCATTGACGCGTACGACGCCATGAGGTCGAATCGTCCTTACCGCAAAGGTTTTCCTCACGAAGAAGCGATACGGCGACTCCTAGCCGACTCAGGCTCTCAATTCGATCCGATCGTGGTCCAGGCTTTCGTGGAAATCGCCGGACAGGAAGTAGCCGACGTATTCCTGGCGACCGGCACGAGTTCCTCGGCCGTAATCTAAACGCAGGGCGGGTTGACGGTTCTTCTTTGCGATCTTCGCGGCCTTTCTTCGCGAACTTTGCGGTTCAAGGCCCCTTCTGAGCCCTGGAAAAAGCTTTCACCGCAGAGGACGCTAAGAAGGGCCGCAGAGGTCGCAGAGAAGAAGATCAAACTCAAAATAAATCTAGAACGTGAATCGCGCTGAAAACTGCAGCACGCGAGGCAGTCCGTTCGGGCTGATTTCCTGCAACGTTCCAAAATTCCCCGGACCGGAGTTGGGGACCAGATAGCATGTCTGGTTCAGCGTTGCCCCGTCACCGCAGTTCGTGCCGATCGGGTTGTATTGCAGTTGGTTGATGCCGTCGCCGTTCTGCACATAGTAGTTGGCGTGGTTGAACAAATTAAATGCCTGCGCCTGAAATTCCAGTTCCTTGCCTTCTCTGATAGAAAAACTGCGGGCCAGTCCAACATCAATTCTCTCCAGCCACGGCCCGTAGAAAGAATTCAGCCCAATCCCGGGCGTCGGCCCGCCTCCATTGATGCCCCCCGCAGTGTTCGCGGTGTCCTGATTAAATGCAGTGTCGTTCAGGTTCCCATCGGCGCCGTCGCAATTGCTGAACGACATAGTCGAACTCGTGCACGCAGGACTCAACATCGCCGCATACGGACGCCCCGAAGAAAACTCCATCACGCTGCTCAGCCTCCAGCCCGAAAGCGCCGCGCGCCCCGTGCTCGAATGAATAAACCGTTCCAACTCCGGCCGGTACACGCCCGCCAGGCTGATGCGATGCCGCTGGTCGAGCAGCGAAGGAGCATGCGTGTTGCTGAAGTCGAACTGATTGTTGAAGTCCATCCCATCGAGCATCGCACTCTTGGCAAAGGTGTAAGAAAATTGCAGAGAAAGCCCTTGCGACACGCGGCGCTGCAGTTGCGCGAAGAAAGAATTGTAATAATTTTGCGCCGGGCTGATCAGTTCGTTGATCTGCCCCAGGTTGGGGTTGATGCGGCCTTCGCTCAGCAGGCCATTGTCCATGTTCGGCAGGGTGATCGTCGGCCCGCTGCATGGCGCTGTGGTTGCGTTGGCAGCGCACACGATGTACGACGTCGTGCCCTGCAACGGATTCAGATTCAAGTCATAAGCGCTGCCCGAAAGAATGTGCACACCGTGATTCCACATCGTGCCGATGCTTACCGTTGTGTTCTCGGAAATCTCGCGCTCAATCTGCAGACTCGCCTGCAGGATGTAAGGCACGCGAAACTGCGGAGCGATCAGCGAAATATCCGGCGATGCCTGGAACAGCGGCGAATCACTCGGCAGAATATTCGGGAACGTCGGCAGCTGCTGGTTGGGCGCGCCTGAAACGTAACTGGCATTCACCGAAGACTGTTGCGACGCCAGTCCGTTCGAGACCACCGCGTTGCGGTAGTTCAGACCGTTCATGTTGGTGTAGAAGTCTCCGAACCCCCCGCGCACCACGCTCTTCGACGCCGGCTGCCAGGCGAATCCGATGCGCGGCGCCAGCCGCCGAAACTGGTTGGGATACTGCCCGGTGAGCGGAAACCCCGGATTTTCCGCCGGCTGCGGATAAACCTGGAAGTCCTCGCGCAAGCCCATTTCCAGCGTCAACTGCGGCAAAGCCCGGAACGAATCCTGCACGTAAAATCCGTAGTAAGGCACCGCGAAAGAAAAAGTCGGATTCCCCGAAGACTGGCTGAAGTTGTTGTATTCGCCGAGCGCGAACGCTTCCAGATTCGAAAATTCGTAACTGCCAAGAAAAGATCCAAACTCGACGGCCTCGTTCGGATCCGCGCCACCATCATTGTTGTCCGAATCCCACGCGCGATTGAAATCGAAACCGAATTGCAACGTGTGTTTGCCGATCACGTAGTCGATCCGGTCGGCGAGCGAATACTGCCTTTCAAAAACTCTTCCCACCGAGAACGGAGCGTTGCCCAGAACGAAAGCGGCGGGGCTATCCAATATCAGCGTGGGCGTGTTCGGAGCCAGTCCGGTCGGCGTGGAGATCTCGTTGTCCTGCGAAGTGCTGGCGTGAAACTCGTTCAGCAATGTCGAGAAGAACGTATGCGTCCATCCCAGGCTGGCCTGGAAAGTGTGCACGTAGGCGTTCGCCAGCGTCTGCGTCCCGTAGTTTCCGACGGTTGGGTCAATGATCACGCCTCCGGGCGAGTTGAAGCGGTTCACGTTCAAGCTCAGGAACAAGCCATCGCGGGAGCTCGCCTGGTAGTCCAGCCGCGGCGTAATCACGAGATCGTTGCGCTGCCTCGCCTTGGTTCCGAGATTCGAGTTCAGCGCGTTCACGGTGTTCGCCACTTGTTGCAGATATACGGGGTTGGTCGGATCAGGCGCGGTGTCGGCTCCCGGTATCGGCAAAGGACCGTTTGGCGCGGGTAGCGCGGTCCCGGCTGGAATTCCAAAATTTGCGCTCAAGAAATTCGCCAGGTTCGCGGGGGTCGTTGCCAGCGCCGTGTTGATCACCGGAATCGGATTGTTTCGCAATTGTTGTTCGTAATCCACAAAGAACCACAAACGATTCCGCACGACCGGCCCGCCCACCCCCGCGCCGAATTGCTGCAAAGCATCTTCCGGCTTGGGATTGCCGACAGCTTTGTCAATCGCATCATTCGCTCCCGTCGCGGAGTTCCGGTTGTAATAGAACGCGCTGCCGTGAAACACGTTGCTTCCCGACCGCGTTACCGCATTCACAAAGCCCGCCCCTCCGCCATATACCGCCGAGTAGGGGCTCACCGAAACCTGGAACTCCTGGATCGCATCCTCCCCATACAGGTAAGGAATGCGATTGCGCCCCACAATGTCGGCGAAGTAATTGCTGGTGGCATTCGATCCGTCCACGGTAAAAGCGTTCGACCCGTTTCCATTCGCGTAACCGGAATCTTCTCCGCCCTGTTGACCGGCAATGCTCACCAGGCCCGTGTCGCCGTCGTAGCTGGTATTCGGCGTGAGCACCATGAAGTCGGTGTACTTTCGCCCGTTGAGCGGCAATTCCTCGATCAAAGATTGTTCCATCAACGTGCTGGCGGAAGATTCCGCCGGCCGCAGCAGCGGCGTCGTCGCGGCTACTCGCACCGTGTCGACGCTGCCTCCCACCCGAAGTTGAATGTCTTGCGACGTCGTGCTTCCCACCAGCACGCGCACCAGGGCCTGGATATCGCGAAATCCTTTGTGGCTCGCGGTTACGGAATAAGTGCCCGGCATCACCGCCGGAAAGCGGTAGAGTCCCCCATGGTTCGTTTGAGCAGACCGTTGCACCCCGGTCGCAAGATTCTGCACCACGACGGATGCTCCTGGCACCACCGCTCCGCTCGGGTCGGTGACTCGTCCGCCAATCGAACCGGTCAACACCACATTTTGCGCGCTCAGCGACACGCAACTCGTGAGCACGATCAAGACAGTGCTTATCGCAAAGCGATTGACCACGCTAACGGCGAGGATGCTTCCCGCTCGATTGAACGCTTTCCTCTCCATCTTGCTTCCTCCAGGGGCGCTCGCGTCGCAGAAAGTGTGAACGAGGGACGCGCACTATGTCTAGTGCGACGAGTCGAATCAATTCCCGAGCGAATTCATCCCTCAGAAGATGAACCCGGGAATATGCCGAAAGACGCGCCGCACGCGTAGGGCGGACACTCTCTTCGGCTTCGCTCAAGGCAAGCTTTGTCCGCCGCGTTTGACTTCGCCTTGAGCGCACGAAGATGAATTGCGGAAGGCGCCCATAGAAAGCCGAGACGTAAAACTAGGCAGCCTAGTAGCTGTCGAGGCAGAGAAAGATTCGCGCTGGGAACAAAAAGAAGAATCGAACGGCAACCGCGAACGTCACTTCTTCGCGGCCACCATGATGACAAGAACGACAGGCAGATACAACACCGAGGCATGCAGCAGACGCCCCGCAAAAACCTTCGAGTTCGACGCTGCCAGCTTGCCCACGTAGTAGAGCAGAAACGCGCCTGCAACACTCATGCCGACTCCATACAGCCAGCCACCCCGACCCGCCAGCGGTAACATTGTAGCCAGCACCAGAAGCAGCGAGAAACCCACAATCTCCACGCGAGTGAAGCGCGCCTCGCGATCGAACGCGGGCAACATGTGATACCCGGCGCGGCTGTAGTCCTCGCGATACATCAGCGCAATGGCCAGGAAATGGGGAAACTGCCACAGGAAGAGAATCGCAAACAGCAACCAGGCCTGCCCATCGACGCGCCCCGACCCGCCCGCCCAGCCAATCAGCGTAGGCATCGCGCCCGGAAACGCCCCCAGCAGCGTGCACAGCGGCGTCTTTCGTTTGAGCGGCGTATAGACGAGCAGATAAGACAGCAACGTAGAAACCGCCAGCAGGGCCGCCAGAAGATTCACTGCCAGCAGCAGGTAGAGCCCTCCCGCCACACTGAGCAAAATGCCAAACACCAGCGCCTCGCGGCTGGTGAGCCTGCCGGAAGGCAGCGGGCGCGAAGCCGTTCGGCGCATCTGCCCGTCCCACACTCGCTCCATCCACTGATTCAGCGTCGCCGTGCCGCTGGCCACCAGCAACGTTCCCAGCAGCGTGTTCAGCAATCCGACGATTCGCATCGGCCCGCGCGAAGCCAGGTAATAGCCCGCTGACGTGGTCATCAGAATCAGCAGGTTCACCTCGGGCTTGGTCAGCGTGTAATAGTCCCGGAGCTTCGACCGCAGCATTTCAAGAGGCGTTTCGAGAGATGGATTTTTGGCTATCACGTGTGGGATTGCGATTCTACCAGTCTTTCAGTCTTTGCTCCATCCGTCATCGGATACCGCGTGCCAGTCGTCACCGGACTCCGTCCCGCGAACCTGATTCCGCTTGCGATACATAACACAAATCACGCCAATCGTTCCCAGCGTAGGAGGAACAATAAGGATCAGAATCCCGCTGCGCAATGCCTGAATCATCCGCGCCCCCGAGGACGCGGCCTGCGTATAGCAGAGCGCGCAACTCTGGGCAAAAGCCGGCACGGGCGCCAGCAGGATAATTAACCCCGCCAGTGCAATCCCGAGAATCCCGATTCTTCTCCAAAGCCTCATCAGGTTCTGCCCCTTCCGAAAGCCGGAAGCCCGAAGCCGAGCGCCGGAAACCGGATTCCTACTTCGCCCACGGCACGCCATTGGAAAGCCGGAAGCTGTCGGTCCAACCGTACTGCATCCCCAGGATCACGGCAACTGTGAAAATCATCACAAACCACTTCAGCCCGCGATTCTCCCACAAGTGCATGAAGAACAGAAGGGCCACCCCGGCCTCGATAATCGCCACAATCAGCATGCGCACAAGCATTTGCGACGCGCTGATGTTCTGGTAGGCAATGAAGAACTGTATCGCCGCCAGCGCCAACAGGCACCCGTACACGGCAATATCTTTCCCCGCACTGCTCTTGTGTTCTCCAGCGGTAGTCATAGTCAGTTCGCTCCGGTTAATTCGCTCCTGCTTCTTTTTCGATTCAGTGAGCCAGATTCAAGAGTGGGCCAGGTTCAAGAGATAGACCAGCGGCACCACGAACATCCAGACCAAATCCACGAAGTGCCAGTAGAGTCCCGTAATTTCCAGGTCATCGGCGTTGTATCGGCCGCCCCGGTAGCGCACTCCCACTGCGAGCAGCGCCACCACCCCGCCGGTTACGTGCAGCAGGTGCAGCCCGGTAATGCTGAAAAACAGCGAACTGAACAGCGGCGTGCCCCACGGATTATGAAACAGCGTGGCTCCTTCGCCGATCATTCCGAACCATTCGCGAAGATGCAGCGCGGCAAACATGATCCCGCAAACCGCCGTAATCAGCGTCCAGCGGAAGGCTTTCGCTTTGTCGCCCAGATCCGCATGCCGCACCGCAAACATCATGGTCAGGCTGCTGGTCAGCAGGATCAGCGTCATCAGCGCGACGTTGGTGATGCCGTGAAACGGCCGCGGCCAATTGGGAGTTGCGTTACGGATAAATCCGTACGCCACCAGACAGCCCGCAAACGTAGCGCTGTCGGCAATGATGAACAGCCACATCGCCATTTTCTTTGCGGGAACCGAAAATGTCGGAGC
Source organism: Candidatus Sulfotelmatobacter sp. (assembly GCA_050014115.1). Lineage (GTDB taxonomy): Bacteria > Acidobacteriota > Terriglobia > Terriglobales > Acidobacteriaceae > Sulfotelmatobacter. Next base: position 6,527 of record JBEKDY010000088.1, on the reverse strand, counting down.
AGTCATTACCTCCGTCGCCTCGGACCGCGACACTTGCGCGTGAATCGAAAGATCGGCTTGGCTCAAGTCTCCTCCCACCTTTGACTGGGTTCGAGCGTCGTCGTTCAAGAGCTTCGTTCAGAGCTTCATCCAAAGCAGCAAAAGCAGATACACCCACAGCACACCCATGAAATGCCAGTACCGCGAAGTCGCATCCAGTGTGCTTCTTCGCAGGGTGGCGTTCTGCAATTTCCCGATCACGCGCGCCATACCGGCCAGCCCTCCCAGCAGATGCAGGGCATGCATTACCGTCAGCACGTAGAAAAACGAATAGCTGATATTCGCAGCCAGCCCGAATCCCTGGGCTCTCAGCCGCACCCACGCAAAGGTCTGCCCCGCAACAAAAAGCAGCCCTAAGCCGAAGGTTATGTAGAGCCACATCGCCGGATTCGCGCCCTGATCTTTTTTCCCGCCCATGAACGCCGCAATCCGCCGCCGCGCGATTTCAAGAGTCACGCTGCTCGCAATAATCACCAGAGTGTTCAGGTAAAGCACAGGGGGGAGGGTGATGGGCTGCAAGGGCGCAGTCCCCTGCCGGACAATCAAAGCGCTGGTGAAGGCGGCAAAGCTCATGGTGATCGACGCCATGATCACCCAGATGCCGGTGCTCGCGGGCGGAGGAGAGTATGACTGAACCCTTCGCAGGGCCCCGTCGGCGGGCGCCAGATTCCGCCAGCCTCCATTGCCTGATCCCTGGCTCGGTACGCGCTCGGGTTCGATTTTCGGCGGTTCGTGGACCGTAGTCGCCATACTGCGGACTCTCCGTTTCAAAACTTCGTGGCGTAAAAGTAAAGATCGTTTCGTGTTCAGTCGCCGCACTACTTCTCGTCGGGCGCGTTCCCAAGATTCTCCGGCGAGGTCTGCATCACATGGTCAGTGCTCGCACCCTCCACGCTGTACTGGTAGGGATCGTGGTACACCACCGGCATCTTGTCGCCAAAATTGTTATGCGGCGGCGGCGTGGCCGTGCTCCATTCGAGCGATGTGCCTTCCCATGGATTGTCGTTCGGCGCAGGCTTTCCCCAGAACCGGCTGTGGATCAGGTTGTAAAGAAAAATGAGCTGGGCGAATCCTGTGAACAACGCGGCAATCGTGATGAACTTGTGCACCGGGATCAGCGGGATCAGGTAATCGTCCGTGAACGCCTGGTAGCGCCGCACGTTCCCGGCAATGCCGAGATAGTGGAACGGCATAAAGATGCAATACGCGCCCACAAAGCTCATCCAGAAATGAACCTTGCCTAAAGTCTCGTTCATCATGCGCCCGACCATTTTCGGAAACCAGAAATAAGTTCCGGCGAAAATTCCGAACATGGCCGCCACGCCCATCACCAGGTGAAAGTGCCCGACCACAAAATAAGTCGCATGCAGCATGATATCGATCGAGGGCTGCGCCAGGAAAAATCCGCTCACGCCGCCGCTGATGAACATCGAAACGAAACCCAGCGCGAACAGCGACGCCGCGTTGATCCGCAACTTCGAGCCATACAAACTGCCCAGCCAAATCAGCACGACGATTGTGGACGGAATCGTAATGATCAGCGTGGGAAACGAAAACGCCAGCGAGGAGACAGGATTCATCCCGCTGACAAACATGTGGTGCCCGTAGACCATATAGCTGAGGACGGCCAGCGATCCCATGGCGTAAATCAGCACCCGGTGGCTCAGCATCGGCTTCCGCATGTTGGTGATCAGCACGTGGGAAACAATGCCCATCCCCGGCACGATTGCGATGTAAACCTCGGGATGCCCGAAGAACCAGAACAGGTGCTGCCACAAAAGCGTCGATCCACCAGTGTGCGGCAAAACCTGATCATTGATCACCAGGTTTGAAGGCACAAAGAAACTGGTTCCGGCAACGTGATCGAGAATCAGCAGGATGCAGGCCGGCATCAGCACCGCGAATGCCGTCAACCCCATGATCGAGGTAATGAACCAGGCCCAGGCACTAAGCGGAAGCCGCATGAGCGACATGCCTTTGGTGCGCATGTCGAGCGTGGTGGTGATGAAGTTCAACGAACCCAGCAACTGCCCGATGCAGAAAATACCAATCGAACACGCCCACAGGACTACGCCCAGACCCTCGCCCGGACCGCCGACTGAACCGATCGCGCTCAACGGCGCATACTGCGTCCAGCCTCCCAAAGTTGGTCCGTCGCCCACAAAGAACGACGTCACGAGAACGAGAAAGCCCACAAACGTGACCCAGAACGACATCATGTTGAAATGCGGAAACGGCATGTCCTCCGCTCCCACCTGAATCGGCAGGAAGAAATTTCCGAATGCGGCGAACGGCGCGGTCGTCAGCACAAAGAAGACCATGATCGTTCCATGCATGGTCATCAATTGCAGGTAATACTCCGGCGTCATCACGTTGCCCGGCGCACCGTTCTTCGAGAGCAGATGCAATCCGGGAATTGCGAAACTGCCCCATCCCAGGTGGATGCGCATGATCCAGGAGAGGAACATTCCAACCAGCGCCGCGAGCAACGCCAGCGCGTAATACTGCTTGCCGATGACTTTGTGATCAAGGCTGAAAACATGCTTCCGAATAAAGCTGGTCGGAGCTCCGTGCACCGCGTGTGCGGTATCGTGCATTGTATTCACCCCTAGAGAGACGTTGAGATGTTCCAGTCGCGAATCGAAAACGCCCACGTGAAAACGTAGAGACAACCGCCCGTTCGACTTCGCTCCGGGCAGGCTCCCGGCTGTCCGGCAAGAGCAGCGAGCCGCAGCTGCACTGCCGCCAGCCGCGGCCGCTACTGCAGCGCCGCCTGTTGTTTAATCCATTTGTCGTAATCGTCCTGCGACATCACTTCCAGATACGCCTTCATGTTGTAATGCCCCAGCCCGCAAAGCTGCGTACACACAATCTCGTACTTGCCGATTTTCGTGGCTGTGAAGTGCACCGAAACGTCCAGTCCCGGGACAAAATCCTGCTGCACGCGCAATTCCGGCACGTAGAAGGAATGCCCCACGTCCTCGGCATGCATCAGCAAATGGATTTCGCGATTCACCGGAATCGCCATCTCCGCGGTTACGATATCGTCTTTGGAATCCTGATCGTGCGTGGTATCAAGACCGAAGAAGTTGGCGTTGGCCTGGCTGATCTGCTCGGGATGAAGCGGCCCAAAAGTTCCATCCGGGCCGGGGTAGCGGAAATAAAACGCAAACTGCCCGGCCTGCACCTGAACCGGCATTGCGTCCGCCGCCGGAGGAGTCAAGTACACGCTGGCCCAAGCCTTCACGCCAAACACGCCCAGCGCCAGGCACTCTGTGCCCACCAGCAGAAAAGCTGCGATCACCAGTCCTGCGGCGCCTCCCGGAAAATTCTTAACCTTGGCGCCCGGCTCGGGGCTGGAGAACTTCCAGACAAAAAAACCCAGCAGGAACTGCGAGGCCAAAAACGAAATGCCGGCTTCCCACATGGTATCGGTGTACTGCTCGTCGATCAGGTGCCCGTGCACGGAGATGTCCTGTGGCATGGGCCATATGTGCATCACGATGGGAATCGCCGACGCAATTGCGATTACAATGATCGTCACCGCGAATAGCTTCGCCATGTCGTCCCGCCTTTAGCCAGAGTCCGTCCGGCCTTTTTCAGTGATTCAAGAGATAGTGATTCGATAGATACGGATGCTGCAATCCGGGCTCACGCACAGGTCCCGCGCTATTTGCGATTTCCAGCTTTACTCTGTGCCCCCTGTGGTTGACGATTCCAGGGCACCGCTCACACACGCGATTCCATTCTTCACTTCGCTTTGAAAGTGAAATCAGCCGTTGCCGCCGCGCCCGCAGCCACCGTCACCTTCTGCACCGTCGTCCCGTAGGTCTCCTGCCACGCCGTCACCGTGTACGTTCCGGGGGGCACGCCATTGATCGTGTAGGAGCCGTTGCTGTCCGTAGTCGCGTAGGGGCCCTTCACCACAGCGAACCAGCCGTGCATCCAGGGGTGGATGTTGCACTGCACCGGAATCATCTCCGGCGCCTTCCAGCTCTTCTCGACTGGCGCCGCGCCCGGTGGCTGCGATTGATTCCACGGGATATTGCCAGTCATCGGATTGGGCAGCGGGTGAATGTTGTGAGTGGTCGGATCGCTGGTGACCACCTTGAACGTCTCGCCAACATCCATGGCCAGCACGTGTGGCGTGTACATACAATTCTTCTGATCGAACACTGGTATAGCCGTCGATGTGGTCGCGGGTCCGCTCCAGTTGGAGATGTAAAGCACCACATTCTCCAATCCTCCGTTGGCCCCGACCACTACCGTTTCCAGGTGGCCGGGATCCGTCGCGTGGGCCTTGACGCAGACCGGGTCTTTCGACATGTCAATCCCCTTCATGTGGGGAGCTACGCCGTCGAGTTTAACCGTCCCGGTGATTTTGCCTTCGCCCGCGGCTTTGACATCACGGCTTAGCAGCAATGCGCCACAGCAGATGAATACTACCGTAAATAGTAAAGCCGCAAAATTGTATTGCTTCCTCATAGAAAGTCCTCTCCTTGAAAACGAAAAAGAAGCCGACAAAGTTGAACAGCGGTAGCTCTCAGCTCCTATTGCGTCGGAGCCGGAGCGTTAGGATCAACCGGCTTCAGCCCGAGCTGTTTCGCCAGCACCTTCTCCTTGCTCTTCTGCTGCATGAACGTCCGCAGATAGAACACCAGGTCCCATGCCTCTTCGGGTTTGATGTTGTCGGCAAACGACGGCATGGGTGTTCCGTCCAGGCCAGTCATGAAGATCCGATATATATCCTTATCGGTATCGCCGCATTTTGGCCGGGACCCGTCGGTAAAGTTGAAGGCCGCGATGGGCCGGCCGAGATCGTCGGTCAGGGTTGAGGCGGAGGGTCCGTTGGCCATCCCCTGAACGCCGTGGCACTTCCAGCACTGCACCCTGGCAAACACGTCCCGCCCGGCTTTGATGCGCTCGGGCGTGACTTCCGGCTCCGGCGGAATCACAATCGGCGTTCCCGGTTTCTCGTTCGCCCAGCGCGGAGAGAAGTGTTTCACCCAGGCGACCAGGTCGGCGCGTTCCTGTTTGCTTAGAGTGTTCCACTGCGGCATGTTGGAGCGGTCAAATCCGCGAGTGATGGCGTCGTAAAGATCCTGATCGGTGGGCAACGTCCCGGTCGGAGTGGAGCGGCACTTGAAAACGCCCAATTGGAAGTCGCGCGGCTGCTGGTACATGGGCGGCTGCATGTAAGGGGCGTTTTCGCCATTTCCATCCCCCAGCGGGCCATGGCAGCCGACGCAGAACCGGCGATACGGCAGCGCGGCATCTTTGGCATGACCGGTAGTATTTCCGACATGACTCTCCGCGCCCAGGCGCGCATTCAAGTCATACTGCGTCAACTGCGCCCACAAAGACATCGGGAGCGCCAAAACCGCAGTTGCGCCCAATAGAAGCGACCACCTCTGCAATCTTGTCCGCATGTCTGTCCCTTTCTAGAAATCGAAGTCGAGTCCGAGCAGCACTTCGCTCGTGTTGATGTTGGCGTAGGGCAGGCCAATCGCCGGGCCCGTGCCATCCTGGTGCAGCCAGTTGTATTCGTTGTGCCAGGCTAAGCCCGCCCGGCTGGTCATGAATGGGTTGTAACGGAAGCCTACGGTATAGCTCGTGATATTACCCAGATTGGAGGCCGATTGCCCTCCACCCAAGCCACCCGTGCATGCCGTGCACGCCGCTCCGTTGGCTTGCTGCGACATCTTTTCCACCTCATACCGGCCGATAAAGATCAGCTGCGGACTGTACACGTAGTGCCCCTCGAAGGTGTAGCCGTTCCAGGTAGGCGACTGTGCTCCTGCCGGAAGAGCCGTTCCCGGAACGTTGTTCAAGGGGCAAGTGGGCGTCGGGCTCGAGCAGGTTGCCGTCGTGCCTCCATTCCCGTCCGTGAGGATTGCATTGCCATAACCCTGCCCAAACCACGGGTTATCCGAGCCATGCTGCGTCACCACCGTCAGGTCGACATGCGGGCCGAAGTAGAACTGCCCGACGAACCCCTCACGGCTGAACCCCTTGTTCGCCACTCCGGAACCACCCAGCGGAACCCCGCCCTGTGTCAGATAGTAGGTCGCTGCCTCTCCGACCATGGCGTAGAACCCGACCCGTTGCACTCCCATCCTGCCCGCGTCGAAAGCCTGGCTCCCGGTAAAGAATCCGGTATAGGAGTTGGCTCCGGTGCTCAGGTTCACGTTTCCGTCGCTCGAACTCACGATGGCTGCGGAAATGCGCGTCCGGTCGTCCACCGAGTGTCCCATGTATTCCAATCCGAGCTGGTTATCTCCGATCTGCCCGAAGATGTTTCCATCCCCCACCGGGATAAAGTGATAAGTCTGGTAAATCCCGCCGTTGCCGGTCAGCGTCAAAATGCGCTTCTCGGAAAGCAGGTTGTCCAGCTCGAACCTGCCCAGCTTGATGTTGAACCAGGGGCTATGAAAAATGTTATCCAGGCGCACAAAGACCTGCTCAAAGTGAAACGCGCCGGTCGAATC
>JBEKDY010000087.1:0-15822 GCA_050014115.1 Candidatus Sulfotelmatobacter sp. | reverse complement strand
GCGAACACGTCGCGGCCCGCGGCGATGTGCCCGTGGATGCGGTCGATCATGGAGCGGCGTTCGTCGCCGGTGTAACTCGGCTTGCGGAAGCGGTAGTAGACGAACGCCGCGGTTGTTACCTCGGGCGTAGTCATGGCTTCGGTCTCGGCAATGCACACGGCGGCTTGGTGCGAGCGCAGCAGATCCCACGTGGAATCGGTAAACCACGAGGCGTGTCGAAACTCGAACGCCACTGGAGCCGTGCGCGGCAGGATGGCGAGAAAGTCTTTTAGCAACGCCGCGTCTGCCTTTAGGTTCGGCGGGAGCTGAAATAGTATCGGGCCAAGTTTTCCGGCTGAGGCCAGCGGCTCGATTGTGGTGAGAAATCTTGGGACAAAGTCCTCTGCCCCCTTCAGTCGCTTGATGTGCGTGATCACCTGGTGCGCTTTCACGCCGAAACGAAAATGCGCTGGAGTTTCCTGAATCCACTTCTGGATGGTGGTTTCTTTGACCAACTGGCGGAAAGTGAAGTTCACCTCGACAGTATTGAGCTGCGTCGCATAGTGGCCCAGAAACTTTTTCTGCGCCAGCTTGGCAGGATAAAAGTCGGGCTTCCAGCCCGGGTAGGCCCATCCAGAGGTTCCGGCGAAGAGTTGGGGCATAGGGTACTCGAAGGCGAGAGTAGTGGCGCTGCCAAGCGGGCAAGAGTGCCCGCTCCACACAGGCCGCTCCACACAAGCACGGGATTATACCTTGCGGCGCGTCTTCCCGACCGCAGGCTTCTTCGCAACTTTCTTCGCAAGTTTCTTCGCGGCCCTTTGCACGCGCACAGTTCGTTCATCCTCCGCTTGAGCAGCAATCTCTACTGGCTCCGGTCCTTCCACGACGGCCGCTGCGGCCAGCTTTTTCAGGTCGGGCAGTGTTTGTTTCAACGTCAGCACAGGTTCGAACAGGTCGCCCATCTTCTCGAATCGAGCCACTGCCTCTTTCGCTTCAAACACCAGCAGACCAGCGTCTTTCTTCTTATGCGCGCGTTCCACCTCCTCCCACGTCACCGGCGTAGAAACCGTTGGATGTTCCCGAGCTCGCAGGGAATACACACCGATCGTGGTTTTGTGCTCGTCGTTCTGGCTCCAATCCACAAACACTTTGCCGGTGCGAACCTGCTTCTTCATTTCCGAAACAACTTGGTCGCGGTGATCGTGCTCCAGCAGTTGCGCCAGGGCATGCGAAAAAAGTTTGGTCACTTCGTACGTAACCGGAGTATTCAGCGGGACATAGATTTGCAGTCCCTTCGAGCCTGAGGTCTTCGGAAAACTCTGTAAGCTGAAATGTTCAAAGATCTCTCGCAACCACAAACCGACCTGGCAGCATTGGACAATGTTCGCGGGAGGGCCCGGGTCCAGATCGAAGACCATCATCGTGGGGCAAGTAATGTCTTTGGCCAACGAAAGTGACGGGTGCAGTTCGAGCGCGGCCAGATTGGCCAGCCACACCAGCGTGGCCATATCGTCAGCGAGAACATAGTGCACGGTGCGGCGGTTGCGGTCGCTCCAGATGGGGACCGTCTTCACCCAGTCGGGCCGGTGCATCGGAGCGTTCTTCTCGAAGAAAGGCTCGCCTTCCACGCCGTCGGGATAGCGTTTGCGCGTGAGCGCGCGCCCGGCCAGGTGCGGAATAATCGCAGGCGCGATGCGCACGTAGTAGTCGATGACGTCCTTCTTCGTGAATCCGACGGCCGGGTAAAGCACCTTCTCGAGATTCGACAGCTTCAGTTGCTTACCCTGCACTTCAATGACGGAATCCATCATGCGCTCCCGCCCGCATTGTGCCTGAAATTCTCCGAAGAGCAAAATAGGTTAGTGGGTGAGTTTGAATTTCTTTGCGTACTTTGTGGCCTTTCTTCGCGCACTTAGCGGTCAAGGTCTCTTGACTCGCAAGAACAGGACCCTTTAACCGCAAAGGTCGCAAAGGAAAGCCGCAGAGTACGCAAAGAAATTCAAACTGACCAACTACCGGGGTTTGACAAGCTCCCTTACCGCAACGTACTTTCAAACTTCTGCCCTGCGAGCTCGTCTAAATCATGTCCGCCCAGTTCATCGCGACAAATCCGGAGGTACAATGAAGGCCCGCATACTTAAATTCGCTGCACTGTTCTTATTCTTTTTCCTGCTGTCAGGCCTCGCCGCTGCCCAGGACGTCGCCTCTTTCGAAAAGCGCATTACAGTGAAGAAGTTGGCGAACGGCCTGACTCTTCTGATCTGCGAGCGGCCGGAGGCTCCGGTCTTTTCTTTCTACACGTTGGTCGACGCCGGCTCGACCCAAGACCCCATGGGCAAGACCGGACTGGCGCACATGTTCGAGCACATGGCGTTCAAGGGCACGGACAAAATCGGCACGACAGATTACGCCGCCGAAAAACCGGCGCTGGCAAAGGTCGAGGTCGCCTACGCGGCTTACATCGCCGAGCGCGACAAGACGGTGGGCCGCGACGAAGGCAAGCTGAAGCAACTGGAAAAGGATTGGAAAGATGACATCGCCGCCGCCGACAAATATGTGAAGTCGAACGAATTCGGCAAGATCATCGAAGAGAACGGTGGCGAGGATCTCAACGCTAACACCGATTACGATGAGACTGCGTACCACTATTCTCTGCCCATTAACCGGCTCGAACTCTGGGCGTATCTGGAATCGGAGCGCTTCCTACATCCTGTGCTGCGCGAGTTTTACAAGGAGCGCAACGTGGTCATCGAGGAGCGGCGGCTACGTACGGACAGCAATCCCACCGGCCGGCTGATCGAGCAGTTCACCGCAGAGGCGTTCGAGGCGCATCCTTATCACCGGCCGACGGTAGGATGGATGTCCGATTTGAATTCGTTTTCCGCCACCGACGCGAAAGAGTTCTTCGACAAGTATTATGTGCCTTCAAATATGGTGATCGCGGTTGCCGGCGACTTGAATGCCGCGCGCGACATGCCCATCCTCGAGAAATACTTCAGCCGCCTGCCGACGCGACCGCAGCCCGATGAAACCACTACGACCGAGCCTCCGCAGGACTCCGAGCGCAGAGTGGTGCTGAAGGAACAAGCCCAGCCGCTTTATCTCGAGGGCTATCATCGCCCCGACTATCGCAGCAAAGACGATGCGGTGTATGACGCCATCAGTGATCTCATGTCCGAGGGTCGCACTTCGCGGCTCTATCGCGCGCTGGTGCGGGACAAGAAAATCGCGTCGTTCTCGGCGGGATTCACCGGCTTGCCCGGCATCAAGTATCCGCATCTGTTCGCGTTCTACGCATTTCCGTTGCCGGGCCACACCACGCAGGAAATGGCGGACGCCATCCACGCGGAAATTGACCGCCTGAAAAAAGAGGACATCAGCGACGACGAACTGAAGATGATCAAGACGCGCACGAAGGCCAACTTGATACGCAGCCTGGCGGATAACGAAGGCCTGGCCACCAACCTGGCCAGCAACCAGACGCGTTACGGCGACTGGCGCGAGCTATTCCGCTCTGTCGATCGCATTGACCAGGTGACCAAGGCCGACATTCGCCGTGTGGCCAACGAAACTTTCGTGGATACGAATCGCACCGTGGGCATCATCGAAACCGCGGGCGGCGGGGGCAAGCCGGACACAGATAATTCGGGCGGTGAGGGAGGTGCGCAATGAACGGGTGCAACTTGAAGACGAAAGCGATGATCGTCATCGCGGTTCTTGCGACAGCCATATTTCCTACTTCTCCCCGCGCTTCGGCCCAGGCCGCGAATTACCAGCAGGTTCCCATTCCTCCTTTGCCGGCGTTCCATCCGCGGCAACCGAAGCGCATCGAACTCTCGAACGGCATGGTGATCTTCCTGCAGGAGGATCACGAACTCCCATTGATCGACGGGAGCGCGCGCATTCGCGGCGGATCGCGCAACGAACCCGCCAGCAAAACCGGACTCGTGGATATTTACAGCGAAGTCTGGCGCACCGGCGGCACGAAAACCCAGACCGGCGATCAGCTCGACGACTATCTCGAAGTACGCGCCGCCAAGGTTGAAACCGGCGGCGGCCCGGACTCCACCACCATCGGCTGGTCGTGTCTCAAGGCTGATCTCGACGACGTTTTCAAAGCGTTCGTCGATGTGCTGCAGCATCCCGAATTTCGCGCCGACAAAATCGAGATCGCGCAAAAGGGCGAGGATGACGGCATCTCCCGCCGCAACGATCAGGCTGGAGGAATTGCCGCGCGCGAATCCGCGAAGCTGGCTTACGGCGCCGACAATCCTTACACTCGCGAGCCCGAGTACGCCACCGTCGCTGCAATTACGCGCCAGGACTTGATCGAGTGGCACGGCAAGTATGTGCACCCGAACAACATCATTCTCGGCGTGACTGGCGATTTCGATTCCGCGGCTATGGAAGCCAAGCTGCGTGCGGCGTTTGAGTCGTGGCCCAAAGGACCAACGCTTCCCAAAGACGACATTCAATACCACCCGGCCGCGCCGGGATATTACCTCGTCCCCAAAGACGACGTGAACCAGAGCAGCATCCACATGGTTGCGCTCGGAATAACCCGCGACAATCCTGACTTTTATGCCATCAGCGTGTTCAACGAAGCGTTCGGGGGAGGATTCTCCTCGCGCCTTTTCAACGATATCCGCACCAAGCGCGGCCTGGCTTACAACGTGGGCGGCGGCATTGGAGCCAATTTCGGGCATCCCGGGATTTTGCAGATCGTGATGGGCACCAAGAGCCAGAGCACGATCGAAGCCATTCAAGCCGCCGACGAAGACATCGACAACCTGGCGAAGCGACCCATCACTGACGACGAGATCAAGCGCGCGAAGGATTCGATTCTGAACGCGTTCATCTTCCGGCTCGACTCGCCCGATAAAATTCTCGGGGAGCGCGTGACTTACGAGTATTACGGCTATCCTCCGGATTGGCTGGACAAGTACGAAGCGGAAATCCGCAAGGTCACTGCCGCGGATGTAAACCGCGTGGCCGCGAAATATTTGCACCGCGATCAGCTCGCCGTTCTGGTGGTCGGCAACACCAAGGAATTCGACAAGCCGCTTTCGTCGCTGGGTGCGGTGAAAGAAATCGATATTACGATTCCGCCTCCGCCCGGTGATAACGCCGATGCGAAAGGCGAAGCGAAAACGGGATCGAAGGGCGCGCAGCAAGAAGGTTCGGCCGAAGAACCCGGCCCCAACGTCACAGAATCGAACGCCGAGGGCAAAGCGCTCGCCGCGAAGGTCGTGGCAGCGATGGGCGGCGAGGCCAAACTCGCCGGCATCAAGTCAACCAAGGCCACTCTGACCATCACCCGGAAAACGCCGCAGGGCGACGTGCCCATCCCGATGGAAACGATCGTCGTCTTTCCGGACCACCTGCATGCGGACATGCAAACTCCTAATGGAAAGCTGGAAATTGTGGTCACCCCCGATGCTGCGTTTATGGCCATGCCGGGCCAGGGCATGCGCGACTTCCCTGCCTCGCAGAAGGCGGAAAGTCTGGAGCAGATCAAGCGTGATCCCATCTTCATCGCGGCCCACTGGAAGGATCCCAACGTTTTCTTCCATGCCGCCGGAACAGAAAAGGTCGGCGACATCGACGCCCGCATCGTGGACGTGAATGCCGCGGGCGCTGCCATCCGCTGGTTCGTCGATCCGCAGACCGGACACATTCTGAAAGAGACGTACCGCACCCTGGGTCCGAGTGGCCCCGCGCAGGGTGAAACCATCCTGGAAAACTGGAAGCCCCTCGGCGGCCTGAGCGTCCCCCTCGTTCGCAAGAACAAGCAGAACGGCGAAGATTCCAGCACCGCCGAGTACACGGCGCTGGAGGTCAATCCCACGGTGGACTCGAAAATCTTCGACAAGCCGGCAGAGTAGGAGGGAGATCAACCTTAGGCAGCCCTTAGCTCTGCTTGGAAGAAAAGCTTTTAACCGCAAAGATCGCAAAGAAAATCCGCGAAGGACGCAAAGCAAACCAACTGAGTCTGCTCTTCTTTGCGGCCTTTGCGGATTTTCTTTGCGATCTTTGCAGTTACAGGCTTTTCTTGCTTCTCACAATTTCGCGTCCGGTTTTCCTGCCCACCCGCGCCTGATCAGCCCTGGGACCGTTCCCGAAACCGCGGCCTCCGCGGCGTTCCTCGCCGTTTTCATCGCTCCCGTTCATTGACTTGCCTGTTTCACACACGTAGGATTCTGCTTCTGTGATCGGGCGAACCATCTCGCATTACCGCATCGTCGAGAAGCTCGGGGGCGGCGGGATGGGCGTGGTCTACAAGGCGGAAGACACGCGCCTGCATCGCTTCGTCGCCCTCAAATTCCTGCCCGAGCAGGTTGCCAGAGATCCCCAGGCGCTTGCCCGTTTTCTGTTCGAGGCCCAGGCTGCATCCGCGCTGAACCACCCCAACATTTGCACCATTCACGACGTCGGCGGCCAGCAGGGCGAAGCCTTCATCGCCATGGAGTTTCTGGAAGGGCTGCCCCTGAAGCATCGGATTGGGGGGCGTCCGCTGGAAATGGACGCGTTGCTGTCTCTCGCAATCGAGATCGCCGACGCTCTCGACGCCGCGCACACGAACGGAATCTTTCATCGCGATATCAATCCGTCGAATATTTTTGTGACTAAGCGCGGCCACGCCAAGATTCTGGACTTCGGCCTCGCGAAGCTCGCGTCAGGCGATGAGGGCAGCGTCAGCGGTAACACCTTTGGTGGCGTCACGCAGTCGCCGGACGATCCCATGCGCCCCGGCTCCGCTCTGGGAACCATCCCTTACATGTCGCCGGAGCAGGCGCTCGGAAAGCCACTGGATTCCCGCACCGACCTGTTCTCTTTCGGAGTTGTGCTTTACGAGATGGCGACGGGAACACTGCCTTTTCAGGGGCATACGACTGCCGCTTTTTTCGACTCTCTCATTCATAGCGTGCCGGAATGGCCGCTGCAATTCAGCTCCTCGACGCCTCCCGAACTTGAACGCATCGTACGGAAAGCCCTTGAGAAGGATCCGGGGCAGCGCTATCAGAGTGCCGCTGAAATGCGGGTTGATTTACAGCGCCTGCGCCGGGAAATAGAGTCAAAACAAACCCCGACGGGCACATCCTCCAGGCGACCGGCAACGGATTCGAAAGAGAGAATCCGGGCTTTATTCGAAACTGCTTTCCACGCTCCCCAACCCCAACCCAAAGCCTTCCGAGTTCGATTGCTGGCGAGCGGTATTTTTGCAGCCGCTGTATTAGCGGCGATTCTCTGGTTCGTTAAATCGCCCGCCGCTCCGCCAGCCGTGATTTCGTCGACTCAGATCACCAGCGACGGCACTTCCAAGCGGTCACTCGTCACCGACGGCGCTCGCCTGTATTTTTCCGAATACTTGAGCGGGCACTCGGTCCTGATGCAAGTTTCCACCTCGGGAGGAGAAACCGCACCCGTTCCAACTTCGTTGGCCAGCGCCGACATCTATGATTTCTATCCTGCCCGTTCTGAGTTGCTGGTGAAAAGCGTGGAAGGAGGCACCGACACAGAGTGGCCTGTCGGGGTATTGCCGCTGCCCGCTGGCTCGCTCCGGCCCGTGGGAAACATTCTGGCCCACGCCGCCACGTGGGCGCCCGATGGCCAGCACATCGTGTATGCCAGGAAGTCGAGCCTGTATTCCTGCAATTCAGACGGAAGTGATTCGCACGAGATCGTCACTGTTCCGGGAGTTCCCTTCGCGCCTCGATTTTCTCCCGATGGCCGCCGCCTGCGCTTCACCGTCCGCGACACCAACCAGCGCACGTCTTCCCTGTGGGAAGTTTCCGCGGACGGAAAGGATTTGCATCCGGTCTTGCCGGACTGGAACAAACCGGCGCAAGAGTTTGGTGGAAGCTGGACCCCAAACGGAGAGTACTTTCTGTTTGAATCCACTCGCGACCACGCTCAGAACATCTGGGCGCTTCGCGAAGGTGGTTCCCTGTTTCACGAAGCAAGCGAGCAGCCCACGCAGTTGACGGTGGGGCCGCTCATGTTCAGCAATCCGACGCCGAGTGTGGATGGAACAAAACTGTTCGTGATCGGCCAGCAGCGGCGCTTCGACTTGATTGGGCTGGGTCGAACCGATACGGGCCGCGCCGGTCTGGATCGAAAATCACAGTTCTCCGTCAGCTTGCCTGGGGTTTCAGCCGGCGAAGCCGATATTCTGGGAAAGGGCGAGTGGATCGCCTACATCGCGCATCCGGCACTCACGCTGTGGCGCAGCAAACTTGACGGAAGTTCTCGCACTCAACTCACCTACGCGCCCATGCAGGCGCACATGCCGAGATGGTCCCCGGATGGAACCCAGATCGCATTTATGGCGTCGCGTCCCGGAAAACCGTGGAAGATCTATGTGATGCCTGCCGAGGGCGGCGCACCACGCGAGTTGACCGCGGGAGTCCACAACCAGGGCGATCGCAATCAAGGCGACCCCAGCTGGACGGCCAAAGGCGACTCCGTCGTGTTCGCGGGAATGCCCTGGCTGGAATACGGCACTGCAACCGGCCCCAACATTCACATCGTTGATGTGAAGACTGCGCAGGTCTCGGATGTGCCGGGCTCCGAAAATCTTTTCAGTCCCCGCTGCTCGCCGGATGGACGCTACCTGGCCGCTCTCTCCGCGGATTCCACCAAGCTGATGCTGTTCGACATGGACAAGAAAATCTGGACGCAGCTCGCCGCGTCGCAATTTGGCTTCGAAAACTGGTCCCATGATGGCAAGTATCTGTACGCCGAAGATTATTCCGATAGCACCGATGACTTCGTGCGCGTGAGTGTGGCCACCGGCAAAGAGGAGCGCCTGCTCAGCCTCAAGGAAGTTCCCCGCGGCTTCGATCCGTGGGAATTCTGGGTCGGCCTGGCCCCCGACGACTCACCGCTCTTGATGCGGGATCGAAGCACCCAGGAAATCTACAGCCTGGACGTGCGCTTGCCGTAGCTACTTGGCTGGTGTAATACCTTCGAGCATTCTGTAGAACGCCGCGACCTGGTCCCGCTCGCCATCAAAGCCCGCGACTATGCGGTTTCCGGCACACTCGACGTAAGCGAGGTGTGAGGTTTCGACGTGCTCCGGCCGGGATAGGTAAGAAGGCCAGTAGTCCAAACAAGTGACACTCTCACTGCCAATCCTGAACACGCGCCGGCCGATTACTTCGCTGTCTTTTGGACGATGACGGCCGGTCGTATTTTCCTCGGATTGAGGGTATGGCGTGGTCCTGATGTCCCAGCTGGAAAGTGGAGCGCGCATCCTCAAGTAGGGCCTCGCGCCGAAGGCAATGCCGCGACTCGCCATACCGGCCACCCATGACCTGCCTGTCTCCTGCTCATCCCACCGGGTGCGGACGATCCAGGTGGGCGGAATCGGAACGCGGTAACCAAGCAGGCTCGCGGGTCGGGCAGAACTGACCTGCGACAAGATCCCCCATATTTCGGGGAGAAACAAGAAGACCAAAAGTACGATCAACACTGGGATACACGACGCCAAGCGGATTCCCCGGCTGCGCCATTTGCGCTCGCGCGGATCGATCCCCGACTGTCGCTCCTCGAGCCACCTCCTCGATTCAAGCTGAACGCTCCATTTAGCTCCTTTCCTAATTACGAAACGCAGACTCAGGATGACGACGCCTACGAGCACGGGCAGAAGCACCAAGAAAACCTTGCTGACCGAAAAAGCCCATACCAAGAGGCCGACGGGGACGAAGATCAAAGTGAGAACGACAGGCACGCCAAAAGAGCCCACCAAGAGAATCGTCGCCGCCCTCCGGCCCCAGCGGTGGGGACCGTACATGATTCGCGAAAGAAGCGCGGCTAGGCCTGGAATGAGCAAGAGCTGTCCCCAGGCTACAATCGCCGGATAATTCCAAGTCCATCTATTCGGAGAACCGTAGTGCGGCAGCATCACGCTCAAGAGCGCACCGGCCTCGAGCAATGAATATCCCGCGACGACAGCGACAATGATCAGGGCTTTCCTCACAACCTCCTGTGTTATGGAGCGAGATGCGTACCTCCATTAGAAACCGAGCTGAGGACTAAGGTTCCCCGTTCCGGCGACTGTGACTGCTTTCGGACCGCCTCTTTCGCGGTTGACAAACCCTGCTTGACGGGAATACTTTATAGCGAACAAAAGGCGAATATTCATATGGCTTCCCTGCCCTTGCTCCCGCTCCCTGAAAAACCCCATCTCGGCGGCATCGCCCGCCTGGCTTCCGAAGGCGAGTCTTTGCGCGAAGGGCACAGTGTTGAGTACTTCACTCTGACCGCGAAGTCTCTGCTGAACCGCTGCGTGAGCGGCCGGCAGATGCCCTTCACCTGGACGATCAATCCTTACCGCGGCTGCGAGTTTGCCTGCAAATACTGTTACGCACGGTACACCCACGAGTTCATGGAGATGCGCGACGGCGTGGACTTCGAACGGAAAATCTACGTCAAGCAGCACGCGGCCAATTTGCTGCGCCATGATCTGCGCCGCGTGAAAGCTGGAGAAGCCATCTCCCTCGGAACCGCCACCGATCCTTACCAGCCCGCCGAACGCCGCTACGAGGTGACGCGCGGCATCCTGGAAGAATTCGCCCGCCATCGCGGATATGAGCTGGGCATTGTGACTAAATCAAATCTGATCGTGCGCGATCTCGCTCTTCTGCAGGAATTCGCGAAAACAAATAAGCTCTCCGTCCACATCACCATTACAACTCTGGATGTCGAACTCGCGCGGATTCTCGAGCCGCGCGCGCCGCGTCCCGACTTGCGCATGGATGCGGTTCGCGCTCTAAGCCAAGCCGGCCTGCGCGTGGGCGTAAGTTGTTCTCCAGTGCTGCCCGGAATTACGGATTCCCCCGCAGACCTGGAGGCCCTGGTGCGCGCCGCCGCGGAAGATGGCGCCGACCACGTGTTCGCCAATCCGCTGTTCCTTAAGCCGTGCTCGGCGGCCGTCTTCCTTCCATTTCTGGAGCAAAACTTTCCGGCGCTGGCGGAGAACTACCGCCAGCGCTATCAGGGACGTTCGTTCCTGCCGGAAGCCTATGCCAAGCGTCTGTCACAGCTCATCCATCGCTTCCGCGAGAAATACAAAATCTCGCGCGCCGACCGTCGTGCGGAGAGTGGCACCGATCATCCCGCATACGCGACGAAGTGGCCGGTGCAAGAGTTTGATCAGCAGTTGGATCTGTTTTGAGAAATAAAACCGGACGTTCGAGGTCTTATCCGTATCACTCAATTCTTCCGCTCCCTCTATAATCACTGCTGACCCTCATGGCCACCGCCTTCCCCCAACAGCCTCCTGTTCAGCCTCTGCCGCTCACCGGGCGGCTGCGGAAGTTCTGGCGCCGCGTGACCGAAGGACTGGAAGTCAGCCAGCTCTGGTCGCAGTTCGAGGGCGAGGCTCGCGCCAGCTACCGCCTCTACTCCCGAGACGTCGAAGCGAAAACTCCCGAGGGACTTACCAATCGCGGCCGCCGCCTGCACGTGGTCAAAGAATTCTTCTGGGCGGTGCTGGAGAAACTTTCGCCCGCGCGCCGCGTGCTACTGCTGGCAGCCCTGATTCTGCTGGTGATCCCGCACAACGGATTCAGCTACAACGGGGAAGGTGGGAAGGTCTACTCAGTCGAATTCGATTCGCATTTTTGGGCTGGCCTGCTGCTGTTTCTTCTGCTCATCCTCGAGATCGCCGACCGCGTGGTCATGAAGCGCGATTTGCAGATCGCGCGCGAGATTCAGACCTGGCTCCTGCCCGGCGCTCCTCCGCAGATCCCCGGCCTGGTCATCGCCTACACCACGCGCCCCGCAAACACCGTGGCCGGCGATTATTACGATGTGTTCCCGCGCCCGGGGCGAACACCCGAACAGAATCGCGTAGTCCTTGCCGTAGCCGACGTCGCCGGCAAGAGTATTCCCGCAGCGATTCTGATGGCCACATTCCAGGCCAGCCTCAAGACTCTTTCCACGGCGCAGGTGGCGCTGCCCGAACTCGTGGCTAACATGAACCGCTATGCTTGCTCCAACAGCCAGGGCGGATTGCGCTTCACTACTGCGTTTCTCGCCGAGTATGATCCCGTCCGCCGCACTCTGGACTACATCAACGCCGGACACAACCAACCGATCTTGCGCCGCAGTGACGGATCGATCGAACGCCTGGATGCAGGCGGCCTGCCGCTCGGCATTCAGCCGGAAGCAAAATATGAATCGGCGAGCATCACGCTGGCTCCGAAAGATTGGCTGCTGATCTTCACCGACGGCCTGGTCGAAGCCGAAAATTCTCATCAGGAAGAGTACGGCGAAACCCGCGTCCTGAGCACCATTGCGGCCGGTGCTACCCTGACGCCCAGCGAAATGCTCAAGCGCCTCATGACCGAACTCGACCTGTTCGTCGGCCAAACGCCGCAGCACGACGACGTAACCTTGATGTTGCTGAAGGCAGAATAAAGTTAATCCCTTTTCATCTGTTCTGCATACATCCGATGAAACGCGTGCACACCCTTTTCCTGCGTCGCGCTGAAGCGGCCGCGCGAATAACTTCGCGAGCGCAGGTTCTTCTGCACAATCTCGCAGATGCCAACGTCCTCAATCTGAATCTGGTCGCTGAACTCGACTGACGCTTTCGCCGCCGGACTGCTGTGATCTTTTTCCGGCAGATACCACTCGAAAATCGCCAGCGACCGCTCCGGCTCCAGCGGCAGCACAATGTTCAACGAAATATTGTCCGGATAGCAGTTCAGCATCCAGTTGGGAAAAATCCAGAAATAGTCGGTGGTCAAGCCTTCGGCCGCTTCCTGATAGCGGCGGGGCGTGGCGTCTCCGGGCTGCGCTCCGCGGATCGGACTGAACTGGCGCACATACCGGTCGTAGGGTTCAACCACGTAAGCATTGAAATCCAATTCGCGATTCAGCCCGGGATGCACACTGGGCAGGTGATAGCCCTCGAGATAGTTATCGACATACGTTTTCCAGTTGCACTTCATGTCATAGGTTCGGCGCTCGAACAGCTTCATCCCCGTGAAGTTGAATTTCTCCGCCTGCTTCGGTAATTCACCCAGACTCTCGCGCAGTGGCCGCGCCTGCGCATCGAGATTCACCGGATCCAGATTCACAAAGATAAAGCCGAACCATTCTTCGGTGCGCACCGGCGCTAACGCAAAATCCTCGGCGCGAAATCCCTCCACGCCGTCGATCTCCGTGGCGCTGAGCAGCGCTCCGTCCAGGCCGTAAGTCCATCCGTGATAACCGCAGCGGAAAAGTTTCCGCGAACCGCATCCTTCCGCCGGAGGCCCGGCACGATGCCGGCAAACGTTATAAAAGCCGCGCAATTTTCCATCCGCCCCGCGCACAATCAAAAGCGGCTCGCCCACCAGCTCCGTCGTGAAATAGTCGCCCGCATTCGTCACCTGGTCACGATGCCCAACCACCTGCCAGCTGCGCGCAAAGATTTTTTCCTTCTCCGCCGCGAAAACTGCCGGGTCGGTGTAGAGAGAAGAAGGCAGCGTCCAGGCACGCACCACGTCGCAATCAATCTGCAGGGACTCAAGAGGGTTAGGCATAGGGTGAGCGTGATTATTGTAATCTGGAAATGTAATCGGGAATTGTAGTTCGGAAACGCAAGCGGACATTACCTTGCCGGCTCAATCGTGCCTCAGCCTAAAGCGCAAACACCGATCTCCTCTCTGACTCGCCCCGAACTGCTTTCCCTGGCGGGCGTCCTGATCGGCACGCTGCTCACTTTCGCTTCGACCTTCACGTTCGGCTGGGTCTATGACGATCCGCCGCAGATTCCGCAAAACCCGAATCTTGAGTGGAGCCGCTTCGGCTTCCTCGTCACGCATCAACTCTGGGCCTCGGTGGCCGGCATGGAAGGGCGTTTCTACCGCCCGTTGCTTACTCTCTGGTTCCTGATTAACAAGACTCTCTTCGGTCTCAATCCTCACTACTTCCACGTGACCACCGTCCTGGCTCACGTCGCAGCTACGGCTCTGGCGTTCTTCGTTGCCCGCGCGTTATTGAAAGACGCAGGCGCAGCCCTGTTCGCAGCCGCGATCTTTGCCGTCCATCCCCTGCAGGTGGAGTCGGCCTCGTGGATCTCCTCGGTAAACGATCCTCTCGCCGGCGCTCTCTGCTTCGCCAGCCTTTTGATTTACCGCAAAGCCCGAACCGCGCCACGCAATCCCGCCGCCTGGTGGACGCTCGCCGGAATCCTTTTCCTGCTCGCGCTGCTCACCAAAGAAGTGAGCATCGTGCTGCCGGGGATTATTCTCGTCGATTTTATTTTCGTCGATCCTATTCTCGTCGCTCCTGTTCCCGTCAATCGCAGCTCCAACTCCCGCACCGAAGCACAACCAGCGTCGCCACAACGTTTCACTAACCCGATAACGATCGCGGCCATCGCGACCTACGGCGCCGCCGCCGTCCTTTGGCTCACCCTCCGCTCCTGGGCCCTGGGCGGGACGGCTGCCATTTCCTCGTCACTGCCGTGGAGCACCACTTTGTTGAGCGCCCCAAAAGTCATCCTGTTTAATTTGTACCGCGTGGTTCTTCCCATCGGCTTGAGCCCGCACTACGACTTCCGCCTCATTGAATCCCCAGGTCCACAGTTCCTTCTCACGCTCCTGGTTTTGCTTGCTCTCGCCGCGCTCGCGAGTCTGGCCGCGAAGCGCCATCGTGAATTATGGGTCGCATTCGCATGGCTGATCTTTCCCATGCTTCCTACTCTCAACCTCCGCTGGATGAACGAAGACGATTTTATCCACGACCGCTATCTCTACATGACCATGCTGGGAGTGGCGCTGCTGGCTGCGTCCGCCTACGCACGCATCCGAGATTGGATAAAAATAAAATGGCCTGCCATGCAGTTGTTTCGACCGTTGGCCGCGTGCGTTATCGTCATGCTGGCCTTCGCCAGCGCCATTCAATCGGAATACTGGGCCACCGACGTCACGCTGTTTGCCCGCGCCGTCGACCGCGCCCCCGGCAACGAATGGGCACAACTGAACTACGGTTCCGCTCTAAGCGCGCGCGGCAAGTTTGCCGACGCCGCTCCTCACTTCGCGCGCTCCTACGAATTGAAGCCGGGCTGGCGCGCCGCGGATTTCGCGGGCTTCGCCTATCAGCAATCCGGAGACTTGTCTCAGGCCGAAAGCTGGTTTAGAACCGCGTTGCAACTCGATCCCTCCTTAGCCAATGCGTGGTTCGGACTCGGCCAGGTTTCCCTGCTGCAGCATCTCCCGGAACAGGCGATCACGTATTTAAGAAAAGCGCTGCAGCTCGAGCCCACCGCCGACGGATATCACTACGCCCTGGGAACCGCTCTGGAACAAATTTCGCAACGCGACGCCGCCATCGAGGAGTACAAAACCGAATTGCAGATGCATCCTTACCAGACTGGCGCGCGCAAAGCGCTGGAACGGCTCCAGTTTCCCGCGCGATGATCAGCAGTGATCCGGGGTTGCCCGCCGTGCAAGGCCATAAAACTGCCCCGTTCTACATTGGGAATCAGTCCCGGCCCGGGAATCCCCAGTGACAGGATTTGTCAGTTCTCACGACGGATTTTGACACCGGTCAATTCTTAGAGAGGTTTTAGAATAGGGACTGAAGTTTGGCCCTGTAATGAAAATAAAGCCCTTTGCCCAAATCGGAACCAGAACCAAGGTAACTTCCCGATTTGGTCCGGCAAGTGCCAATATCTATCCCGACTGCGTCATTCGTGACCAGAACAAATTCAAAAAAGAACCATACGAGGGGAAAATCGAGATGCGGAAACAGAAGGGTTTCTCACTAATCGAGCTGCTGATCGTGGTGGCAATCATCCTGATCATCGCGGCTATTGCTATTCCTAACTTGATGCGCGCCAAG
>JBEKDY010000086.1:0-28486 GCA_050014115.1 Candidatus Sulfotelmatobacter sp. | reverse complement strand
GTGCACAAGCACGTCTCGAATCTGGAAAAGAAGGGCTTGCTCACGCGCGACTACAACCGCAGCCGCTCGATTGATCTGCTTCCCCCCAAGGGACGCCTGAAGCAAGCCATGAGCGTGAACACTGGGCTGGTGTTGCCGTTGGTGGGCCGCATCGCCGCGGGCCAGCCGATTGAGGCGGTGGAGAATCCGGAGACGATTTCGCTGGCCGATTTCGTGCGCTCGAAAGATGTGTTCGTGCTCGAGGTGCGCGGGGAATCCATGCAGGACGAGCACATCCTCGACGGCGATTACGTGCTGGTAGAAAAGGCGAAGACCGCGCACAACGGCGACATTGTGGTGGCGCTGGTGGATACGAGCGATGCCACGCTGAAGCGCTTTTACCGCGAGGGCGAAAACATCCGGCTGCAGCCTTCGAACGTCACCATGAAGCCGATCATCGTGCCGGCGGCTTCTGTGGAAGTGCAGGGGCGGGTGATTGGGGTGCTCAGGAAGTATTAGAGCTTCTAGCTTCCGGCTCTTAGCTTCCGGCCCTTGGCCTTGATTGGTGGTAACCGATGAAAATCCGATTTCGATTCAGAATGCAGTTGACCAAGGCCTGCATGATTTTCGGAATTTGTCTCTGCTTATGTCTGGGCGTGTCCAGCTCCGGGCAGGCGCAGAACCAGGCGGCGGGGTCGGGCGCGGCAAAGCTAAGTGCCGTCGCGAAGGAGAAATTTTTGATGAGTCATGCCAATGGAACGTTTGAGGTGAAGGTTGCGCCGCAAGCTCCAGACGCCGAAGGCGATGCGGGCGTGGGAAGAATGTTTCTCGATAAGCAATTTCGCGGAGATCTGGAAGCGATCAGCAAAGGGCAGATGCTGGCGGCGATGTCGAGCGTGCCAGGTTCAGGCGGCTACGTGGCCCTGGAGCGAGTAACCGGAACGCTGAAGGGACGCAGCGGCAGCTTTGTGCTGCAACACAGCGGCACCATGACGCGGGGCGCGCCGCAGATGACGGTCAGCGTGGTGCCGGACTCAGGGACGGAACAACTCATCGGGCTGGCGGGTGTGATGACGATCAAAATCGCCGACGGCAAGCATTCCTACGGGTTCGACTACACCCTTGCGGAAGCGCCGTGAAGGAACGGCTGCAGCCGTGGAGATACAGACGCAACAACGCCCGGGACGGTTCCCGGGCGTTTCGCCGAAAGCTGGGAGCTGACGGCTGAGAGCCGATTTACCTGACGTGCTTATCCAGAGCCTGGGCGATGGCGTCTTTCGGCTTGTAGCCGACGAGTTGCTCGACGACCTGTCCGCCCTTAAAAACCAGCAGCGTCGGGATTCCGGTAACTTTGTAGCGCATGGGCGTGGCGCTGTTAGAGTCGACGTCCATTTTGCCGACTTTGATCTTGCCCTGATAGTCCTTGGCGAGTTCGTCCACGATAGGAGCGAGAGCGCGGCAGGGGCCGCACCATGTTGCCCAGAAGTCGACCAGCACTGGCTGCTCAGATTTCAAAACGTCCTGGTCGAAATTCGCATCCGTAACTTCGACAATTCCATTACCTGCCATGATCTTTCTCCTCGTTGTCACGTTGCGCTGTCCGCGAACGCTCCATCGAGCCGGCGTTGCTGGGCCTAGCGATCCGTAAAACGCCTCCGCGGAGGGAGGCTAATTGATTATTTTAACACCTCAGCTTTGATGCTGTAGGGGGGCAGAAAGTCGCAAAAGCCACCAAAGTCATAGCCCAGGCCCCGAAATGGAATCTTGGGCCTAAAAGACTAGTTTGAGGGCGGCCTGCATGAGCCGCGGGGAAGCCGCGCTCACCACCTGGCCGAATGTGGAGCTGTTAATGTTACCGTTGACCGCGGAGGGACCGAAAAACTGCGCATGATTGAAGGCGTTGAATGCCTCCATTCGGAATTGCAGCGATTTCGATTCGGTGAGCGGCAAGTTCTTCATCAATGCCATGTCGTAGTTGTCCAGTCCGGGGCCGTAGAAGAAGCGGCGCTTGGCATTGCCCGGGGTGCCCAGGGCCTGCAGGCTGAACAAGGAAGTGTCGAAATACGTTTGCCCGTCGCGCGGATTGGAGTTAAGGTTCAGCGGGCCCGGCGCGTATTGTGGTTCATCGACCCCATAGTTGTTGATGCCGTTCGGCTCTGCCCCCAACAGAGAATTGTCGCCGTAGTTGAGCAGCGTCACCGGAAAACCACTGCTGAAATGGGTGATGCCTGAAACCGTCCAACCTTTGGCCCAGCGGTTGGAGGTGCCGAATAAATGCTCCAGAGCCGAATAAATGCTCCAGAGGAAGCTCGTAGGCGTAGCTCACTACAAAGTTGTGCTTCACATCGAACGCGGACAGGGCATAGCTGAGCCGGGGATTGACCGGGTTCACTTCTTCCCCCACGTTGGAAGACTGATCGATCGATTTACTGAAGGTGTAGCTGGCAAATAATTGCAGGCGCTTGCTGGTGTGGCGGAGGCTAAGTTCAAGAGCGTTGTAGTTGGAATTGCCAATCGTAGACTGGTTGGTGTTGCTGCCGAAATTCGGGCCCAGCGGTCCACGGGTGCCGTTCACGGTTTGGCCTGACGCTGTGGTAAAGATGTTGCTTTCGCCAAAAGGTCCGCAGGTTGCAGATCCGTGGGCGACCTGACTGGTCTGGCTCAAGCTCAGGCACAGCGCGGGGTCACCAGGGTTGGATTCCACCAAAACCAGAAGGCGGTGGGACTGATTGCCGACGTAGCTGGCGCTGAACAGAGTGTTGTCTCCCAACTGCCGTTCCAGCGAAAACATGTATTGCTCGGTGTAAGGAATGCGGTTGCTGACGGGATACGCCGGGATGCCGCTGATCGGCACATATTGCGACCAGTCGACGTTGGGGTCGGGGTTACGGCTGGAGGAGTTCAGAGGCGCAAAAGTAACGGGAAAATACTGGCCCAGATTCTGGCCGTTGGAAGCCGTCACGAACGGGTTAGAAAACTGCGGCGGAGCGGGACTGCTATACGTCGTTCCGTAAGGAGCATTGGCCGCCAGGACTCCGATGGTGAGGGCCTCGATGGAGGTGTAATACGTTCCGAAGCCGGCGCGAATGCTGGTTTTGCCGGGACCGCCCAGGACCTTGCCGAGAAGGCTGTCGGACGAAACTTCCGGCGAATAGGCGAGGCCGATGCGCGGTGAAAACTCGTCGCCGGGAGGCGCGAGAGTGCGGCGCACCCCTGGATCGGTGGGGTACAAGATTCCCAGAGGCGCGCCAGGAAAAACGACCGACTGCTTGCCCGGTTCGGTCGTTGAGATCTGGTTGTACTTTTCATACCAGGGCTCGATGCGATCCCATCGCAGGCCGTAATTCAGCGTGAGGTTCGATTTTGCATGCCAACTGTCCTGCGCGAATGCTCCGGCGTATTTGTTTCGTCCGTAGAAAGGATTCAGCTGGCTCTGGTTGTACTGGCTGGGAATCCCGAGCAGGAAGTCGGCGAAATCAATGCCGGTCTCACTTCCGGTGAACAAGAAGTTGCCGTTGAACTGGGCAATCGGATTTACGTTGACCTGATCGTAGTGAAACTCGCCGCCGAATTTGAGAGTGTGACGTCCGATTACCTTCGAAAAATTGTCAAGCCACTGCACGGTATTGTTGGCCTGCTTCAATTCGTTGGTGTTGGTCCCGATGGAAAAATTATTGAAAACAATATTTTCCACTCCTTCGTTTTGGGGGGCGAGCGCCACAATCGTGGGCGTCCCCGAAGGCGTTACAAAGCCTTGCGACACCAGGCTGACGCCCAGTCCACCCCGCGGTTTCCCCAGGTCGTTGTAAGCCCGCATGAAGCTGAAGTGGAGTTCGTTGACCGTGGTCACGTTCAGCGTCTTGGTGTCCCCCAAGCTCAGCAGTTGCGCGCGGCCCAGATACAGCGCGTTGAAACCCGGCACGCTCGCTCCGCCCTGGGCGACGGGATAGGGATTGTTCAGGGAATAATCATCCAAAAAGTAATAGCCCGAGATCAGGCCCCAGTTCGTGTTCGCGTCGAGACGCAGCGCGCCCTTGTCATCGCGGAGTGCCTGGTTGCTGGCGGAGGTTGCGAATTCATCCCCGGAAGAATTCGGCGCGGGAATGTACTGCTGCAAGTGCTGCGCTGGCACGGACCACGCAGTCTGGGGAATCGCTGCGTTGGGAAAAACACATTGCAATGAGCTTGTGCATGGAGCAGAGTAAGTGCCGCCGAGGTCGGGCTTCATTTCGCCTTGCGTGAAGTAATACGGTTCCGCGGCTGTAACCGTATATTTGAAATTGTCCGAGAGCGTAGTCGCCCAGACCGGACCGGTCACGGTTGTGGGGACCGTGACCGGCTGTCCATTCACGATTTCGGTGGTCGTAAAAGAGCCGGCCAGGTCAGAGAAATTGCCAGAGCGGTCCGCGGCGGAAGGCACGGGAATCAGTCCGGTATCCACTCCCTGCCGCTGCCGCGTGCCTTGATAATCGGCAAAAAAGAAAATCTTGTTGCGCTTGATGGGGCCACCAAAGGTTCCGCCGAACTGGTTCTGAATAAAAGTTCCCCGGGTTGGGGAAAAGTAGTTGCGCGCATCGAGATCGGTGTTTCGCAGAAACTCGAAGAGGTCGCCGTGAAACGCGTTGCTGCCCGACTTGGTGACGACGTTGACCTGGCCGCCGCTGAATTCGCCATACTCGGCGTCGAAGTTGCTGGTGAGAATGCGGAATTCGGCGATCGAGTCAAGGTTGGGGATGATCGCGGTCCCCATGTTCACGTCTTCTTCGGAATCACTCCCGTTCACAATGAAGGCATTGGCGAATTCGCGTTGGCCGTGAATCGAAACGGTTCCGGGATTCAGATCGCCGGAAGGCGAGAGCGCGCTGGCGCCCACGTCCTGCACGGTGTTGGAGGTAATGGATGTGGAGGGAGTGACGCCAGCCTGCATCGATAAAAGATCGGTATAGCTGCGATTGTTCAAGGGCACGTCCGTCATCTGGTCGCTGTTGATGACTTCGCCCATCTGGCTGCTATAGGTCTCGACGTGAACAGCGCTGTCGCTCACCATGACCGCATCGCTGCGTTGACCAACCTGGAGGACGGCATCGACCACGAGAAGACTATTCGCGTCGACTATGACTCCAGTACGCCGGTAAGGCTTGAAACCTGAGCAGGATACTTCCACGTCAAAGCGGCCGACCAGCAAGACCGGGAAAGTGTAGAAGCCTTTGTCGTCAGATTTCGTGGTCTGGCGGACTCCATTGTCCAGATTGATGGCAGTCACTTCGGCGTGGGGAATGACGGCGCCGGTGGAATCTTTTACCGTGCCGGAAATACTTCCTCCCACGCCGGCCCAGCACCAGGGCGCGAACAGCGCGCTGAGTGACGCGATCAGGAAGAGGACGTTTATTCTTCGCAGAATTGCACGGTATAAACACGCAACAGCGGCCCCCGACATCATCTCCTCCGGTGGTGCGATCTTCAACTTCATGGCCCGACTTCCTCTCCGCATGAATTCTCTTTGGAATCGTCTATGAATTCTCTGGCCCGAATCCCACCCTGACGGGAAACGCGCTATAATGATCCAGTTGCAACTCAGTCGCAACTGATAAACACAAATGCAACTCAGTCGCAACTAACATCCAAGAGAAGAACGCGAACTCGAATTTCTCCTTTTATTTGCAACTGAGTCGCAACTGGAAGTACAGTGACAATCATGCCGGAAGCGCTCCGGCAGGTCAAGCATCGCTGAACGATTTCGTCGCAGACCTATTGCGACTACTTGCCACAATAGGAGTCGTTGCCTATGCCGCTACCTCAAACCGAAATTCCTGGCCGGCTGCAATCGCATTTCGCAGAACGCGGAATCCGCATGACCGAGCAACGCCGCGCCATTCTGAGCGTGATGGAAACAGCCAGCAAACATCTGGATGCGGCCCAGATTCTGCGCAAGGCGCAAAAAATTGACGCCAGTGTCGACCGCAGCACGGTCTACCGCACGCTGCGACTGCTGAAGCGCCAGGGCCTGATCGACGAGCTCGACCTGATGCACATACACGGCGAGGGACACTACTACGAGCGCAAGCTTGGCCGCGACCACATCCACATGGCCTGCCTGCGGTGCGGCAAGATCATGGAGTTCGTCAGCGATGTGTTCGAGAAACTGAAGCAGCAGGTCGAGAAGGACTGCCGGTTCCGCGTGCTGGTTTCACGCCTGGAGATTGGCGGCTATTGCGCGGCGTGCCGGGGAAGCAAATAGCAGGGCGTGGCGACGGAGAAATTAAAAAGCGCCCTAGACTTTTCAGTCAAGGACGCCTCGGCAGCCCTCCCCCAGAACTGCCAAACCACGAAATGGATACTATCGACCCCAGCATTTTGTGTAAACGTCACTTTGGTAACGGGGTTTGCCCAAAGCTAATACGGGATCTGACTTAGGTAACGGAAAATCGGTAAGAACGAGGCTCTGAGCGGAATGTGCCCGACATCCCTTAGCCCTGCGCTAAGCTCTCGAAACTCAGGCGACTTCCACTTTTTCGTCGATTAGTTGCTTATCGCCTTCGTCGCTTCCGCTGAGTTCGAAAGAGTTGGTCAGCACAGCGTTGCCCTTTTCCACGCTAGTGATCACGTAAGAGCAGCCGAACCAGTGGGCTTCGGCCAGATCCGTTTGCGACCACTGCGCCGGATGGTCGGGATGGGAGTGATAGAAGCCAACGATGTCTTCGCCGCGCTCACGGCCCTCACGCTGAATGCGCACTAACTCGCGCGGGTCGATGTTGTAGCGATTTTGCGGCGAGTCGGTCCGCGTGTTTCCGCAGCGCGCCGTCGAGGACACAATACGGGCGTCATCGTCGTCCACGCGACCCAGCAGCACTCCGCAGCATTCGTGTGGATAAGTTTCTTCCCCGTGGCGGCGCAGAGCTTCGTAATGTATGGGTGTGAGCTTTAGCATGTGGGGGAAATGCAGAAGTAAGAAGTCAGAATGCAGAAGTAAAACCGGAGGAATTTGGTTTTACTTCTTCATTCTGACTTTTGACTTCTGCCTTCATTCACCTTCCGTCCAGAATCTCTCGCTCAAATATTTGTCGCCGGAGTCGCACAGTACCGTCACGATTACGGCTTGCTGGTCGTTTTTCAATTGCAGCTGTCGGGCTATTTTCAAACTCGCCGCCACGGCGGCGGCGGCTGAAACGCCAACCAGCAGTCCCGCTTGGCGGGAAAGGTGCCGGGCCATGGCATAAGCGTCCTCGGTAGCGACCTCCAGATTCTGGTCCGCGAGCGTGGCGTCGTAGATCTTCGGGACAAGCGCGCTGGCCATGTGCTTGGCACCTTCGATCCCGTGGAAGGCGGAGTCCGGCTGCAGCGAGATGCACTGAATTTTTGGATTGAGTTCTTTCAGGCGGCGCGTCGTGCCCACGAATGTGCCACTGGTCCCCAGCATGGAGACGAAATGGGTGATGCTTCCCTGCGTCTGTTGCCAGATTTCGTTGGCTGTCCCGTGATAGTGAGCTTGCCAGTTGGCATCGTTGGAATACTGGTCAGCATAAAAATACTCGTCCGGGTGTTTTGCGAACAGCTCTCGCGCCATGCGAATCGCGCCGTCGGATACGTCCGCCGGGTCGGTATAGACGATGTCGGCGCCGTAGGATTGCAGAATCTGCTTGCGCTCGAGAGAAACATTTTCCGGCATGCATAGAGTTACAGGAAACCCTTCCGCCGCTCCCAGCATGGCGTAAGCGATGCCCGTGTTACCGCTGGTGGCGTCGAGCAGCGTCTTGCCGGCGTGGAACCGCCCGCTGCGGCGACCCTGGGTGACGATATTCCCAGCCGCACGATCTTTGACGGAACCGCCCGGGTTGTACCATTCAGCCTTACCCAACAGTGCTACGCCCGGCAGGTCGGCGGTAATGGCGTCCAACCGCAATAAGGGAGTGTTGCCAATACTCTGCAGCAGGCTCTGGCCGAGGCTGCCAGCGTTGTTTCCCGCCTCTTTGGCGGCTGGCGGTTCGAACGTCCGCGCGAGCTGGGATGAACTCTGAACCATGGTTGAAACTAAATCCCCGTGACTATCGTAATGTGCTACTGAGCCCAAAACACGGTATGTAGTATGGTGTTTGGATGAATCAGGGTTGCACAGCGATGCAACCGATGTAAAGTTACGTTTATTTTCTAAGGCCTGCATCCGAATAAAGCGCATCTAATAGACCGAATTTAGTCAGTACGACCTAGTCGGAACAAGGAAAGGCAAAAGCAGATAGCAATCATGAAAAGCATCGAAGCTAAAACGTATGACGAGGCGCTGACCTGGCTGCGCGATAACGGATTCGATATCACCGAGGCGCCTGGCATGAGCGGGCGCGTGTTTCTTCGAAAGTACAACGTGTCGGCGGCGATCCAGAAAACTCCCGAAGACGGAGTGAAGATCTTTGCCTACCCGGGCTGCTTGATCGGCAGTGAGATTTCGAAGCTGGTGAACCGCGGGTATCAACAATTCCTGAAGACCTCAAAGAACGAAGTGCCGGCTTCGGCGGATCATCTCAAGGCTCTGCATTCCTTTGCGGAGGAACTCAAGATCGCGCTGGGATTGCCCAGTCTTTATAACGAGTCGCTGGGAACCGTGAGCGATTCTTATCAGTACGACCGCGTCAAGGACCGCGACGAGGCCGTGGTCGATCGCCCGAAGCGTCCCTGGGAAACGGCTGGCAAGCAGGCTGCGGTGGCCGCGAAGAAGGGCCGGGCGTAAGCGCTAAGTTCGCCGGTCTTGGCTCTGCCGATCTTAGCCCGTCGGTCTTTGCTCCGTCATCGTTAGCTCCGTCCGCGATTCCGATCTTCTCCGTAGCGGCGTCTCGTGCGAAACTAGCCGCTCGCGGAGGTCACGATGCGCAGCTGTTTCGCCGCTGTTCTTCTTTTTTCTCAGGTACTTTTCTCCCCACTACTCATGCCAGCCCTTCCACCTTCCCCTCAGAAAGCAGGAGACGCGCCGCCGTCCAGTGAGGCTGCGGTCGAGGCCGTGCTGCGCACGCAACAGGACGCCTGGAACCGCCATGATCTCGACGCCTTCATGGCGGCCTATTGGAATTCGCCTGAGCTGACTTTTTTCTCTGGCGCGAACCAGCGTAACGGATGGCAGGCCACGCTCGACCGTTACCGCGCGGCGTATGCGAGTCCGGGGCACGAGATGGGGAAGTTGGAATTCTCCGCCCTGCGCATCGAACTGCTGGGCTCCGATGCGGCCTTCGTGCGCGGGTCGTGGCACCTCACCATGCCGGACGGAAAGACTCCTCACGGGCTATTTACGCTGGTGTTCCGGAAATTTCCCGAGGGCTGGAGGATTGTGCACGATCACACTTCGGTGGCGGAGTGATTTTGCGCACCGGGTCCGGCGGCTACAGGCTGCCGCTACACTCCCTTTTTCATCCGCACTTGCACTCGCGTGCCTTCGGGGAGTTTGCCATTCGTCAATTCCACCACGCCGTTGCGGACGATGCCTTCTAATTCCTGCGGAGTTTGGGATGAAAACCTCGCAGCCGAGGCGGCCGCGGCCACATGGTCCGTGGCTGCAGCGGGATTCGCCGGCAAGAGTGCCCGCGCCACACGTCCCATGCCTTTGTCCATGGCTTCGTTGGCCAGACGGTCGGCTTCCTGATTATGTTCGCGCAGGGCGTGGCCGATGGAAAACCAATCCAGCTGTGCGATCAATTCCTGGGCGCGGGCGTGCAGATCGCGCAGGGTGGGATTCTTTACCTTGTAGATTCCCTTGATCTGGCGGACCAGCAGTTCGGAATCGCTGATCAGCTTGAGCGCCTTTGGACCGTGCTGCAGCGCGTATTCGAGAGCACCGATCAGTCCCTGATATTCAGCGAAGTTGTTGGTTTGGTGGCCGAGATATTCGCTGAGAGCGGCGATTTTGCCACCGGATTGATCCTGGATGACCACGCCGTAGCCGGCGGGGCCGGGGTTGCCGCGGGCGCCGCCGTCGCTGTGGGCGATGAGGTAGTGGGTGGGGGGATTGTCGCGGGAATTTTCGCGTTGCGGGAAAAGTGACTTGCTGGAGTTGCGTGAGTCAAACGGCATATGCGGTTGAGTTTACAGCCTTGAGCGGGTTGAGGGCGTGGTCGCAACAAATCAAACGCAGAAACAATGGCGGATATTCGTCGCGACGCTCGTGGTAGCACAGACGGGCGAGGGGTCCTTCACTTCGTTCAGGATGACAAAATGCTGACGGGTTCGGAACTTACGACGAGGTCATCGTCCCGCGGCGAGACGCGTCGCCAGGCGGGCCGGGAGATTGGCGGCGAAGATGCGGTCCTGAGCGGACTTCAGGTTGTAGGGGGAACGGTGAAAATGGACGACCTGCGCATCGGTGTCGAAAAGCGCGAAGGCGGCGCGCCAGTCGCCATCGCGGGGTTGTCCGACGCTGCCGGGATTGATCAGGTAACGGGTTTCCGGCTTCAGTTGCAGCGATATCGATTCTGCTTGGCCGACGGTGCGGTATTCGGGGCGGAAACCGTCGGCTCCGGTTTCGTTGGCGAAAAATCCGCCCTGCAGATGCGTGTGCCCGAAAAAAGTGAGGGGCACCGACGAAGCGATCAGCGGCGCGAGAGCATCTCCCATGGAGACTACGTATTCATCTTCATCGTTGGGCGAGCCGTGGACCAGCTGCACTTGAGAAATATCCTGCAGTTGTTGCGGACCCTGGGGCAGGGCACGGAGCCAGTTGAGATTGTCCGCGGAAAGCTGGTCGCGCGTCCAGACGGCGGCAGCGGCGGCCATGGGGTTGAAATCGTCGAGGGCGATCAGGCCGGTGGCGGCTTTGTCGTGGTTGCCGCGGACGAAAACCTTTCCCAGGTTGCGCGAGCGCTCGGTCACTTCGTTGGGACTAGCGCCGTAACCGACGACGTCGCCGAGATTTGCCACCATATCGAACGACGGAGCCGTGGCCAGACAGGCCTCCAGTGCTTCGAGGTTGGCGTGGATGTCGCTCAGCAGCAGTATGCGCAAGGATCACCAGACAAACTCGCGATTATAGACTAGCGCACGGATTCGAGCGGCGGCTTTGGATGTAGGACTTTAAATTCATCACCACAGAGGCCACGGGGGAACACAGAGCGAGAATTTCTAGCTCGGGTTCGCGTTCACCACCGGGCAGCGCGCCCAGTGTCCGGCGGCTACCTCCACCAGTGGGGGCATCGCACGCGCGCACTCCACTACTCGAAACTCGCAGCGCGGTTCGAACGCGCAGCCCGGCGGCATGGCCTGGAGCGGCGGCACGGTTCCTTCGATCGTGGCGAGCGGGTGAGCGCGGTCGGTCTTGAGATCGGGAACCGCGTGCAGCAGGCCGCGAGTATAGGGATGTGCGGGGGCCTGAAAGATGTCGCGCTTCGCTCCGAGTTCGACCAGATTGCCGGCGTACATCACGGCGACACGGTCCGCGACCTGAGAGACGACGGCGAGATCGTGCGAGATAAACAGCATGGCAAGGCCGAACTTGGAGCGCAGTTCGGCGAGCAATTCGAGAATCTGCGCCTGGATGGTGACGTCGAGCGCCGTGGTGGGTTCGTCGGCGATGAGCAGTTGCGGACGATTGACGATGGCCGAGGCGATCATGACGCGCTGGCGCATTCCTCCGGAAAGCTGGTGAGGATAGTCTCGGGCGCGACGATCAGGCTCAGGGATGGCTACATCCTTCATCGCGACAACTGCCCGCCGCCAAGCTTCGCTTTTCGAAATGGAATTGTGCGCGAGCACGGCTTCGGCAATCTGTTCGCCGACGCGCATCACGGGATTGAGCGCGGTCATCGGCTCCTGAAAGATCATAGCGATACGGGAGCCGCGAAGTTGGCGCATCGAATCGTCGGGCAGGGCGGGAAGGTTGCGCGGCGCGGAGCCGTCGCGGATGTCAGCGAACCGAATCTCGCCGGAGACACGGGCCTGCGGTGGGAGCAGGCGCATGATGGCCAGGGATGTAATCGACTTGCCGGAGCCGGATTCGCCGACCAGTCCGAGGACTTCGCGGGCGTCAATGGAGAAGGTTAGGTCGCGGACCGCGAGCAAGTTTTGCGTGGAGATGGCTCGTGTGGGGACGGGCACTCTTGCGAGCCCGCCCTGAGCGGAGCCGAAGGGTCCAGCGGCCCGCAGGACCCTGGTCTTGGCGGGGAATTCGATACTCAGGTTTCGGACTTCGAGCAGTGGGGGCACCGAGTCATGTTAGCAGTGGAGGGCAAGAAGTCGCCCTACGGGCCGCTGGACTCTTCGGCTCCGCTCAGGGCGGGCTCGCAAGAGTGCCCGTCCCCACATGCTGTCGACTCGCAAGCCTGGCTGCTTGAATCTTCCACGAACCGGGGTGCATCTTGTAAATTGGACCTATGAGCAAGATTCACATTCCTACGCCTTTACGCCAGTATGTTGGGAAACAGGCCACGGTGGAGGTTTCCGGCACCACGGTTGCGGAAGCCATGGATGCGTTGGTGGCGAAGCATCCCGATGTGCGGCGGCACCTCTACACGGACGAGGGCAAGCTGCGCGCTTTCGTCAACCTGTATGTCAACGACGAAGACATCCGCTACCTGCAGAAGGAAGCGACTGCGGTGAGCGAAGGTGATAACATTTCGATTGTGCCTTCCATCGCCGGAGGCGCCGCTTGACCGATTGCGAGACTGCGGAGTTGAAACCTGCCATCACAATGCGCTGTTGTACGTGTTGTCCTGCCTGAACTGTTGGTGTCCTGACGTCTCGCTGCAAAACCAAGTTTTGATTTTGAACTCGAGGATTTATGGCCAGCACCATCACCGAAATTCCAGTGACTCTCAACAAAGACGAAATCCTGCGCTACTCGCGCCATCTGATCATGCCCGAGGTGGGCATGGAGGGCCAGCAAAAGCTGAAGGCGGCGCGGGTGTTGTGCATTGGGGCGGGAGGATTGGGATCGCCGCTGGCGCTGTATCTGGCTGCGGCGGGCGTGGGCACGCTGGGCATCGTTGATTTTGATGTAGTCGATTACACGAACCTCCAGCGGCAGATCATTCACTCGACCGCGGATGTTGGCAGAAAAAAACTCGATTCGGCCGCGGACAAGCTGAAGGGGATCAATCCGTTCCTGAACCTGCAGACCTTCGACACGCGGCTAAGTAGCGACAATGCGCTGGAGTTGTTTCGTGAGTTCGACATTGTCGCCGACGGCACGGACAACTTTCCCACGCGCTATCTCGTCAACGACGCCTGCGTGCTGACTGGGAAGCCGAACGTGTACGGCTCGATCTTCCGTTTCGAGGGACAGGCCAGCGTGTTCGCCACCAAAGATGGGCCGTGCTACCGCTGCCTTTATCCCGAACCGCCACCGCCGGGGCTGGTTCCATCCTGCGCGGAGGGCGGCGTGCTCGGCATTCTGCCCGGGTTAGTGGGCGTGATGCAGGCGACCGAGGCGATCAAGCTGATTCTCGGAATTGGCGAGCCGCTCATCGGACGGCTGCTGCTGATTGACGCGCTGGGGATGAAGTTTCGCGAGCTGAAGCTGCGCAAGAATCCCGATTGCCCGGTGTGCGGCACGCATCCCACGATCACGAAGCTGATAGACTACAACGAGTTTTGCGGCATTCGTGGGGAGGAGAAACCTGTGGCGAATGGAGTTCCGGAAATTCAAGTCGAAGAATTGAAGCGGCGTCTCGATGCGAAGGATGATGTGTTCGTGCTCGATGTGCGCGAGCCGCACGAGTACCAGATCTGCAACATCGGCGGACATTTGATTCCTTTAAATGATTTGCCGAAACGCGTGAGTGAGCTGGATTCCAGCCGCGAGATCGTGGTCCACTGCAAAATGGGCGGACGCAGTGCCAAGGCCGTCGCGTTCTTGCAGCAAGCCGGATTCAAGAAAGTGCACAACCTCGCCGGCGGAATTAACGCCTGGGCCGAGCGCGTAGATCCGACGGTGCCTAAGTACTGAAGGCAGTTGCCAGCGGTCAGTAGCAGTTGTCGGTTTCGAAGGGAGCTTAGCGCTCCCTTTTTCCTTGCTCGAATTCACTGCTTGTGTTTTCCCGTGAACCCGAATAGATTACGTGTTCCCTCTTCCCCCGAGGAGGCCACATGCCGGTTCACTTCCGCAGCCCGCACTCGGTGGTAGTGTGTCCGGCGGCGAAATTCACGTCCGCAATTTTGTCCTTCATTTTCTTCCTCGCCATCAGTGGCTGCAAGTTGGCTGTACCGCCGGCGTGGGCGCAGAAGGCCCCGGCTAGCGCGCCTCCCGCTGCCAACGACGACCGGACGTATCAGGCTCTGCGCAATCTTACGTTGGGGAGCGAAGCGGTCAGCGTTACCAACTTCGAACTCAAGCGCGACGCCGGAACCTTCCATTTGCGGTCTGGCACAGTCTGTTTTGTCGCCCCGGTGAACGGAAAAATCACCGGAGCCGTTTTCGTAGGGGATGGAAATTTTATTCTCGATCCGCCGTCCGAGGGAGAACGCAAGAGTCTGAAGCTGCTGACGAAGGAAAGCGAATTCAGCGAGACCTTCAGCCAGATGGTGCTGCGCTTTACGGATACGTCGTATGACGACATCAAAAAAGGTGGCACTGCCGCTTCGAGTAGTTGTGAGGCAGGCCTGCTCAAAGACAGCCAGCATGTGACCCGGCACAAGCTCAAGGAAAATCTCGAAGCTCGAATCCTGCAGGACGTACTGAGCACGGAGCCGGGAGGGCTGTTCGTCGCTTTCATCCGCGGCAAGCACTACGACAGCCAGGAACTCTACACGATCGACCCCAGCGAAGGGCGCGAACAGGTCGATTTCATGACGTACGACGAGAACAAAATCGGCGACTGGGCGTCGTTCCCCTTATCCGACCAGCATCGGAGAGCCACATTTGGAGAGTCCATCCGTATCGAACATCAGCAACTGGAAACCACGCTGGAAAAAAATGCCAACCTGGTTGGCAAAGCGAAAACGACGTTTACGGCGAGGCATAACGGCCTGCGTGTGGTGCCCTTCAACCTGTTCCGCACTCTGCGGGTTCGAAGCGTGACTGCTGCCGACGGTCAGGCTCTGGCCTTCATTCAGGAAGACAAGAACGACGACGCTGAATTTTCCGTGATATTGCCGAAAGCGCTAGCTCTCGGTGAGCAGTTCACGATTACCACCGATTACGAGGGCAAGGAAGCGGTCACCAACGAAGGCGGCGGCAACTATTTTCCAGTGGCTCGCATGAACTGGTATCCCAACAATCGCCGCAGCAGCCTCGGGGAATACGTGACGTATGACATGACATTTCACATCCCCAAAGGCATGCAGATTGCCGCCACGGGCACACGCGTAAGCGAGAACAATGACGGCGGCCAGAACACCACGGTATGGAAGAGTGAAGTACCGCAAACTGTGGCCGGGTTTAATTTCGGCAAGTTCAAGGTGGAAGAAGGGAAACTCGACAAGCCGGAATACTTCGTGCAATCGTTCGCAAATCAGGAACCACCGAGTTGGGTGCAGGCGCTGCAGCAGGCGGCGAGCGGCGACGAGTTGCCAACGCAGGGATCGCACACCTCCGGGGTCGCGCTGGGTACGATGAGTACGACCGGCCTCAATAAGAAAGCCCTTGCCGAGGGCGAGCTGGCGGTGGAACTCTACAGCGACTACTTTGGTCCGTCTTCCTTCAAACACCTGCAACTCACGCAGCAGACAGCGTGCGACTTCGGCCAGTCCTGGCCGGAACTGGTCTGGATTCCGCTCTGCTACTACTTCGACACGACCATACGGCACCAACTGGGAATGGATTGGGGTGACCGCGGCTATTGGAAGGTGGTTACGCCTCACGAAGTGGCCCACCAATGGTGGGGACACACGGTGGGATTCGAGTCCTATCGGGACCAGTGGATGAGCGAAGGCTTTGCCGACATGTCGGCTTCGCTTTACCTCAGCCTCATCGAAAAGAATCCGAAGAAATTCATTACGTTTTGGAATGACGAGCGGGATTTGCTGATCGAGCGAAATAAGGAAGGGTTCCGCGCGATTGATGCCGGTCCGGTGACGATGGGATATCGCATGAGCAACTCCCGAACCGGGTTTGACACTACCCGTAGACTCATTTATCCGAAGGGCGCCTACATCCTGCACATGATTCGAATGATGATGCATGATAACCGGAGCGGCGATCAGCGTTTTAAGGAGACGATGCAGGATTTCGTCAAGACTTACACGAACAAAGCGGCTACGACCGAAGACTTCAAGGCAGTGGTGGAAAAACACATGACGCGCGATATGGACCTGGAAGGCAATCACCAGATGGACTGGTTCTTCAACGAGTACGTTTACGGCACGGCATTGCCCACCTACAAAGTAGATTCGTCTTTCGACACGGGAGCAGATGGCGACGTTGTACTCAGCTTTAAGATCACCCAATCCAATGTCGACGATAAGTTCAGCATGCTGGTGCCGCTCTATCTGGAGATGCCGGACGGGAACATTCTGTTTCTGGGGCGAGGCAAGCTCACCGGGAATTCGTCGATCGAAAGCAAAACTCCCATCAAGGGACTGAAGACGAAGCCGAAGCGATTAGTGATCAACTACTACGACGATGTGCTGGCCTCACCGAGCTGAGGCGCGAGAAGTCGCCGAGTGTTTTCAGACAAAAGGGAGCACGCCAAAGCGTGCTCCCTTTTTGTTCGTCGCGGGATCCCGTTACTTGCTGGATCCAGCCTGCATGCTGTCGCTGGAATCTCCCAGTTCGAGGGCGAACTTCTTGCCTTCGAAGCGGACCCCAGTCAGAGTCTTGGTTCCGTTGTCAGTGTTGTTGACCACGGCGGCGTCGTTGGACGAGGGAGAATGCAGGTCGACCACGTGAGCCGGCACTTTGGCCAGCACGTTCTTGCCTTGAATGATGCTGAGTTCCACGTTGCCGGCGGTGCCTGTCCACTCGAGCTTGTAATCGCCGGGTTTCAGCGTGGTGCCGTTGACGGTGACAGGATTGTAGATTTGGAGCTTTCCTTTGTCAGAAGCAAATGCGCTCGAAGCCAGCAGCAGAGCCAAACCCATTACCAGACTTTTTGAAACGGTCGCGAATTTCATGATTGTCCTTTTTCTTTCCCGAAAATACGTCGGGAAACGGTTGGGGCGGCCCGGCTCGCGACCTGCGCGAAAAAACCTCTTGTGTTTCTCCGCAAATCGCCTAGAATGCAGCCGCTGGGGTTAAGCACACGGGCCCTGAAGCCTGCGCTGCTGTGATGGGGGTTTTCTCACCTGGGCCGCCAAACCGAGAGTGAGAGAATCCCCAGAACCCCGCTTAGATTTCGTTAGTAAGTTGAGCCAGTTTCACTCCTGTTCGTTTCCAGCCCGCTACTGTGCTTCCCTAGTAAGTACGCGCTTCCCGAGCCGGAAGTTCCCTAATTTCTTTCAACGCTGCGATGGTAGTTGGACGCAACCTGGGAGTCTCCGTTAGCAGAGCTTCGAGTGGATTCGTTCGAAGTGAAGGAACAATGGCCAAGTGTTTTGTATCAAGCGAGCACTCACCATAATCGATTGAGGGCCGCGATGCGCGTTAGAAAACAATGATGATAGAAATGTAATTCTTGCAGTGGGAGCGCGCTGCGCGGACGAACCAAAAAGCCTTTCACCGCGAGGTCGCAAAAAACAGCCGCAAAGAAACGCAAAGGAAGTCGCAGGACAATGAGTCGCTCCCTGCCGTTCTTTGCGATCTTCGCGGCCGTTCTTCGCGTGCTTTGCGGTTAAGAGCTTTCGACGTTCCCTGTCGATCTTAGTCGGCGTCGCCGTGCTGGCGCTCAACCGACCAGACGTTCGCTTGATCCTTCTCGAACGGGTAGACGTGGACCATCCAGTTGAAGACCACAGGGAAAAACGTTCCGCCGGCGGCGTCGCAGGCTTCCTGGGTGGCGATGGATCCTTTGAATCCGAATTGCGGATGAGGATCGCGCATTTCTTTGAAATGGCCCAGCGGCGGGATACAAAAATTCACGTGCTCATGCCATTGCGCCACACTGAGCGGAACGCGCTGATCGAGTTGCTCTTCGGTCAAGCGCTTGGGCGCCGTGTACATCACGCCGACTAATTTGTAATCGTCACCGTGCAATTTGTAATCGTCACCGTGCTTTTCATAAAGCAGCGACGTGGGATGCTCAGGATTGAAGTTGCGGGCATTCTCCCATGCGTATTTGGCGCTGGTGAAGTGATACACCTTCTGCGGGATCTCGGGATGGAATATCTTGAAGCCGTCCGCGAGAGCGGCGTGATAATCAGTATATTTTTCCGATCCTCGGCGTGCAGCTTCTACAACCTGCTGAGCGCGCTCGGCGTCGCCCGGCTTGGACGGGCGCAGAGCGGTCATCTTCATGTGCGGACCCATATCCATGTGGCCTTCCATGGAGTGCATGGCGTGCGTGCCGGCCTCGCTGTCAGCGTCTTTATCCGCGCCTTTCCCCATGTCCATGCCGGGCATATCTTTCATGTTCGACATGTCGTGGTCGGGCATATTCATGCCGGGCATGCTGGAACTGCTGGGCTGGGTGCTCGGCTGGGCCGGTTGCGTCTGGCTCCAGGCTACGCTCGACAGAAAAAAGGCGGTCACAAGAACAATCATTCGGTTGCGCATAAGCAAGTCTCCCCTACTTGGTGTTGATATTAACCCTGGCGCAGGACAGTTGTTTCGGCAAGAGACCGGAGGTTACTCCGGGTTACTGGGGTAACGAAGAGCTGTGCTGAGAATCGGATCTCTTGGGCCTTCGCTAGGCGCGTGGCGCCGGGCTGACAAGGCGGCGCAAATTCTGATACACCTAAAAGCTTGACTCTGGAAACCATCGTCTTCCTTTTTTTCGCGGGCGCGCTGGGCGGCGCGCTAAATTCCGTGGCCGGCGGCGGAAGCTTTATCGCATTTCCCGCGCTGCTGTTCACGGGAGTGCCTCCCATTCCCGCCAACGCCACGAACACGATCGCGTTGTGGACGGCGGCCGCGGCCAGCGGAGGCGCGTATCGCAAGGAGTTGGACGTTCCCCGGCGGGTGTTGATTCCGTTGCTCGCTGCCAGCCTGGTCGGCGGCCTCGTGGGTGCTCTTCTTCTGCTGAAGACTCCGGCACAGACTTTCTTGCGCGTGCTTCCGTGGCTGACGCTGGGCGCGACATTGCTGTTCGCGTTCGGCAAGAAACTAGCGGGCAGGCGGAAGTCCATTCTCGAACATGAAGCCACAAGTGGTGCCCTTGCTGCTGCAACAATGTTTCAGCTGGTCGTTGCCGTCTACGGCGGCTACTTCGGCGGAGGCATGGGGATTGTCATGCTCGCCATGCTGGCCGCGCTGGGCATGACCAACATCCACGCTATGAACGCACTGAAAAGCGTGATGGGATTCGTGATCAATGGCGTTGCGGTCGTAACGTTTGTGATCGCTGGCGCCATCTATTGGAAACACGGAATTCCGATGATCGCAGGCGGAATCGCCGGCGGATACCTGGGCGCACACTATGCGCAGAAAATTCCGCAGGCATGGATCAGGATATTCGTGGTTCTGGTCGGGGCTGGGATGACAGTTTATTTTTTCTGGAAAGCGTATTGAAGAGAAAACCTGGCCACGGATTCCCACGGGGCATCACGGATGCTTCAATTTCGAATTCTGATCCCTTGATGATCTGGGTTGATCCGTGAAAATCCGTGGCCAGATCTGTCACTGAACAGGTTCGGAGACATGCTCGTGCACGACGAGCCACTTGCCGTCTTCGTTCTCCCAGATCACGGTCCACCGGAAATTTCCCATCTCGATCTTGCCGGCCAGCGTCGTCATCTGCTCGCTGATCGTTGCGGTTGCCCACACCAGATCGCCGTGGGGATGTATGGCGAGATCGTCATTCACGGTGAACTTCGCGCTCTTGTAACCGGAGACGACGGACTTGACGCCTTTTTCATACTCGTCCCAGCTGCCGTATTTCAGGGGAGCGATGTCGAAATAAGTGTGCGGGCCGCTGGCGTAAAACTTGGCGACGTTGGCGGTGTCGAGAGTGGACCATGCATCCCAATACCTCTGCACAAAGGCCTTGTCCGGGACAAGGCTGGCCGAGGATTTCTTCATGGCCGAATTTTTTGTTTGGGCGGCAGTAGATAGCGGCAGAGCAAGTATGCACAACGAAACGGCAAAAAAGCGCTTCAACCTCGGGTTCGAGACTAGCTTCAACATCAGGTTCCTCCCGGAATCCGGCGGAATTTTCGCACACTCACAAGAAAAGAACAAAGAATGGGATGGTGCCGAAATCTGTGGAATCGCCCGGACCTCCGCAGCTCGATCGCGGATGAGCCAGCCCTACCCTCCGGCGATCGCCCCAATCACGATGAAAGGCTCCTTTCCGGACGCAACAGCGTCGGGCAGCGGAGCGTCGGGCGAGGCATGAGACAGATCTTCCTCGCAGGCGAAGAAGCGCAGAAAAGGCCGCCGCTGTTGCGTAACGTGATCGCGTATGGTCCCCCGCAGCATG
The DNA here is from genome assembly GCA_050014115.1 of Candidatus Sulfotelmatobacter sp. Classification (GTDB taxonomy): domain Bacteria; phylum Acidobacteriota; class Terriglobia; order Terriglobales; family Acidobacteriaceae; genus Sulfotelmatobacter. The sequence goes on along the minus strand of JBEKDY010000086.1, from coordinate 8,087 downwards.
GGATAGCGAGCCTCGAGCGCGTCGAGGATCGTGCGCTGCGTGACTGGAGCTTCGACATTGATTTCCACGTCGCATCTAACCTGCGCCAAGGCTCGGAGATGCGGCGGGAGGATGACTCGGATCATGACGGCCTCAGCTTCATACGAATCAGCTCAGCGTCTGCACTTCGACTGAAAGCACCGCCGGAAGATCCCGCACAATTGGAGCCCAGCTATCTCCCGCATCAGCAGACGCGTAGACCTGACCGCCGCTGGTGCCGAAATATACGCCGCACTGGTCGAGCGAATCGACGGCCATGGCGTCGCGCAGCACGTTGACGTAGCAGTGGCTCTGCGGCAGGCCTTTTGTCAGCGCTTCCCATTCGTTTCCGCCGGTGCGGCTGCGATAGACGCGTAGTTTGCCATCGGGAACAAAGTGTTCCGAGTCGCTCTTGATCGGGACCACGTAGACGGTCTCCGGTTCGTGCGCGTGAACCTCAATCACGAATCCAAAATCCGTGGGCAAGTTTCCGCTGATCTCTTTCCAGTTGTCCCCCGCGTCGTCGGAGCGCATCACGTCCCAATGTTTCTGCATGAACAGCACTCCCGGACGCGACGGGTTCATCGCTACATGATGCACGCAGTGGCCCACCTCGGCTCTCGGGTCAGGGATGTATTGCGAATAAAGCCCGCGGTTGATCGGCTTCCAGGTCTTGCCTCCGTCGTCCGTGCGAAACGCGCCCGCGGCCGAGATCGCAATGTACATTCGCTGAGGATTGCTGGGATCGAGAATGATGGTATGCAGGCACATGCCGCCCGCGCCCGGTTGCCAGTTGGGACCAGTACCGTGGCCGCGGAGGCCCGAAAGTTCCCGCCAGTTCTCTCCGCCATCGGTTGAGCGGAACAGCGCGGCGTCTTCCACGCCCGCATACACCGTGTCGGGATCGGTAAGCGATGGCTCGATGTGCCACACCCGCTTGAATTCCCAGGGATGCTGCGTGCCATCATAAAATTGATGCGTGGTGAGCGGTTTGCCAGTTTCCGGAGACGCATCGTAAACAAACTTGTTGCTTGCGGCCTTCGGGGGACCTGGGGCAGGCGCTTCGCCGGGAGGTGTTCCCGGCTGATGCCACGTCTTACCGCCGTCATCGGAGCGCTGAATGATCTGCCCGAACCAGCTACTCGACTGCGATGCGTAGAGACGATTTGGATCGGCCGGTGATCCCTTGATGTGATACATCTCCCAACCCGCAAAGTGCGGTCCGCTGACATCCCAGTTTTCACGCTTGCCGTCTGAGGTCAGGATGAATGCTCCCTTGCGCGTGCCCACCAGTATTCGTACCGTGCTCATTGCTTATTCCTCTTCTTTTGTGCGTCGGTCTTCATTGGACGATCTCCGTCGTGCGGTCAGGCGCTCTGGTAGTGAAGGACGACGACTCCCGAACCGAACAATTTAGTTCTCGAAAATTTCAATCGAAGTCGCGCATTGACGTCTTGAAACAACGGTTTTCCGCCAATAAAAACCGGATCGAGGATGACGCGGTATTCGTCGATCAGCCCCAGCTGCAGGAGAACCGATGCAAGGCTGGCGCTTCCGAGGATCACGTTGCCGGGCAGCTGCTTCAATCTCGAGATCGCTGTGGCAGCGTCGCTCTCCACCACAGTCGAATTCTTCCTTTCCGCGTTTTGCAGAGTTTTGGAAAAAACGATCTTCGGCAAATTATTCATGTATTCTGCGATCTCATCCGCCGGGGCTGACGGCCAGTAGTCTGCCATATGCTGATACGTCTTCCGCCCGAACAGGAGAGTGTCCGCGTTACGCAGCATGTCCCTCGCGTATGCAAGAAACTCTTCCTCCACCACGAACCAGTCGAATTTCTGGTCGGGACTTTCGAAGAAACCGTCCAGCGACATCAGATTCGAAGCGATTACTTTTCGCATTTCTATTTCCTTACGCCAGGAATATTCTCAAGCTCCTCCGCAGAATCTCAGATCGCTCTCTCGCGTGGCGAACCTAATTTCGCAAAGGAATGAGGGCGCGCAGAACAAACTGGAATAAACCATGTCACGGGCTCGGGCACGCCCGACACCGTATCAAATATTACCTGCGAAAAACAGGTCGTATTTGTATCGGCCGGTTCGCGCTTCGAATACTGGCATTCCGGTCGATTCACGACGCATGCGCAGATCCTAAGTAGCTTATTTACAATTGGTTACAAGCCATCGACGAACGACCGTCACGGGCGTATAATCCCTTTAGTAGCAACTAAACAGGATGTGGTACAGGCTCTATCCGGCAGCGCTGGAGGGGCACTGGAGGACATCGTGAGCATTACCCCAATCGGCGTGCGTCCGCACGACGAACTCGGCCGAAAGATCACTACCGCGTCTCTGCGGGAACAGAAACTCCGTCACGAACCCATCAGTTGCCTCACCGCCTACGACTACGCCGCTGCGCGCCTGGTGGACGAGGCTGGCATCGACATGGTGCTGGTGGGCGATTCTCTCGCTCAAACTATGCTGGGCTATGAGAACACGCTCTCGGTCACCATGGATGAGATGCTGCACCACGTAAAAGCCGTGCGCCGCGGCGTCAAGAATGCTCTTCTGCTGGCGGATATGCCTTACGGGTCCTATCAAGTCGACTCCGGCGATGCGATTCGTAATGCCGCGCGCTTTGTGAAAGAAGGCGGCGCCGAGGTGGTGAAGATCGAGGGTGGCGAAAAGCGCGCCGACTTGATCCGCCGCATCATCGATGCCGAGATTCCTGTTGCCGGGCACATCGGGCTTACGCCACAGTCGGTCAACGTGATGGGCGGCTACAAGGTGCAGGGAAAAAACCTCAGCGGCATCGAGCAACTCATGCGGGACGCGGTGGCCCTCGATCGTGTGGGTGTGGCCTGTCTCTTTCTGGAAGGGATTCCGCGCGAAGTGGCGGCGATGATCACCGCGGAGGTGAGCGCGCCCACCATCGGCATTGGCGCCGGCCCGGAGTGCGATGGGCAGGTGCTGGTGTTCCACGACCTGGTGAACCTGACCTTTGGGCCGCCCGCGAAGTTTGTGCGGCGTTATGGAGACGCTACGTCGCTGATTACGCACGCGGTGCAGTCATACCGCGCGGATGTGAAGTCGCACCAGTATCCGTCAGATGCGGAGTCGTACCATCTGCCCAAAGAGACGAGGGCTGCACTCGACACGGTGCTGGATCGGAAGCGGGCGATGCGACGTTAGGCGGGGACTGGGGAACCAGGTGAGAGAAAGATTCGTAGCATTGAGTGGTGCTACGCTGTTGCGAAGGAGGTAAGCGCCATGCACATTTTGTCGGTGTTCTTTTTTCCATTTTTCGGCTTCGGGTTTCTGATGTACTTTCTGCCGACGATTCTTGCCTTTGCCCGCAACAAACGCGACACCGCGGCAATTCTGCTGCTGAACCTGTTTCTGGGCTGGACAATGATCGGATGGGTAGTTGCTCTGGTCTGGGCGGTAAAGACGGACGTCCCCGTTGTGGTGCGGTAATGCGGCAGCGGTAATTCGGAAATAAATTGCGAACGAACCGGGCTGACCCACTGAGCTTTACGCTAAGGATTTGTACTCTAAAGATCCGTACCCTGAAGATCTGCGCCCTGGCCACGAGCCTTGTGCTGGTCGCATGTTCTCCTCAGTCGGACACGCAGCCCGCGCCTGATGCCTTCGTGGTGCTGCAAAACATTCCTGTTGCGAACCCGGCGAAGTACGCTGACTTGCGGGAGAAGAAAAACTGGCAAAATCCCTACCTCGTGGTCCGCGCCGACGGCGTAGGTTTGCTCACGGGCGTCATTGCAAATCAGGAACAAGAGTTGAAACCGGAAGAAGTGCTAGACGCGCTGGCTCGCTTGCCTGCTTCCGCCTGGCCCTATGGCCGCGTGGCGGCAATCCTGGTGCAGGAGCCCTCCGGAAGTTCTGAGCGAAGTTCGGAGCAAAGCTCGGAACAGCAAAAAATTGCGCTTCGTCGGAATCGCGGTACGGTTGCGGGAGAACTCGGACGCGCGCACGTCGAAATCGTCTGGATGCCGGAGCCCAAGCGTTGATGCCGGTGCTGGGCAAAAGAACGATGAAACAGCACAAACCAGGCATTGCCATCGAACGACACTCAACGAAGCATGAAAATCTGCAACACAATCCGCGACATGCGGGCTGCGTCCCGAGCGGCTAGGCGCACGGGGATGCGCCTGGGCCTGGTGCCCACGATGGGGGCGCTGCATGAGGGACATCTCTCACTGATTCGCGCTGCGAAAGCTTCGTGCCAGGTAGTGGCCGCGTCGATCTTTGTGAACCCCGCGCAATTTGGCCCGAACGAGGACCTGGAGAGATATCCGCGGCCATTCGAGCGCGACCGCGAGTTATTGGAGAACGAGAGCGTGGATTTACTCTTCGCGCCTTCGGTCGACGAGATGTATCCGAGCGAGGCGGTGACTTGGGTTACGGTCGACGAACTTAGTGGCAAGCTCGACGGGCTTTCGCGGCCCGGGCATTTCCGGGGCGTGACCACGATCGTGGCTAAGCTGTTTCACGCGGTCGAACCCGACGCCGCGTTCTTCGGGCAAAAAGACGCGGCGCAAGTGGCCATCATCCGCCGCATGGTGTGTGACCTGAACTTTTCCCTGGAAATCGTCGTTTGCCCGATTGTGCGCGAGCCAGACGGACTGGCCATGAGTTCGAGGAATGCCTATCTGGACGCGCACCAGCGCAAACAAGCGCTGCTATTGCAGCGTTCGCTGATGCGGGTGAAGCAGTTGGTCGAGGTGGGCGAATGCGACGCCGAGAGATTGGTCGCTGCCGCGAAGGAGGTTTTTGCCGGAGAACCGGCGGTCCGTCTGGATTATTTCAAGATCGTCGACCGGGACTCTCTCGATCCGGTCGACAATGTGGCAAGAGGCGCGCTGGTGGCCGTCGCCGCTTTCGTGGGCGCGACGCGCCTGATTGATAACATCGTGCTCCCGGCAAGCTAAGCGCTCGCGCTGCTACTTTCGGTTTGCTGTCTCGGGTATTTCCTTGGGGCCGGGGCTGGATAGAGTGGCGAGGTCTCGCGGCATAATGCGCTGGCGCACCAAGTCCTCCACCCGCGACCACACGCCGGGATCACACTCGCTCTGGGTGTGGCCTGGAGTGAAAAACCGGCCGGCCCAGGTGGCTTCCGGGCACGGGACCGGAGTTTTCCTGTAGTCCGTGCGGTAGTTCCCGAGAATTTCCGTCTTCGACTCATCCGCGGCCGTTATTTTCGGGCGGCCGTGGAGCAAACCGTGAGGCTGATAGAAGTTCGCCGCTTCGGCGACATTGTCGGGAATAACGGAATCGTTGTGCCACGGTTTCGCGACGCTATCCACTTGCACCGTCAGCAGCACGGGGATGTGGTCGCGCCGCAGTTCGCGAGCCAGCAGCACCGCTGCTTGCGCGCCCCAGCTATGCCCGTAAAGAACGATGCGTGCGCGGCTCTTCTCTTCGTCAGACAGGACTCCATCGTGATTCGTATCCAGCAGCAGGAGAATCGCCGCGCGCGCCTGGGCCCGGTGGCGATTCTCAAAGACCTCGATGTGCGTACCACTCGGGACGGTGTACTGAATCCGGGCGGCCAACTTGACGGGGCCGTGACGCGAGTCATCACGGCGCACAAAACCGCCGACGAACCCGATCACAATCGCAGGAGTAGCCAGTTCGGAACCAGCGGTGTCAGATGCCACGAATGCGGCGAGCGCCCCGGCCGACGCCGTTCCGGCCAAAATACCTGCAACCAGCACGGCCAAGCTGGCAGCCAACCTCGGGCTCAATGCCTTTAAACGCAATCCGCTCTCCAGCCTCTTAGATGACCACATTGCTGTGCCGGATGCTTCATAATCCAGCAACCCGCCAAAACATTTGGACGGGTCCGCTGAAACGCCTTGACTGGCGCGGCTTTTGGCCCATCCAGCTTGCCCAGTCTACACCTCATGTCAAGCGGCCGGCGGGAACTTTCGAGCTGCTGAGGGATCGACTGAGAGTTGCTAATTGTTACTTTCTTGATTGCTGATTGAGAAGCGAAAAGCCATCTGGATGCGCGATCCTGGTTCTGATTTTTCAATCAACAATCAGAAATCGGCAATCAGCAATTCTCTACGTCTTCGCCCCCGTGATCGGCACCTTCCGTCCCGACACAAAGCCATTGCCCTTAAGCAGATATCGCAGAGGACGCTCCGCCGCTTTGGTGATTCCGATGCGCGGGGTAGTTACAACTGCACGGGAACGAAACCCGTCGTCGCCAATCCACAAACTTGACAGGGCAGAAGTGAGGTCGCAACCGTTATCACGAGCTCGGGTAATCCCAAACGCCTCTGCCAACCGGCCCGGACCGCTGGTGAGTTTGGGTAGGTCGCGAGGCCCCCGCAGCTCCACGCCGCGGGCAACGGCCATTTCTTCGATTCCAAGCAGCGGCTCGAGAGCCCGGAATAGAACCCCACCGGCTTTACCATCCCGCTGGCAGGAGACGTTCAGACAATAGTGGGTGCCGTAAATGAAGTACACGTAGGCAAAACCAGGCGGGCCAAACAGGACCGAAGTGCGTGCAGTGTTGCCGGCAGCCGCGTGGGAGGCAGGATCTTTTTCTCCTAGATAAGCTTCCACTTCAACGATGCGGCCGGACAGACGATAGCGCAAATTCTGGCGGGCATTCTGGCGGGCATTCTGGCCATGCCGGCCGTCACTCTCCCGCACCAGTACCTTGCCCAGAAGTTCGCGAGCGACGCGACGCGGATCGCGGCCAAAGAATGCGCGGTCTAGAGGCCGAATCGCGGCACGTGCGACCTCGTTTGCGTCCTCGGCCATGTCGGCAATTCTTAAACCCGGACTCCCTGTGGATAGGTCGCGTTCCCGCGGCCATTCTAAACTCTTCGCGGCGACTGCATCGCACAGCGACTAAATGGGCTTGGCCTGCGTATTTCTGGCGGCGGTCACGTTCGACGGTGAATCCTCAAACGACTTGCCGGGTTCGTAGGCAAACTTCTCATACTTCCCGTCCACTTTTCGAATGGCGTCGTGCCAGCCGTCGTCCCAACTGATGCGCGCCTCGCTGCCAACCACAGTCCAGGTGCCGTGGCTCGATCCGGTCGACTTGTGGGCCTCGCCGTCGGCATCGAGCGTAGCGTAGAAATTGCCTCCGTTCCCTTCCCCCAGTTCCCACTTGCCGACGAAGCGGGAGCGGCTGGATGCGGAAGCACTGGCCGATAACGCATCGAATTCAATACGCGAAATGTCCACGGCGGGAACACTCTGCTGGCGTCCATCTTTGAAAACGATAGTGACCGGAGTCTTGAAGTCGATGCGTGCGACCTCCGACATGTCGATGCTCTTCCGGTGCCCGTCTTTGAAGACGAGGACGATCGATCCATTCTGGTCGGCCGGCGCGGCGCCAGCCTTCGCGACGCCGCCTGCGGCGGCAAACATGAGGACTGCCACGATCCCAGTTGTTTTCACAATATTGCGCATGGATTTTCTCCTCCGCTGTTTCCGTCTTCAAGATCGGCAACAATACACTCACAGAGTGATACGCAGAGCGTGCAAATTTGTTCCACAGGCAACCTGCGAACCGGCCCGCTAGGAGGCAATTTTGGCCGCTTCCTTCAGATACGCCAGCACTTCCTCGGCGTGGCCTTCCACCTTCACCTTGGGAAAAATGTGCTGAATCTTGCCGTCGGGCCCGATAATGAACGTGGTCCGCACGATGCCCATCACTTTTTTCCCGTACATGTTCTTTTCTTTCAGCACGCCAAACGCGTCCGCCACTTTCTTGTCCGCGTCCGCCAGCAAAGTAAAAGGCAAACTGAACTTTTCCTGGAACTTTTTTTGCGACTTGGGTGTGTCGGGCGAAATGCCCATGAGCACCACACCGGTCTTCTGGATTTTCTTATACGTATCGCGAAACTCCTGGGCCTCGATGGTGCACCCCGGAGTGTCTGCGCGAGGATAGAAATACAGAACTACGGTTTTGCCGCGAAGATCGGTCAGCGAGATCTCTTTTCCGTTCTCATCCTGCAAAGTAAACTCGGGAGCCTTATCATGGATATTCATGGGAATCTCTTCTCCAGCCAATTCGGACCCGGG
>JBEKDY010000085.1:0-15958 GCA_050014115.1 Candidatus Sulfotelmatobacter sp. | reverse complement strand
AGATTGGGAGAGATGGAATAAAGTTCGGGAGTGTTAGGGTTTGAAAGCGCGGTTGCTGGAAACCCATTGGCCAGCGTATTTGAGTTTGTGGGTCCACCGGTAGGCACGGTATTCAGCGACAGCACGGAGCAATTGAGCGGCTGGCCGGGCGCGACCATCGGATTTGCAGCAAGATTCCCGCAAGGCGTCGAAAATGCCTCCGAGGAGAAGAACGGAGGATTGAACCCGGGGCTAGGATTGGAGTAAGGCCCATTCTCCTGCCCGCCGTAGAAAATTCCGTAGCCGCTGCGGATGACGAGTTTGTCCGTAGCTCGCAAAGCGAAGCCGATACGTGGTGCAAAATTGTTCAGGTCAGGATTGATCAGTCCGCGCGAGCCGTGCTCAATCGGCATGCTGGCCGCGAGCAGCTGTGTGAGCGGTTCATTCTGTCCGCTGGGAACAAGGATAGAGTTGGGGCCGAAAACAAAGGTTCCCTCCTCATTGTTATGCTCCTTGACCGTGCTGAAGACTTCATAGCGCAGACCCAGATTGACGGTGAGACGCTCGCTGGCCTTCCAGTCGTCCTGTGCGAAACCGGCGTAGATCTGCCGGCGATAGTCAATGTTGTGCAGGCTCGTAATTCCCCCGCCATCCGAAATTCCCAGCAACATCGTCGCGAAGGAACTGCCGCCGGTTCCTGGCGCCGCGGGGTTGTCGGTGAAGTCGTTGCTGAAGTCCAGAGCGCCGCGCGATTCGGCGGGCTGGAAGATCGTGAACTGCTCGATACGCACTTCGGTGCCGACCTTTAGCGAGTGGCGTCCCCGGATCCATGTCAGGTTGTCGGTGAAAACAAAACTGTTCTGTTTCTCAATTGAAGGCAAGTAGGTGGAGCTTCCGATTCCGGCGGTGCCATCGCCGAAGGTGATGTTCGGCAAGCCACCATTGTTTGGACCGTAAGGGACGTTGGGAAAGTTCAGTTGAGCGCTGATGTTCTCGTTGGAGTTGATCTGAAATCGATGGGAGTTAATCCGGTTATACCCGAGCCGGAATTCATTGATCAAATTGGCTTTGAACAGGTGAACTTCGCTTAGGGCCAGGCTGCGGTAAGAATTGTCCTCCGTACCATCGAAGAACCCTCCGCCATCGAGCAGATTGTTGAAAGGCGGAGGAATGAAGCTGGGTTGGTTCTCGAAACTGAATCGTCCGAAAGCATTGTCCTTGTCGCTGATTCTGTGATCGATGCGGACGTCGAAGTTGTTGCGGCTTTCCTGCCGGTGCGGATCCGAAAAAAAGTTGTTGCCTCCGTTATTGGCAGTTGCAATGGTATTTGGAGTTGGCCAATACGCTGACAGGGCGGCTGCCAGCGGATCAATCAGGGAAGTCGGGGTAGTGGGGAACATGTTGGTCGGCAGGCCGCTGCTGGTGTAGCCTCCGATAGGAACGCCGCAAAAACCGGTAAGACTTGTGGCCGAGGTCAGCGTCGCACGTGTGTTGAATATCTCGCCCGCATAGGTTGGGTTCCCGTTGCAATCGTTGACACCTGTCGGAGCAGAAGTGTCGAGCAAGCTGGAGAAGTCCCCGCTAATCATCGCCGGCGTGGGAATCAACTCCAAAAACGGCGTTGCCTGCCGGACCCGCAATCCCTCGTAGTCGCCAAAAAAGAAGGTGCGATTCTTGATGATCGGTCCGCCCAACGTGGCGCCGAACTGATTCTGCTTGTAAGGCTGACGGCCAAACTCATCAAAAGCGTTGCGCGCATCCAGTTTATCGTTCCGGATGAACTCGTAGGCGTCGCCATGGAAGCTGTTGGTCCCCGACTTGATCACCGCATTCAGAATCGCTCCGTTTCCCCGCCCGAATTCCGCGCTGTAGGCGCTGGTTTGCACTTTGAACTCCTCAATGGCATCGACCGAAGGCTGGATGACGAAAGCAGTCTCATTGAGCAGATCGGCCAGGTTTGAGTTGTTATCAACCCCGTCCAGCAGAAAGTTGTTCTGTTCCGATCGCGCTCCACCCGCGCTGAATCCGTAACTGGCGTTAATTCGGGAACCGGGTTCGGCGGGAGCTACGCCCGCGCTCAGCTGCGCCAACTGCGCAAAGTTTCGGCCGTTCAGTGGAAGGGTCGTGGCTTCCGCGCCGCTCACCACCTGTCCGAGTTCGGAAGTTTCGGTCTGCAGTTGTGGTCCCTGGGACGTGATCGTCATGACCTCATGGATGCTGCCTACCGTGAGCGTAATGTCGACCTCCGGGTGCTCCTGGATGTTCACGGTGATGGGTCCTACCGCCGTTTTCTTGAAGCCTTCTTTCTCGGCGGTCACGGTGTAGGCTCCAATCTTGAGCGGACTCGCGACGTACTCCCCTTGTGAGCTGGTTGTGACCACGGTCTCGGTGCCACGGTCCACGTCCTTGACGGTGACCTTGGCGCCGGGAATCACCGCGCCGGCAGAGTCACGGACAACTCCTGCAATTCCCCCGCTGTCTTTCTGGCCAACTGCGGCCGTAGTCAAGGCCGTGGCGACTACCAGGACAGCGAGGACGAATGGCAATGGTTTCCGGCAGTTTCTTTTCATGGTCCACCATCTCCTGACAGCGAATGGGCTTACGTTTTATTTCTCTTTGTTTGTAGAACTTTCGTTTTGGACTTGGAGGGCAACATTTTGGCCCCTGCTCTGCTCGTTTGTCAATCGTCTTGTTTGTTTACGATCGATCTGTTTTTCAGCGCCGTTGTGCGACGCGGAATCGCGCGGGTCCGGGTCCAGGGGAAAAACCTCAGGGAAGGATAGCCTTGATTCCGGTGAGCTCACAAAAATCGACCAGCGCAGGATAAAGGTCTTCACCGTAGCCCAGGCACGCATATTCATTGGTCCAAGACTGAAGTAAGCGGTCGATGTCACAATGCGCGGTCACGAAACCGTGCGGCCAGAAAGGGATGCCGCATTCGTTGAGCCGTTTTTCGATCTCATCAGGCGCGGGCTCGAAAATGCTGGCTCGTGTGATCACCATTTGAAACTCACCGTTCACCCTGCCCAGTCGAGCCAATACTCCTTGTCCCACTTTGCAGACCAGTTTTACAGACAGGCCACCCGCCTCGCCTTCCGTGGGGATACCGTGTTCCGAGAAACCAGCCGGACCCAGGTTGCTGGCCAACGAAGGTGGGCAAGCCCCATCCCCAATGATCTTGATTTCTTTTGTCTTCTTGTCAATGTGCTGCAGATCGCCGTAATACACTCTCTCCCTGCTCAATTTAGTGAGCAGGAGAACGGTTAAAGCAGTATTGAAATCGCCGAGGGTAGAGGTGCCAACTCCATCCTCAAGCATCATGCTTTGTGCAAAGCAGGTGGCGGAGTAATCGCCGGCCAGACCGGGAAAGGACTGAATCGTGTAGAAATCAAATTTTTCTTTCGCGACAACTTGTTTTAAGGCCAGATAGAGACGCATCGAACGTTCGGTAACGGCGTTTCGATCCGGTTGCTTGCCAAACAGCTGCTTGAGCCTTGGTTGAAGATCGTCCAGTTCGTTCGCCGAGATTCCTTCCGCGGCTCGCCGCAACTCTGTCGAATCCCGGGAATCGATGTCGATGCCAAACATTCTCATCCATTGGGAAGGATCGGCGGCGCCGCAGGTTTGCCCCATCCCCCGGCCACCAAATGTGCCGATGGTCGACATGTTTAAGAAGTTCTTCAGGTGAGAAGCTCGAGTGTAGCTGACGATCTTGCTGACGGTGTCTGGTTCCTCCACGCTTCCGTATACAAATTTGTGCGGGAGGCCGATTTCGAGCAAACCGCCGTGCAGCACCAAGCCGCCAACCGGCCGCCAGCCCTGAGAGCCAGGGTGTGTCCACAGAAGTAAGCCTTTGCCGCTTGCGCAGTAGTCGCGAATCGGGCCCACCATGTGCGCCGCCCAAACCCAGGTTCCGGAAAACAGGACGACTGCGTCGATGGCGTCATCGCATTTCATTTTCTTGAATGCGGCCCGAGCCTCTTCTTTGCTGGCAACGACAATGCCATGTTCGATCACCTTCAGCCCCGCCGCCACGAGTGCGCTCTTGGCGCGCTGAACCAATGCGCCATCAATGAATGGCATACCCATGGGGTCTTTCAGACCATCTTTGTGAACTCCAAAAACGATGAATCCGACTGTCGCTTGTATCACTGTTCCTCCCGTTGGCCTCTTGAGCTTTCAGTGCCTGTGATCTCGGTGGGTGCTGACCGCAGTTGACGATATTTCTTGACTTGTCGTGCGTAGGCTGCCGCAATCGCATTGTCAGGCGATACCACTGAAACATCGCGGACCACCAGGTCCACCGCCTCCCGCAAGCTCCCGTATTCTCCGGATGCCACGCCAGCGAGGATGGCTCCGCCAAGACAAACTGCCTCCGGACACTTCATTACATGCAGCTGCCGCCCCGATAAAGCAGCTCGCAATTGAAGACCCAGAGCCGACCGCGAACCTCCGCCGGTGACGTAGATGTCTCGAAAGTCTCCGACCGCGTTGCTCAGAATTTCACTCATCTGTGACATTTCACAGGCGAGCCCCTCGAGGATCCCTTTGTAAATCTCGCTGCGTGTCGTGTTCGGGCTCAAGCCGGAAATGATTCCGCGCGCGTGCGGATTGAAATCAGGATTGCAAGTACCGATCAGATTGGGAGTGATGCAAAGACCCGTTGGGCCCGCCGCGGCTTCTCGTTCCAGCGTTCCGTAGTGAATGGACTCCGCGGAAGATGGATCTCCGTCTGAAGTGAGGAGGTTGTCCCCTTGTGCCTTTCTCTCCGCCTCCCCGTATAAAAGATCATAGAACCACTTGATCATGATTCCCGACGGAAAATATGCCAGCGTGACGAACTTGTCTGGAACCACGTGACAATAAGAGTTGAGAGAAGCCGCAAGCGCCGCAGCGGTTAAGCTGGGCTGGTCGGAAGCCGCCAACAGACATTCGTAAGTGCCCATCGAGTCGGCCACGCGGCCCGAACCAATCGCACCCACTCCCAATGCCCCGCAGGGTTGATCGTGCCCTCCCAGCACCACAATCGCTCCTGCGGAGAGACCGAGCTGACGGGCGGCGGCTGTATCTAATTTTCCAGCGATCGTCCCCGCAGGCACGGGAGTGGGAAGGCATTTGGCATTTATTTCTGTGGCGGTGAGAATTTCTTCGGACCAACGCCGCTGCCGTATATCGAATGCCAGATATCGGGAGGCCAGCGAATAATCAATGTAAGCGGGTAGCCCCAGCCGCGAAAGAACATAACCGATCACACTAAGGAAGCCAACTGAGGACGCAAACATGTCGGGCCGGTGCTTGCGCAGCCAAAGAATCTTTGGAACCGGATACATGGGATGAGCGACCAGGCCGGTGATTTCGAAAAGTCGTTTTCGTCCGAGTGTCCTTTCGAGCCACACCGCTTCTTTCGTGGCTCGATTGTCCTGGTTGAGAATGGCCGGAGCGATTGCCTCGTTGCTTCCATTTACCGGCACGAAAGTTTCGCCGTGCGAACTGAGACACAGGGCTCGAACGGGATCAGAAAGATCCTTAGATACGGCCTGCGAACAATGGCACACCGCCTGCCAGAAGAGATCCGGACTTATCTCTGCGTGCGAAAGAGAAGGAAACTTCGGTGTGTACGAGCAGGCATGCTGGGTAAGTATCTCGCCCGTTAATGCGAACACAACGGCTTTGCATCTACTCGATCCGATATCAATGGCAAGCAAACTCATAATGGGCTTCGATTCCTGCTTGCCTCATCGCGAAGGCGTGTCATCCAAACTGACGGGATACATCCGACGTTGTCATTTCGTGATCGCTTGAAATTGTGCCGTCGCAGTTCCGTCAAGCGCGGCGCGCGCCTGCTCCAGGAATGCGCTCATGTTGTCGGCTTGGAAAACATTGCGGCCAAAGAAGACACCGGCCGCTCCTGCAGTTGCAACTTCACGGACAATATCGAGAGCGCGCTTGTCCGACGCATGGCGGCTTCCACCGAGCACCAGGATTGGTATGGGACATTTTTCCACCACCGAACGCATTGAGGCCGCATCGCCACTGTAATCCGTCTTAACAGCATCCGCCCCAAGCTCGGCTGCCATGCGGGTGTGCAGGTTCAGCCACTTGGGGTCACCTGGATTCTGCACATCCTTCCCCCGCGCCAGAGATTCGACAATCAGCGGGATTCCAACCTGTTCACACTCGCGGGCGATTTCGGCGTTGCGCGTGATCTCCTTCATCTCGAACTCGGCATCGCCGGTCCCGACGACGAGGTAGGTGAGAACCGCATCCGCGCCGTGTCGTAACACGTCTTCGGGGTGTGCGAGAAGCGAGCTGTGGAGCGCACCGTTTCCATTTTCACCGAACGCGGACCAAACCGTAGTCCAATCCAGGCGGGCAATTAAGCTCGGAGTCGGGCCCATCATGGTCGAGTTCGCGAATTGGCGGATCAGCCCAAGGTTCAGCAGTAACGCATCGACGTTGGCTTGGGCAAATTGGCGAATCTTTCCTAAGGGGTCTTCCGTTCCAGGAATCGGTCCCAGCACCAAGGCATGATCGAACGCCACCACCAGGGCGCGGTGTTTCGAGCCTCCAAGCACACGATTCAAGCGAATCTTCTTGCCGCAATCACTCACGGTTCCCTCACGTTCCCGGTGAACTTCCGGGCCGACTCAAATTATCTTCGAACGTGAGCGATTGTCAACCTTTTTTGTTTGAATTTGTTCATTTATGCGCGCTCTGCGCGTTTCTTGTGGTTCCGCGACGATAACTTCGACGCCCGCTTCCCGCAGTCCCTTAATGTGTTTTGCATCAGTGCCAGAGTCTGTTACCAAAACGTCGATGTCCGTCACAGGGCCCACATAGGCAAAGCTCTGCGTACCAAACTTACTGTGATCTGCTAACGCGATCCTGGTCTTGGCCGCTCTCGTGATCATCTTCTTGATCTGTGCCTCAGCGTGGTTTGCGGTTGAGACTCCATACGCAACATCGATTGCGCTGACCCCCAAAATTGCTTTGTCCAACCGGATTTCGGAGAGCGCACGCTGCGCCCATTCGCCGGAAAAATAGAAGGTGTCCTTTTGAAGATCGCCGCCGGTGCACAGGACAGTCACGCCTGAGCTTCTTTGCAGCTGGCAAACAATCGTGGGCGAATTTGTCACGACGGTCAGCCGATTCCGCTGATTCAAGCCACGGGCAAGCTCATACACCGTGGTGCTTCCCTCCAGAAAGACTGTCTCGCCGTCAAGCACCAAACGCTCAGCCTCGCGCGCAATCGCTTGCTTTTCACCGCTATGGCTATGCGATAAGGTTTGGTAGGACGGTTGGAAGCTGGTGCTGGACATGCGGGAAACCGCTCCCCCATGAGAACGGACAAGTACGCCATCTCGTTCCAAAGCTGCCAGGTCCCGCCTTACGGTCGCCGCGGTAACCCCCAGAGCGGAGCAGAGGTCGGACGCTGTGACAGTGCGTTGACCGGAAAGTATCTCTCGAATGCGAAATCTGCGCTCTTCTGCGAGCATGATGTCTGGTGCGCTCCACTGCCCAACGTAATGCGGACCGGTGCGAATCAGTGTGCGGATTCGCTCCCCGCCGGCACCAATTGTATTTGGGATGCGGACGATTTGCATCGCAAAAGTGAATCTCGGGAGTCAAAAGCGATCAGAAACAAAACAATCCGATTGACAAACGCTCAAGCGATCGGTAGATTCGCGCAATTATTGCGTGAATGACGCGGCACCTATGGCGATGAAGACTGAAACAGATCCCCACCTGACGCGCGCCTTCGGTCTGCTTCATGCCACGGCCCTGAATATCTCCAACATGGTTGGGATCGGACCTTTTATCACGATTCCACTATTGATGGCGTCGATGGGCGGCCCGCAATCCATGCTGGGCTGGCTGACGGGAGCGCTCATCGTAGTTTCTGACGGACTGATATGGAGCGAACTGGGAGCGGCGTTGCCAGGTTCGGGGGGCAGCTACCATTTTCTTCGCGAGGCGTACGGCCATCAAAGTTGGGGTCGCCTGATGGCTTTTCTCTTCATCTGGCAATTCGTTTTGAGCGGGCCCTTGGAAATCGCATCCGGGATGATCGGATTCGGAAACTATTCCACATACCTCTGGCCGAGATTGAGCGGTCGAGGCCAGCAATACGTGGCCGTGGCGGTCGGCCTTGCCGCTTTGTTCCTCTTGTGCCGGCAAATGACATTCCTGCGCAAGGTGACCATCATCCTTTGGGTTGGCACGGCGCTTGCGATGGTGACGATCATCGTCACCGGTTTTTTGCACTTCAATCCGCACAGGGCATTCGATTTTCCTCCAGGAGCAATGGCCTTTAATCGTGGCTTCGTTCTCGGTCTGGGCAGTGCGACTCTGATCGCGGTCTACAACTATCTGGGATATTACGATGTGTGCTACATCGGTGACGAAGTGCAGAATCCTGCCTACGTGGTGCCGCGCTCGATTCTGTATTCGCTTGGAGTCTGCTGTGTGGGATACCTGGCGCTGCATCTCGCCCTGATCGGAGTGGTGCCGTGGCGGGAAGGAATCCATTCGAACTTCATCGTTTCCGACTTTATGGAGCGCCTGTACGGCAGGGGCGCGGCAATCGCAGTAACAGTTTTTGTTCTCTGGTCGGCTTTTGGCGCCGTGTTCGCGCTCCTTCTGGGTTATTCGCGAATTCCGTATGCAGCCGCCATCGACGGCTATTTCTTCCGTCCGTTCGCAAAACTCCATCCTACGAAAAACTACCCGCAAGTTTCGCTTTTGGTTCTAGGCGGCGTATCGATTGCCTGCGCCTTCCTTAAGCTCGATCAACTGGTCAGCGCATTGATCACTACAAGAATCTTGGTACAGTTTCTCGGACAGCTGTTTGCTGTTCCTCTCTTGCGGCGAAAGTTACCCAACAGCGCGCGCCCTTACAAGATGTGGTTTTATCCTGTCCCGATGGTTATTGCTTTCTTTGGATGGGCGTATGTTTTTCTGACTTCGGGCTGGCTCTACATCAAGATCGGGTTATTGACGCTACTGACCGGCGTTCTGGTTTTCTTCATCTGGGCCAAGTGGAAAGATACATGGCCGTTTAACTCAGGCCAGGAGAACTCATGATGAAACGTAATTGTAAGGGTGCTCGGGTTCCCGAGGAGTTAGTCGGTCTAATCCGTTCGTTAGTGATCCCCGGTCTCTTGATCGTATGCGTGCTGATCCTGGCGGGAGGCAGATTGGCGGCTTCCGGCCAGTCTGGGACTTCTCCGATAGCTGCTCAGATCGATGAATTGTCCGTCACGGTTCGACCGAGCGACGGTACCTATGAGATCCAAACGGGAACCGGCGGACAGAGCGTCATTCACGCAAGAGTAGCGGCGGAGATCGACCACAAGTGGATCAAATCGACGGACTATCCGAAGCATGAGATAGTCCAATCGAACTCTGAGGATGACCTCGGCCACGGCAAGACAATTACAGTCGTATCGTCCGGACTTCCGAAGTTCCCTGACCTCGCCTATACAGTTCAAATCTATGACGGCAGAGCTTTTGGCGTCATCGAGGCTGAGATACAAAATCACACCGCCAATCCCGTAACGATCCAAAGTATCCGAAGCGTCGAGGCCATCGGAAACAAAATCATTGATCTCGGTGGCCCGCACAAAGCCGACCGGGTTCTCTCGGACAGCTTCAGCGAGGACTGGCCGCCGTTGCAGATTTACGATTTAGGAAAAGCTCCGAGTGGAATGCACCGGGCCGTAGGCAGCCAACTCCTCTACAACCGGAGGAGCAAGGAGAGCCTCTTCCTTGGGGCTCTCACCTCCAACCGCTTCCTGACCATCATTCATTTGCAAACCCAGCCTTCCTCGCCGGAGAGCCTAGGCATTGCTTCCTACACGGTCGATTCAACTGGAACTACTGAGATACAAGCAACGGACCCCGAGTCCGGCCTGCGCGAAGGACCTGCAGAGAACTTGATTGAATTAAGCGTCCCCCTTCTCGCAGGCGAGTCGATGACTTCAGAACGCGTGATGTTTGCCGCCGGAAAGAACTATTACTCACAACTTGATAACTATGGCGCCGTGATTCGAGAACTACACCACGCCCGCGTCAGCGCGGACAACCTGCTTGGATGGTGGAGTTGGACGGCTTTTTACACGAAGATTACCCAAGGCACTGCGCTGACGAACGCTCAATGGTTGGCCGAGCACCTGAAGGTGCTAGGCTACGACTATTTTCATTTCGACCTGGGTTACGGATACTCTCGTGGCGAATATGCGACGCCCAATGCCTCTCAATTCCCCGGTGGCATGTGGGATCTTACTCATCGCATTGGCCGATTGGGATTGAAGGTAGGAGTTTGGACGGCTCCCTTTGAAGTAGGCGAACGCGCCTGGATCTGCGAGCACCATAAAGATTGGCTGGTGCACAATGCACACGGCGACCCGATTTCAATTGGAGATGCCGAAGAAATGAAGGGCGAACGCCTGTTCGTCTTAGACGTCACTCATCCGGATGCCCAGGAATATCTTCGACAGACTTATCGCACGCTGGCCCGGGAATGGGGTGCGCGCTACATCAAGCTCGACTTCATGGACAATACAGCGATTGAAGGTTATTACCATCGTCCGAACACAACGGCACTTGAAGCGCAGCGCATCGGACTCGAGATCATCCGCCAAGCAGTAGGCGAAGACGTGCTCCTCGACAAAGATGGGAGTCCGATGTTGAATCCAGTTGGTCTGGTCGACGAAGGCCGTATATCCCAGGATACGGGTCATGCGTTTCTCCGTAGCAAGGAAGCCGCGCCCGGTATCGCGGCACGATATTACATGCATCGCAACTTTTTCATCACTGACCCGGATGCGTTCACGGTTTCCCGGCAGCTTCTTGAAGAGAGAACGATTCAAGCTCCGCTCACATTGAACGAGGCTCAGGTTTCGATTGCCTTGGCGGCGGTTTCTGGAGGAATGCTCGAAATCGGCGACGACCTCCCAACCCTCGGCAGTGATCCTGAACGCGTGGCTTTGGTCAGAAATCCTGATTTGCTTGCCATGGCGAAACTCGGGAGGGCCGCATTGCCCCTGGATCTCCTCACCTACTCAGATAAAGATGAGCAACCGAGTGTTTTTCTCCTGCGCGAAGATCAGCGTCAATCCATATTGGCAGTCTTTAACTGGACCGAGCAGTCGAGTTCTCGCACTTTCACTTTTTCCGATTTAAATCTGCCCGCTGGTCATTCGTACAAGGGGTTTGACTCGCTGGTACAAGATCAGCCATTTGCGATCGACAACGAAACGCTTCGCATCGACGATCAGCCCGCACACTCCGTCAAGGTAATCAAGATTATTGATACATCAATTCCGATCGTCCCACCGTTGATTGCCCTCCATGTGCCGCCTCAAGCAAAAACCGGGGAAGAGATTGGGTTCTCCTGCATAGTCTCTAAAGAGGGAGCTCCCGCCCTCGCCTATCATTGGGATTTCGGCGATGGAGTAGTCGCCGATGGAGCAATCCTGACTCATGCTTATACCGCCGCTGGAAACTACACTGTGCGGTTCACGGCTGAAGGACTTGATGGCGAATTCGCAGATAGGACGTTTTCGATTGCGGTTAGCGGATCGGCGATTCTTCCGCCTCCCCGGCGTTACTCCGAACCGCTCAAGTAACGGCGGATTATTGAATTGAACTGGCGGCGTTCGAAAATACGTTGTTCGCGTTGCTTCCGATCAAGCGGATCGTACCCACTACCAAGACCAGGATCACTGCGAGCATGACGGCATATTCCGCGATGTCTTGGCCCTGCTCCTGCTGCCAAAGCTGTCGAAGAAGACATTTCATAATTGCACCTCCATGGCAGGCCCAATTGTACTTGAACTCGATGACACAGATCCGATCTCGTTAGGCAAGATGATTGGATAAATTGGCGCGCCGACGTCACGGTGCGGACTTGAGATAACCGCCCAGCAGGCGCCAATCATTTTGGCTCTGCTTCCACGAAAGCACTCGCGCATCCTGCCACCAGCGAGGTCCATAGGTTTCGACCGGGAGTTCCTGCTGCAAAGGATTCGGCTTCTGCAATCGGCCGAGTGTCCTCAGCGATTGGAGGCCCACCTCGCGATGGCACATAACGCACGCCTTGACGACCGGATGATATGTAGCCAGCAAAGCATAGTGTCCCGGCGATCCTTCATCGGGACCGCCGCCACCAAATAGAGCAAAGTCCCGCTCATCCGGTCGCGCCGCTTTTAGTCCGCCTGATTGATTGGAGAACAGTAACGGACGACTGAGACGGATCGCATAAGAGTCCTGCCCGCTTTTCGTAATCATCTGGTCGATGCCGACCGCCGGCGCAATGCTTGGCGCAACCGAGCGATATACCCGTATCTGCACACTTTCCGTGATGGACGTAGCTGCGAGCTTGCCCTGGTTGTCGAAGAGCGTCATCTGGCGAACCAGGGCCACCTGAGTGCCGGCCGGCAGCTGAGGCAAATCGGGATTCGCAGCCTCGTCCTGAAGCGGGGAGAAGGGCGGACTCGGCGCCAACCGCATAGGGGAATTCCACAGAGTTTTCAAATAATCGAACGTCGCTTTGCGTCCCCCCGGAAGACGCAGAAACACCAGAAAGCTGGAGCGACCAGAGAAAAATGAATCATGCTGCTCGGCCACTGGCAGAGGCTTTCCGCGGCCATCGAGTTCGACCCACGACCCCTGCGCTTCGAACAGGTCCGGAGGAAGAAATGCGCGGTCTCTATGCTCAGGATCGTATTCTTTCGCGAACGCTCCCGAAGCAACGGCCTGGGCGTAGTTATCGGGAAGCGAACCAAGTTGCTCGGGCGTCAACGCCAGGTGGTGCAGCACTTCTCCCAATCGGCCCTGCAGTTCTCGTTTTTCCTCCTCGGAACCCGGGGCTCGTCCAGCGGACCAATCGAACACTGCCCACAGATCGCGCTGCAGGATGGCACGTTTCACGGGATCGCGAATCAAGCTTTCTGCGTGCGTCTCCAGGAACTCATCAAGAATGCGCAACGCATTTTTGTGCGAAGGCTGCGCCAGCAAATACCTCGTGTGGTACCAGAACGGGGGGTCCAGAGCGTCCGGAAGCATCGCCGTTTCAGGGAGATCCTCACGAACGAAGAATGTGGCGTGGAGACGGTTCCAGATGTGGCTGGGGTCAGGATCATAAATGGCGACGCTGCCAGCCAGGCTTTCCGATGAGGGTCGAGAATCCCCAATACCCGATAGTGTTGCCGTGAGAACGGCGAGCAGAATCCCTGCGACAGAAAACTTCATATCGAAATTTCGGCGGAAGAGAGCGCGATACCGACCAAGACATCGTCAACGCTTCATCTCGGCGAGTTTAGGCTACGGTGTGACTTTGAAGGCGACCCCGGAGCCGTTCGCCCCACCATAGAGCGTTACGCCGTAAAGATTGCCCTCTTTGTCAGCAACCAGATTGCTGATCGAGTACAGACCGTCGCTGCCACCGGTAAAGACGTAAAGCGGAGTATAGTCCCAGGCGCCGCTTGAAAGGCTCAACTCGTAAACTGTCCCGGCATTGTCCTGGCCGTCGCAATGTGTTGTGGCGTAAATCTTGCCAGAAACGATGAGAAGATTTCGGTAGCTGCCGGAAATGCCCCACCCGGACAAGCCGTAGAGTTCGCTGAACGTCCAGGCGCCACTCGCTTTCTTAAGCTCGAAAATTGTGCCGCCTCCATTCTGACCACCCGCTCCGCCCTCGGTGGTAGCACCATAAAAAGTCTCACCATCAAGGACCAGGCCAGCATACGGAACTCCTCCGTCGCTTCCGAGCGCGAAACTGTGGAGAATGTTTTCTGTCCAGCTGGGTGTCGACGGCGTCAGTTGGAAAACCGTGCCGTCTCCGTCAGTGCCCCCGCCAGAGGTTGTGCCATAAAGGTTGCCGGATGCGTCGAGAGTGACGCCGCCAATCGGAATTTTCCCGTCGGTGCCCGTCCCAAAGCTATACAACACTTCCTCCGCCCACTCGCCGCCGGTCACGGTCGGAACTGCCAGCTTGAAAACTGTTCCGTTGCCGCTGGAACCACCTGCCGTCGTGGTGCCGTACAGATTCCCCGCTTTATCGATCGCTAAACCCGCCACAGGATTTGCACCGTCCGGCTTGCCAGCAAAGCTATACAGTACTGTCTCCACGCCTTTTCGAGTGACCTTGAACACCGTGCCGGCATTAGAAACCCCTCCGGCGTTCGTCGTGCCGTAGAAGTTGCCCGCCTTGTCCATAACCAAGTGTCCTTGCGGATTCGCCCCATCGGTCCCACCACTGAATTCGTGCAGCACCGTCTCCTCGCCGCTGGTGTTCAACCTGAACACTACCCCGACTCCAGAGCTTCCGCCGGAACTAGCGGCCCCGTAGAGAGAATCTCCAACAATATAGAAGCCACCCAGGGGGTTTGCCCCATCGCTGCCGCCGGTGAAGTTGTGAATCACGGTGAAGGACTGGGCGCTAACCTGCGGAGCCGCGATCGTACACAGCGCGAACGCAAACGCCAACGCCCATCCGAGCACGACTTTAGCTGATGCCGATCCTGATTTCACGATGGACACCTCGTCCTTTGGAATTGCAGTCTTGGGGCTCTCTTACATGGACTCGTGGCGGAGTTCGTACTGAAGTGTTGCGAGTGTCCCACGCGAGCGAATGGTTGTCAATAATGCAAAGGTTTGCAACTTGTGTGCCGACTCGCTTTTCCTGAGAAGCTTGGGCCACTTGTTCTAATGTCCAAAGCTGCTTAGCGCGGTCTTTCTTGATTTCATCCTTTTGGCGCGTTGGGTCCCGAACGTTTCGGGACTGTAGGGTCAGTTTTCCACGACCGCAGCGGTCATTTCTGTATCAATGAAAGTAAGCCTCACCATAGACCCCTCCTGTACATTTAGCACCAACGGAGGACGAAAGCAGGCGATGCAGACCCCATCTTTATCCCGTACGCTCGGATACACGATTCCCGTCGCGCCACTGGTCAACAAGGTAAGTCCAAGGGCTTGGGAGGCGGTATAGCTGTTCGGGTCTAAGCAGTCGACAAAATCCGGATCTCCCCGAATGTCATGAAATTCATGTCTAAAATCGGCGAGATAGTCGATATAGCAAAATATCTCTTCCGCTCTCCAACCCACTTCCTTCAACTCGGCAGCTCGATGAAAAGCAACTTCCCTGTGCGCAGTCCGCATTTCGAAGGCTGCATACCAGGCTCCTCGTCCCGCACCGTTAAAGCGTCCTCCAAACGGATTTGGGTGAGTAAACGATGCGTTAACTATATGCGCCAGCCGAAAGCCGGAAACCAGTTCAATTACGCTGATGCCCGGCAATCTGCCACTCTCGCCAAGCACCCGATCATTTGTAGCACCCTCAAGCTCCGTGAGGTCGCTGAGCAGATCATCGTCGTCTTGCGCTAGAAGATTGAGGATTGGCCTGCCGCGATCACTATAGCGATAGGGAATAAGACGATGAGTCCTGTCCTGTTCCTCCTTGATCTGCTTCGGGGATTTCATTTCCCGCCGCGACGTGCGTCCAGGAGTTGCCGAACTCTCAGAAACGCGGGAATACCGCCCTTCTTCACATATTGGAGGGGTGAATGTCCCCCGAACATCGGATTCGTGTTCGGCAGCGCGATCCAAGCGTCTGCGAGATTCTGGCCGTAAAGAATGTTCAGCGCTTTGTAGATCCCCACCAAGAGCGAAATTCGCGTGAGCTGATCTTCATCCAGTGTCTTTGCAGCACGATTCTTCAGCGCATAGAAGCTGCCACTGGATATGCCGCCTAGCAAAGCTCGAGTATCGTCATCCCGTAATTTCCACTGGGTCGCGATCCGAAGAAGGCCCTTGATTGCAGCCGGACTGAGTCGGGTTCGGTTCTCCTTACTCGACAAATCGACGGCTGTATCCCACGAGAAACCGACAACGGCCTGCTGCATCGTAGCCATAAATGATCCTCCATTTATGACATAATAATACTACAAATTTGATAAAGCGACGAGATATTTCCCGG
>JBEKDY010000084.1:0-21547 GCA_050014115.1 Candidatus Sulfotelmatobacter sp. | reverse complement strand
CGGTATCCGTTGTGTGCGTACCGTACTGGTCAATGAGGGACTTTTTTTGCTCTCTGGCTAGCACTAACCTGGTGCACTCCTGTCTTTAATTATCTGTCTTTGTGACAGTTACAGAGTAACACGGAGAGTTGTGGAGCGTAAAGACGGCGGAGGAGATGCTTTGAAAAATGCTACGAAAGCCAGTAGCCGATTACAGCGCCAACCCAGCCCGCAGCGATCTTCTTCGTGCTTTCGTCAAAATGAGGCAGCCAATGAGGGTCCAGCAGGACCAGAATCCCCGTAATCAACAAAATAAGGCTGATTACGACCTGCATCCAAACTCGGACCTTCTGACTAGAGGCTACAACGGATGTGCCCGAGGCATCTGTTTTGGTTTCGATTCGCTTCGGCGGCACGAGCTTCGCCTCTTCAGGAATTGAGAACGCGGGATACGTTATCGAGCTTTCTTCCAAAGAACGGCGCAAGCATGTCCGCGAGGTGGATGCGTTCCCTAACCTTCTGCTCGATGTCGGCCCTGAGCCAGTGCACTACCAGC
This sequence comes from Candidatus Sulfotelmatobacter sp., assembly GCA_050014115.1. Classification (GTDB taxonomy): domain Bacteria; phylum Acidobacteriota; class Terriglobia; order Terriglobales; family Acidobacteriaceae; genus Sulfotelmatobacter. Next base: position 21,012 of record JBEKDY010000084.1, on the reverse strand, counting down.
ATCAGGAGGGCGCCAAGGACCCCAATGAGAGTGCCTACGGAAACGGAGTGCTGGCTAGGCGCCGCGGTCGCGATTAGGTTGCCGATTCGTCCCGCAAGATAGCCCACGCCGTAAATCGCGATGAGAGCCTCGAAGAAATGAGAGATGTGCTTCCCGGCTGGAGTAGGGCTGGTCTGCACGCTTTCCACGAAGACGGCATCGGCGCCTGTTTCCGGCTCGCGGTATCCTAGGATTCGTACCGCTTCTTTGATTCTGTTGAACATAAAGACCACCCGATGCGGGCCGCTGGGAAGGCCCAACCACCCAAACTTCAGAGTAACACGGCGAGTTGCGGAGCGTAAAGACGGCGGAGAGGCGGGCTTCGGGCTTCGGCATTCGGGCTTCGGCCGGGCGCTTACATACTTTGCGGCGACTGCTTCTGCTTACGCTAGCGGAGTGAATGAAGAACCGTCGAGAGAATAGTTGGAGGTTGAGGTTGCGGGGCCGAAGCCTGAAGCCCGAAAGCCGAAGCCTGCTCCTAGAACGGGCGGATGATGAGGATGGTCACCAGCGCGGCGATGCAGAGGCCGAGGACCAGGAGCGACAGCTTCTCGCTTTTGCCTTCGCCCTTCAGGAGGCTCGATTTGGCGTCCGTGGCGTCCATGATGATGCTAGTTTGCCGCAGGCTGCGGCCCGAGACAATGGCCCGACTGTGGGTGGCACAGGGGTAACGTGCCTAAAGTTCCGGACGGCTGTGGTGGGGCTAAAGCCCGGCTGAATTCGGGATGTCTACGCGGCGCTGAAGCGCCGCTCTTCCACGTCACTGCTGGCCGCAGCTGTTCCACATCACTGCTGGCCGCAGCTGTTCCACATCACTGCTGGCCGCAGCTGTTCCGCGTCACTGCTGGCCGCAGCTCTTTCCGTCGCCGCAGGTGCCCTAGCGCTGCTCAAGGCAGGATTCCGGCGAGACAAGTTTCCGCTGAAGCCCTACGCGGGGCAATGCCACTTCCCTAGCGGTGGCGCAGGCCGTAGCCGATCGCGTATCCAGACGCTGCCATGTTCACCATGGGCGCCAGGCGCTCCAGGCGGTGATGGCCGGTCTTATGGAAGAAGTAGCTGAGGCCGGTCACTCCCGCGGTTTCGCCCGCAAAATTAGCCACCAGGCCGGCGGTGCTTCCGCTGAAGATGCGCGCGATGGGGTTCAATTCCTGACCGCCGCCCTGCAGGTTGTTGCGCGTCACTACAAAGTCGCCAGCGCTGGTGAGCACAGTGCCAGCAAACAGCAGCGTGTTTTCGCGATCCCAGAAGCGGCGGTGGCTGGGCGCCTCCGGCAGAGGCTTCAGTTCGACCGGTTCCACCGGACGCACCGGCTCCATGGCCGCCGGGGTGCCGGGCGCATCGGGCAGGAGAGCCATCGCAACTTGTTGTTGAGCATGGCCGGCCGCGCACAGGCCGAAGATCGCAACTAGACTTGCCAGCCCGTACCGAATCGCTGCACTTGAAAATTTGGTCGGCATAACCTTAGTGAGGGCCCCCCATCGTCCTGCAGTACTAGTACTACCACGCAGTCCTATGCGGGGAAATGGCACGTAAGTGGTTCATGTCAGGTTACTTCGGCGGTTACCCTCCCGTACTTTAGTGACTTTCCGATGGTTACTTTGCCAGTGTGGGGAGGACGCTCGGTTCGAATGCAGAAGTCAGAATTCAAAATGCAGAAGTAACGCCCGGTTTTACTTCTGCATTTTGAATTTTGACTTCTGCATTCGGAAGGGGGCAAAGTCAAAATCCCTATCCCGGTGGGTCGGTTTCGTTTCGGGTCCGCTTCCGGCTGCGCCGTCATCTTGCAGGTACCTCCTGGAGATGACCGCTGCATACCGCTCCCCAGATGTCGTAAGCTAGTGTGGAGGGAAAACCGTGCGTTGTCCCCGCTGCGGAAATTCGAACCCGGAAACCAACCGCTTCTGCGGCATGTGCGGAGGCCCGCTGCGAACCGTCCCGGCGCAGCCTGCGACACCGAAGCCGGCAGCGCCGCCGACCGCGACGTCACCGTCGACACAGAAACCCACAGCCCCGGTCTTCTCGGCGAGTGAAGCAGCGAAGTTGATCGAAGCCAAAATTGCAGAAGCGAAAGCCACCCAAGCCAAAGCTGCTGAAACCAAGATCGCTGAAACGAAGATTGGTGAGGCAAGGATTGCGGTTGGAACGACGCCTGAAGCGGCCATCGCCGAAGACACAACCGCCGAACTGCCGATTGCGGAGTCCAGGCCCGCCGCAATCACGTCTGCCGTTGCGCCGATTCCTCCTCTGAAACCAGCCGCCATCAAGCCTGTGCCCGTGATTGCCGAACCAGTGAAGCCCGCGGTGGCCGCTCCTGCTGTGTCTGCGCCCGTTGCCCGGCCCGCGAATCCGCTTTCTATTTCTCCGCCGGTCGCGCCCGCCCCGGCCGCCGCACCACAGAATCGCCCGCCCGTTCGCGAAGATCGTCTTCGCGAAGATCGTGCTCGCGAAGATCGGCCGATCATTTCCGGACCTTCGTTTCTGGGGTTGAACGATCCCCCGCCTCCCAGCCGCAGCGAAAAACTGCCGCCTGATCCGAGTCTGCAAACTTCACAAAATCTCGACTATCTTCTCGAGGACGAAGGGCGCGATCAGGGGAGCGGAGCGTGGAAATATATGTTGATGCTGCTGGCGTTAGCGCTGGCAGTGGGTCTCGGATATTTGCGCTGGAGCGGCCAGGGATTTTCGGGACTGATGTCGTCGGCGAAGCCGAACGCGTCCTCGTCCTCTTCATCTTCAGCGTCGAAGCCGGCTACGCCGTCAGCTTCTGATGCAGGAGCTTCGCCGTCCGCGAATCCGGATGGAGCCGCGCCCGCAGGCGGAAGCGCTGCGACTCCGGCCGACACTCCTGCAACCGGGGCTCCGGACGCCGCGAATCCTGCGACTGGGGCGAATGCTCCGGCCACGCCCGCGGCGCAGCCCGCTGCAACCGGCGCCCCAACCGCTGCCCCGGCCGCGACCGGCGACGCGGCTGCGAATCCACCGGCTACAGGATCTCCTTCGTCGGGATCAGCTGCTGCGACCCCGGCCGCTTCCGATTCCACCGACAACAACGATCACGCTGCCGCAGCCGAACCTGTGGCCAAACCCGCTCCCAAGCCGAAGCCTCCTGCGGCCAAGCCCGCAGACCCGGTCGCCGAAGCGGAGAAATTTATTTATGGCCGCGGGGCTCCGCAGAACTGTGATCGCGGCATGAAGGAGCTGCGGCCATCGGCAGCCAAGGGAAATCCCAAGGCCATGATCTCGCTCGGGGCGCTCTATGCCACCGGGGTTTGCGCGCCCCGCGACCTGCCCACGGCGTATCACTGGTTCGCGCTCGCTCTGCGCAAGCAGCCCGACGACCAGCCGCTACAGGACAACATGAAGAAACTCTGGGGCGACATGACGCAGCCGGAACGCCAGCTCGCCATCCGCCTGAGCCAGTAATGTGGGTTTGACTTTGGACGTGTAGGACGGACACTCTTGTCCGTCGCTTTTGACCTTGACCGGGTCCGCGCAAAATCAAGATCAACGTCAAAGGCGACGGACAAGAGTGTCCGTCCTACACAGATCAAAGTCAAAATCAGCGGGCAGGAGTGCCCGCTCCACACAGTGCAGGGCATACGATCGGTTTTCCTGGGCAATCCAAACTGGGCGTTGTGTTCGTACTTAGCTTAGAAGTGAACAAGCGAAGCGAATAAGGAAGAGACGTAGCTTTTGTCGAGTCCGGAACGACAAGGTCCTGCGGGACAGGGAGTTGCGCCCGACCTGGCGATGGTGACGGCCCTCAAGGCGGGCGACCAGAGCGCGGTGGCGCAGCTCTATGACCGTTATTCGTCCGTGGTGTATGCGGTTGCATTGCGAGTGCTTGGCGACACCGGTGCCGCCGAAGACGTGTTGCAGGAAGTGTTCTTGCAGCTGTGGCGGAATCCCGCGGCGTTCGATGCCGCGCGCGGTACCCTGGGCTCGTGGCTGGCGGTGATCGCGCGCAACCGCGCCATCGATTTCCTGCGCAAGCGCAGGCCGGAAACCGATCTGGAAGATGTGATCGTTTCGGTATCCCCCGATCTGGCGCGCGAAGCCGACCGTTCGCGGGCCGCGGAAAAAGTTCGCAGCGTGATCGGCGCCATGCCTCCTCCCCAGCGCAGCGCTCTCGAAATGGCATATTTTGAAGGACTGAGCCATTCCGAGATCGCGGGCAAAACCGGCGAGCCGCTGGGCACCATCAAGACCAGAATTCGTACCGGACTGATGATTTTGCGGAAGGCGTTCCAGACTTGAGCGTTAAAGCATGAGCGCACACGAACAATTCGCCGACGATCTCGCACTCTACGCAGTCGACGCGTTGACAGGCGAGGACCGCGCCGCGATGGAGACGCATCTGGCCGGCTGCTCGGCGTGCCGGTTGGAACTGGAACAACTGCGCGGGGACGGAGCTTTGCTCGCGCTTTCGACATTGGGACCGAAACCTCCGCAACGGGCCCGGCAGCGACTGCTGGATGCTGTGGCGAAAGAGCCGCGCGTGCCAGTGAAACTTGTGGAGACGAAGTCGCGGCGCTCCTGGTGGGGAATTTTGGGATGGGCCGCAACCGCTGCCGTGGTCGTGTTTGCGGCATCGCTGTGGAAGGAGAACGCGGCGCTGAAGCAAACTCTCGCCTCAGCCAACGCACAGGCGACCGAGAGCGCGCGGGAACTGGAAGACATTCGCAGAATCGCTGCGCCCATCATCGAACCGGAGGCGCAGGTCGTGACGGTAGTGGCTTTGAAGGCGCAACCGCAGCCGGGAGGCAAGGCATTTTATCTCCGCAAGCGCGGCAGCCTGGTGTTTCTCGCGACGAATATGCCGCCACTTCCGCCCAACAAGGCCTACGAGTTGTGGCTGATTCCGATGCAAGGAGCGCCGATGGCCGCAGGGATATTCAAGCCCGATGCTCACGGGCGCGGGACGGTGATCAACCCTCCGCTGCCGCCGGGCGCCGAGGCGAAGACCTTCGCGATTACGGTAGAGAACGAAGCCGGCGCGTCCACGCCCACCATGCCAATTGTGATGATGGGCGCCGGAGAATAGTTTTCCCCAGGTTTCCCTAAGTTGTCACCCTGAGCGCAGCAGACCGATTCGCGAAGCGAATCGGTTTGCGAAGTCGAAGGATCCCTACCCGCGGCAATCGCCCCAGCCTCGCCAGGGTTTTCCAGCGCGGACCTCGCAAGCCCGCGTAAGAGAGTAATATTTCTCCCGAAGTTTTATGACCGAACAAAGTTCCACGACGAAACGAGTCGGCCAATTCCCTTCTCTAGTGCTGGCATTCTTGCTCTGCGCGTTCCCCGCATTTGCGGCGAGCGCTCCGGTGCATGGCCTCTGGGTCTGGAAAACTTCTGCCGTGCTCGATGCACCGCACGGCGCCGCCAAGCTACGCGATTTCTGCCGGGCGCAGGACATCAACGAAGTCTACGTTTCGTTCTCCGCGAAAGACGGCACGTCTGAAGACAAGCACTTGACCGATCTCATCGCGCGGCTGCATCGCGCCAACATCCGCGTGGAAGCCCTGCTTTCGAGCACCGATGCCGACGAAGCGGGCAAGCCCCGAGAAAAACTTCTCGACCACGTACGCGCCATCGTGCAGTTCAACCAGCGGAACCCTGAGAACCGCTTCGACGGCATCCATCTCGATATCGAACCGCAGCAGCGGCCGGAAAATAAAGGCGCGGGAAATCTGAAGTTTCTTCCCGGCCTCGTCGATGCCTGGCGCCGGGTGCGCGCGCTGGCTGAACCGGCACAGCTCACCGTGAATGCCGACATCCAGAACAAGCTGCTCAAGGGCAGCCTCGCGGAGCGGAAAATGCTTTTGTCCGCGCTGCCGCGGCTGACTCTGATGCTCTACGAGGTGAGCTCTCCCAACGACGGCGACAGCGCGGAAAAGAAAATCGACAAGCTGCGCAGCAAAAGCACCGAGCTTCTCGAGATGGCATATGCAGGGTTAAGCGACACGAATCTCGCGAAAATGTCCATCGGCCTGCGCACGCCCGACTACGGCGAGCTGCTCCCGCAAATGCTCCAGTCCATGGACGCCGCGCATCGCTCCGACCCCCACTATCTGGGATGGGCGCGCCACTCTTACAACGACACGCTGAAATAGGAAATTGCGAGCAGAGGCAGTCGGTGAGTGAGTGTAATCGAGATTTCTCGCCAAAGGTGCCTTGTGTACATCAATTGGCTTCTCGTAGCGCCTTCTCACATAGCTGACGCCTCCCCGCTGGGCAGTACGTCTTGAGCATGTAGCGGGCTACTGCTTCCAGCCGGGCAGATGCTGGAGTACCAGCTAAGGCCGCGCTCCGCTGGCGCAACAGTTTGATCGTGGGCACCACGTCGGCGTGCCGAATCAGGGCCAGAGCCTCGATTGCATTGGCATGTTCGATGCTTTTCTCGTTGTCGTTCTGAGCCAAGAATTCGATCAGCGGTTGCTCCGCGGAGAGCCCGACATTGTAGAGGGAGTCAACCGCTGGGTATAACGACTCCCAACTGCGTGGAGCGTTTGTGAGCGGCTCACGAAAGCCCAAATGCCGGATCAGAATTGGAATCGCTTCGTCCTTCGGTAACCGCTCTATCAGCTGGAATGCTACGCGGGCGCAAAATTCCGTGTTGATGTCGCCGTGGTCCACAGCACTGACGGCTTCATCGGCGGATGCCATTTTAGGGCTTTCACAACCTTGAGCAGTAGACAGCTGCGGAAAGGCGAGAGCCGGTATTAACAGGGCGTACCGAACTACTTTGTTAAGCCGAAACATGACGGTCCCTCACGCTTTATTGGACACCAAGTGATTCTACCTCGGCAGGATTACCCACGTAACTGTTGTAAGCAGGCGATTTACGCTCACGCCCGCTCGCTGTTCACTTCCGAACACTCCAGAACGAATACGGACACCAAACTGCCCACGATGAAAATCCCCCCAGCCTAACCGCTGCGCACTCAACCGCATTCCCACTTCACTTCTGGCCAACCAAATGCACACAAAACATCATCAGAGGTGTCTCACCGCCATGGTGATCAACGATCTGCGCCTGGCTCTCCGGCAGTTGCATAAGAACCCTGGCTTCGCTCTGGCCATCATTCTCACACTCGCTTTAGGCGTCGGGGTAAATACCGCCGTTTTCAGCCTGGTGAACGGTTTCCTGTTGCGCCCGCTGCCTTACCCGGAGCCCGACCGCCTCGCGGTTCTCATTCTTCATCAGGAGGGCATCTCGACCAAGACCGGCCAGTTCGTGCAGAAGGACAACAACAGCCAGGACGGTGAAACCTGGGAGATGGTGCGCGACAACGTTCCCTCCGTCCAGGCCGCTATTTTTGGCGGAACCAGCGGCGTGAATCTGCAAGCCGGCTCCGACTCCGGGAACGGCGATCGCCCTGGTGAGGTCCGCTATGTCCAGGACATGCGGGTCTCCGCGCACTATTTCGACGTGCTCGGCATCCAGCCGTTTCTCGGCCGCGGCTTTACCGCCGAAGAAGACCGACCCAATGGGCCGAATGCCGTGATCGTGAGTTACGCTCTGTGGCAATCGGTTTTCCACGCGGACCGGCAGGTGCTGGGAAAAGAAATCAGTCTCAAAGGCGAGCCCTACACACTGGTTGGAATTTTGCCGCCGCACGCGCAACCGACCGGCACGGCAGACGTGTTCACGCCACTGCAGCCCCACCAGAGCGGAGAATGCGGAGGCGACAATTGCGAAATCATCATGCGCCTCGCGCCGGGAGCATCGTGGCAGCAAGTCTCGGCGCAACTCGCTCACCTGCATAAGCCCTGGTTTGACGAGATCAGCAAGTCCAAAGGCCACGCCTGGTTCTACGCCTCGCCTCTTGCCCGCAATCTGGATAATGGCATGCGCAAGTCGGTGATCGTATTGATGCTGGCGGTCAGCTTCATCCTGCTGATCGCGTGCGCAAACCTGGCGGGGCTCACTCTGGTCCGCATTGCGCGGCGCACGCCGGAAATCGCCACTCGCCTGGCTCTCGGAGCAACGCGCTGGGTGGTGCTGCGGCAGCTTTGGGCGGAAAATCTTGTGCTCGCATTGATCGGCGCCGCCGTTGGATTGGCGCTCGCTCGCGGAATCCTTTCGTCGCTGCCCGGATTCCTGCCCGACTACATGCTGCCCCTCGGCGGCTTAGCCATCGACGCTCGCGTGCTGGCTTTCACCCTGGCTGCGTCGGTGTTCACCAGCCTGCTTTTCGGCGCGCTGCCCGCGCTGCAAACGCGGCGCGTCGATCTGCGGTCGTCCATGGCTGCCGGCAGTCGCGGAGTCGCGCGAGGTTCCAGCCTTCTCCGCCAGTCGCTGATTGGCGGCCAGCTCGCGCTCACGGTTGTGCTGGTCGCGGGAGCGGGGTTACTTGTCCGCAGCCTGATTTATCTCGAGACTCTGCCACCAGGCTTCGATGCCACCAATGTGATGACGGCCAAGCTTTCACTCGACGACGCCCGCTATCGCAACGCCCCTGCGTTCGACAGCCTGCTCGACCGCACCGTGGCCGCGATGCACCAGATTCCCGGCGTGGAAGATGCCGCGGTCGGCCTGAGCGTGCCTTATGAGCGCGGCCTCAACGACGGCGTGAAGGCTATCGACGGCAAGCTCGCGGGCAAGGATTGGGGCTCGAGCCTGGCCTACGTCACTCCGGAATATTTTCGCGCGTTCCGAATCCCGATTCTTGCCGGCCGTGACTTTTCCGAAAGCGACACGCCAACTTCATTGCCGGTTGCGGTGGTCAACGCTGACTTTGCCCACGAGTTTTTTAACGATCCCAATCCCATCGGGCGCCACATTGAAACTTCGAAACGCGTTTACACCATCGTGGGTGTGGCCGCCAATGTGGCCAAGCGGCCCGGGATGAATGGCGACGCGCCGATCGCCACCGAGTCTGTGTTCTACCTGCCTGCCACGCAGGCGGATCAAGGGCTGGTCAACATGGCGCACGTCTGGTTTCAACCCAGCTGGATCGTGCGCACCAGGGGACCCGTGCAGGGCCTCACCTCAGCCATGCAAAGGGCGCTCGCGGAAGTCGACCCGAACTTGCCTTTTTCCGGTTTCCACTCGATGAATGACATCCTGGCCGAGAACCTTGCCTACCAGCGCGTGGAGGTAGTTCTGCTCGGCGTGCTCGCGGGATTGGCGCTTCTGCTCTCCGCGGTTGGAGTCTACGGGTTGGTTTCGAATCTCGTCGTGCAGCGCACCCGCGAAATCGGAATCCGCATGGCCCTTGGCTCTTCCATCTCGAAAGCCATGGTTGACGTGGGTTCCGCCGGTGTGGTGGCCGCGGGCTTTGGGCTGATCGCCGGAGTCGCCCTGTCGTTCGTCGCACTCCGCGTGTTGCGCAGCGAACTCTACGGCGTCCGCGACTATGACCCGCTAACGCTCACGATCGTTCCGATCATCCTAGCGGTCATCGCCGCAGCGGCCAGCTTTCTGCCGACGTTGCGCATCACGAGAATCGATCCTTCCACGACTCTCCGCACGGAATAACTTCGTGTGCGGCCCGGTGCCCCATGTCTCGCCTCCTTTGCGAGACGTGGGGACTTTATTCCTGCTCGTGTCGGTTAAGCGTCTTTACTCTCCTTACTCTCTTTCTTTTCCTCCGTTGGGTTCATCGCCGCTTTAAATCCTCGTATTCCATCGCCCAATCCTTTTCCGAGTTCCGGTAGTTTCTTGGGACCGAACACCAGCAGAGCGATGCCGAAAATTACGATGAGGTGCATGGGTTGAAACAAGCCTTCAATCACAGAATCCTCCTTGAGGTTTTGTAAGCCGAAACCAATTTGCAAAGTAGCGTTCCGAACCGGCGAGATCGCGAGTACTCGACCCGTCGACCCTGCCGGGCGGAACGTTGCAGTTCGTTGAGTGCGCCTTCCCTCAGCAGCCCCTGAAGGAAATAAAATCCCCCAGCGGATTCGGCAAGGTTGGAGTGAACGGTTCGAAGGCATAGGTCGTCGACGTGTTAAACCCTGCGGCCTGAGCGGCGCTGGCGTCTACAAAGGGCAACAGCGCCTGCACCGCCTGGTTAATATTGTTCAGGCACAATGTCCGCTCATAGCCATTGTTGTTGGGAGGAGCGACGCTCTCGGCCACTCCCTGAATGCCGGTGATCGCGGTAATCGGCCCGCCATCCTGCGGCGCCACATCAGGACCAATCACACGGGCCAGAGTGCGGTGGTCGCTTTCGATGCCCATGATGCGCGCTGCGGTCACTCGCAGTTCGGTAGTGCTGAAATTGCGCACGCCCACCAGATACGCCGCGATGAACGCATCTTCCAAGGTGACCAGGGTGTTCAGCGTGGTTTGCGCATCGGCGAACATGTTCACGGGATAGTAGAACGAGGTGAAGGGAGTGGACTGCCCGGTCGCAGACTTCTCCAGCAGGTAGTGGGACATTTCTTCCTGGCGGGCGCCGACCAGGTAACCTTGGTCGTCCGATGGTATCCGGGTGAAAAATGGCGCGATGTTGATGATGTTGGTGTAGGTCGTGACCGCCAGCGCCTCGGCAATCTCCGCCGCCACCAGAATCTCACGATCGGACCCCTTCAACGTGTTGGACTTGATGTCACTGTCCGCACCACTGTCCCGACTAGGGGCAGTTGTTTCGCGATCCGTTGTTTGTTGATCCAACGCTGAGGCCAGGGTAACGAGTCCACTCATCGCGACTGCGCCGGTGGCTCCCACAATCGTGGCACGCTTGAAAAACGACCGCCTCGAAATTTCGTCGCTCAGGCCGATCGCTTCGGTTAACTTGGAAAGGCTCATGACTGCATCTCCTAAATTGATTTTTGGCGGAGTGATACCTCTGCAATGCGGGCTTGTGTCCAGCCTGATTGCGTTGCCCACTCTCCAACGTCATGAGTACGGAAGTAATCGTCCGGTGGATTGGTCGGACCAGAGTTTATTTCGATGATTCGTTTAGGACGGCAGGTGCTGCGGCCGTTTCGCGGCGCATCGGCACCGTCAATTCCTGCTTCTCCCCAGGAGAAAGCGGCTCCACTTGTATGCGCTCGGAGTTTTTGTAGCCTGGGGCGAGGACCTGAAGAGTGAAAACCGTGCGCGAAGGAACCAGAAATTCCCGCGGCGCTCCGAAAATCGACGCAGTCTGCGGAGGATCTCCCAGATTCCGCAGTATGACTTGCATGTCCGTCAGGTACTCGTGCGTGGCGCCGTCCATCGCGCGAACCTTCATGAGCGCGCCCCTTGCGCCCATGTTGATCGTGACGTCTTCACAGGCGGCTCCCGGAGTTACCGTCACTTTCTGCAGCTCGACCTGCCCGCGCCATCCCGACCAGTTGCCCGAGAAGCCATCCGACTCTTTCTCCGGCCACAGCGTGTAATCGCCGGGGCGGAGATTATCGAAGGCGAATTTTCCATCGGCGTCTGTCTTTGCCGGGGCCAAGCCCCCGCCATATCCCGCACTCATGAATCTTGGGCTGATCGTTGCTGCCATTACGGGAGAATAATTCTCATCAATGGCAATGCCCGTGATGCATCCCAGACCCTTGGGAGAAAGTTTCGCGATAATCTCGTGGGTTTCTCCCGCCGCCAGCGACGGAAACGTGAATACGGCCGACGAGTAACCTTTCGCGGCAACCACAATCCGCAGCCTGGTCAAAGATGGAACCTGCGGCGGGAGGCCGTAGCTCAGAAGCGGCTCGACGGGCAGCCACAGGCCAGGTTTGTCCCCGGGAAAAACATCGAGCACAATATCGTGGACTGGCTTGGACGTCGCGGCGTCGGTGACGGTCAGCTTCAGCTTTGCGGCGCGGGAGCGCACGTTGAAAGTGATGTTGGCGCAGACAGAGGTCGCCGTGATGGAAACGTCCCGCACCGGCCACCAGATTCCGGGATAGCCGAGCTGATCGTTAAAGGCGTTTGCCTTGTAGGTACCGGGAGGGATGCCTTCGATTCTGAATTGTCCGGATTCGTCGGACTTGGGCTCGGGAGAGATTTGTGCCGTGGTCCAGACGTTGTCGCCCATTGTGATGCGGATTCCTTCGACGGGCTCGCCGGCGTTGTCGACCACACTCCCGGTCAGGCAGCCGGTTTGGGCGCGCGCCGTGAGCGACGAGAATATCGCCACGATCACGAATGCGGCGGCTACGAGTCGACTCGACATATTCCCCAGATCCTGTGCAGCGGGCTGTCGGGCTTCGGGCTTCGGCTACCGGGCTTCGGCAAAGCTCCCGATTCCCCGACTTAACGCGAAACCACGAAATCCGTCACCTGACGGCAGCGAGCTTTAGTGCTGGCGTCCTTGAACTGCGGAAGCCCGATAGCCGAAGCCCGAAGCCCTCTTTCCGCTCCACACAAGCGTCTTAAACCTCGTCGTGCTCTTTTAGTTTCGCGATCACGCCGAAATCTTCGAGGGTGGTGGTGTCGCCCTTCACTTCTCCATTGCTCGCCAGTTCGCGCAGCAACCGCCGCATGATTTTTCCGCTGCGAGTTTTCGGGAGCATGTCGGTGAAGCGAATATCGTCCGGCTTGGCCAGCGATCCGATTTCTTTCGCCACCCATTTTCGCAATTCTTCTTTCAACTCAGCCGTGGGCTTCCGGCCTTGCTGCAAAGTCACAAACGCCGAAATCGCTTGCCCCTTCAACTCATCCGGACGACCTACCACCGCGGCCTCTGCCACCGCCTCATGCGCCACCAGCGCTGATTCCACTTCCATCGTGCTCAACCGGTGTCCGCTCACGTTGAGCACGTCATCCACGCGGCCCATGATCCAGAAATATCCGTCTTTATCTCTGCGCGCGCCGTCTCCGGTGAAATACATTCCCGGAATCTGCGACCAGTAATTTTTCACATAACGATCGGGGTCGCCGTAGACGGTGCGCAGCATCCCGGGCCACGGACGCTTGATTACGAGAAAGCCTCCCGACCCCAAGGGCACGGACTTTCCGTCCATCGTGACCACGTCGACGACTACTCCCGGAAACGGCCGTGTCGCCGACCCTGGCTTGGTGGCGATTGCGCCGGGAATCGGCGCGATCATGATGTGCCCCGTTTCCGTCTGCCACCACGTGTCGGTGATGGGGCAGCGATTGCCGCCGATGGTTTCGCGATACCACATCCAGGCCTCGGGGTTGATGGGTTCGCCGACCGTCCCTAGCAGCCGGAGGCTCGACATATCGTGTTTGTTCGGCCACTCGTTGCCCCACTTGATGAAAGTGCGGATCGCGGTGGGAGCGGTGTAGAAGATGTTTACTTTGTGGCGCGCGATGATCGACCAGAAACGGTCGGGCTCGGGGAAATTCGGTGCGCCCTCGTACATCAGGCTGGTGGCGCCGTTCTGCAGCGGTCCGTAGACGATGTAGCTGTGGCCGGTGACCCATCCGATGTCGGCGGTGCACCAGTAAGTGTCTTCGTCTTTCAAATCGAAAATCCACTTTGTGGTGAGGTAGGTGCCCACGGAATATCCGCCAGTGGTGTGGACTACGCCTTTGGGTTTGCCGGTGGTGCCGGAGGTGTACAGAATGTAGAGCGGATGCTCGGCGTCGAGCGGCTCGGCGGGACAAACGTCGGAGGCTTTTGCCATCAGTTCGTGCCACCAATGATCGCGGCCGGGCTGCATGTTGATTGCAGTTCCGGTGCGCTTGTAGACGACTACATTCTTCACGCTGGGGCACGACTTCAAGGCTTCCTCAACCGCGGGAAAAAGTTTCACTTCCGCGCCGCGGCGGTACGATCCATCCTGCGTGATGACGGCTGAAGCCTCGGAGTCGTGAATGCGGTCGACGAGCGCGTTCGAGGAGAAACCTCCGAAGATGATGGTGTGGGGCGCGCCGATCCGGGCGCAGGCCAGCATGGCGATGGGCAACTCCGGCGTCATGCCCATGTAAATGGCGATGCGGTCATTCTTCTTAACCCCAAGTTCCTTTAGCACGTTTGCAAATTTCTGCACTTCGCGATGGAGTTGCTGATAGGTGAGCACGCGCACTTCACCGGGCTCGCTCTCCCAGATGAGCGCGGCTTTGTTCTTGCGCCAGGTCGCGACGTGGCGGTCGAGGCAGTTGTAGGAGAGATTAATCTGGCCGCCGACGAACCACTTGGCCCACGGACAATTCCATTCCAGAACTTTTTCCCAGGGCTTGAACCAGTGCAGCTCGCGCGCGACGTTTGACCAGAAGGTATCGGGACTGTCGATGGACTCGTTGTAAAGCTGCTCGTACTGGGCGAGAGTCTGAATGTGAGCCTGCTTGCTGAATTCCGTGGGCGGCTCGAACTTGCGCTGCTCCTGCAGAATCGAATCGATGTTCGTGGCCTGCATGTCGCTTTTGGGATCGATGAATGCTTTATCGGGCATGATGAAACCTCAACCAGGAGGAATGAGCGTTCCCGTGCGGGAGGCGGCACGGAATTGCGAAGGACATTCTACAACGGAGGCAGGCTGCCCCACTCGTCGCGGTTTTCGACGAGTGGGCACCACGGACGCCTGACGGTTTTGCGCAGCGATCTTGTTACCCGATCTTGCGCACACGCAGTTCTGCTTCCCGCACTTCGTTGACCCGCACCGGCCCCCGTTCGTCCTCGGCGTAGTGGCGATAGCTGCTCCAGTTCCACTGCTCCGGAGCCAGCACCAGACCGCGGGCCACCGGATTCCGGTGAATGTATCGCAGCTTCTCCACTCGTTTTTTCTCAGTGAACACCACGAAATCGTAGAAACGGCATTGCCAGACGTGTCCCTCGGTGAGTGCGGAGTCCCATGAAGACGATTGCCGCGGGTTGGCCGTGGCGCGCACTTTTTGCAGAAGACGCTTGGCGAAGGACTGTTTGAGAACCTTCATCACCACCGACGGGTCGCCGCGCTCGGGCTCACTGAATAACAGATGAACATGCTCGGGCATGACAACGTAACCGACGACCACGAAACGGTAACAACGGCGTACCCGCTCCGGAACTTAGAGAAACAAATCACGATTCTGTGGCGTGTCGAGGAGCGGGCTGCGCCGATAGCAGCTGGTGGTAATGAAGTGAAGGTACCCAGCACCGTAGTAGCGACGCAGCTTTGCGGGCATAGGGAACGTCTATCACAGCGCTTCCAAGGTTGTATGTGACGAGCGACCCAGGAATTGAGGTCCGTGGTGCCCACTCGTCGAAAATCGCGACGAGTGGGGCAGCCTCATTTGTGATGGCGCATGCGCTAATCGAGCCGGTTACACGTCCAGAAAGCGATCGCGATTTTCGGGGCTGGGTAGGAAGCAGGTTTCCGACCGTCCGAAAAAGCGGTAGCGGTTGCGGGCTACTACGCGGTATCCCCGATCGCGGAGGAACCGAGGATTGAACTGCAGCAGGAATCCCATGAAGCGCCAGAAGCCGCCGAGTTGTTTGAGGACGAAGATAACGGCGTTTCATCGGGCTGATCGGGATTGACGACGACGTAGACGGTATCGAGATCGGCGGCGTCGGCCCCGTGCCGCGCCAGGATGCGTATCGCGAGGGCGCTCTGCAGAGAAGCAAAACGGAAAATCCCTGCGGGATCGCGACGCAGGACGAACTGGTTCAGGCGGTTGCAGAGTCCGCAGACACCGTCGTAGAGCAGGATGGGGTGGGCCATGTGTTCGTGTTACTTCGAAAACTTTAGCATCCCGGATCAAAAGGCCCCACTTCTCGCAAAACACGCGAAATGGGGCAGCCGTCTCTGTTCTTGTGGTTTCCGGGAAAATCTTGTCAAGAGGGTAAGCGTTAGCTTTTTTGGCTAAGTTACTGATCTGCATGGGGATATAAATCTAGAAAGGGTGTTACATTTGGCCTTCCAATTTGATATTCTGGATATAGAGGGTAAAGATAACGGCGTGGACCTTTTGGTCTGCGCCGTTTGTGTTTTCGGGGATTTCTGGTCCAGAGCAGGACTACGAGGAACTGACAGGAAGTCAAAAGGCGGCGGACGCGATTGGACCCAACACAGCCTTCAGTGGCATGCGTGCGGTTCGCCCGCTCTTGTCGTGCAGCGGATGGGGAAAGCAGATTCCTCACCAAAAGAACTGGTTCGAAATGACAAGGGCTGGGACGAGGCTTACGCTTCGGATTCGTTTCGGGACTGGACTACGGGACTCGGGCTGGTAATTGGGGCACGTACCAATGTTTCTCGCGCTGGAGTTGCAAGTAAAATAGAATAGAGCGTTCCCTGGAAGTGAAGATTCGCGGAATCGAGGCTGGGGGAGGAACAGATGTTGCCGTTTGTGCATCTAAGCGAAGAGCGCCTTCTGTTTTTGCCAAGACTGCCAGCAAAGCTGAGTCTTGTTACCGTTGTGAAGCGAAATCTGTGAAGAGAAATCTTGCGAATGAATTTTGAGGTTCCCATGAGAATTGTAAAGCTGTGTATTGCCTGCGCCCTGCTCGTAAGCGTTGCCTACGGGATGCCACTTAACAACTCTGCCCGCTCGGTGATTCCCGGCGACCTGCAACAACTGATCTCGGTGGACTACCGGGCGATGCGTAACTCCCCGACCGCCATGGCGCTGAAGCAGCAATTGCTGCCCGATTACCTGAAGCAGTTCGAAGGCGCGCTGAAGGGGATCGCCATTGATCCCGACAAGGACGTGGACACGCTTTCGTTCGCGTCGTTCCGCACGCCGAAACAAGGCGTGAAGAACGTGGGCCTGGTCAGCGGCGAATTCAACATGAAGGCCGTGCTCAAGAAGATGAAGCTGCAGAACTACAAGCCCAAGCTCTACAAAGACGCCAAGCTTTACCCGATGGATGGGGGCATGGTGATGACGTTTCTGGATGACAACACCATGCTGTTCGGCGAGTCGACGGCGGTTAAGGTTGCGCTGGATACGAAAAACGGGGACGTCATGAACATCGACACCAACTCCATTATGTCGGACATGATGGGGAGCGTCGATGCGTCGCCGGTGTGGAGCATCCTGGATCAACTGGGCACGCAGAACGTGATGCGTTCGGCGCTGGGCGATGCCGCCAAGGTTGCGGATTATGAGTCGGTGAAGAAGCGCTTGCTGGGGTCGCGCTACACCATGGATTTCAGCAGCGGGGTCGACTTTGATCTCGACGTTGTGGCGTCGGACTCGATTACGGCGGCCACGGTTTCGTCGCTGGTGAAGGCGGGCATGATTTATAAGAAAATGAGCGCCAGCCCCATCGAGAAGGTCGCGATTGACAACACGACCATCGACTCGGACAGTTCGGACGTGAAGGTTCACTTCAAGTCGAACGACCAGCAATTCCAGTCGCTGATGCATTCGGAACTGTTCGCGGCGGTTTCGCACTAAAGACAGAGCCATTCACCACGGAGGCACTGAGACACGGAGAAATCCAAGGTCTCAGTGCCTTTGTGTTTGTAATAAGTGTTTCTCCGTGGCTCCGTGACTCCGTGGTGGATTTATTTTTTTTGCGTTGCGCGCTTGGCGCGGGACCAGCCGTCTTTTACGATCTGGCGGGAGCGGGCGACGGCGAGCGCGTCTTCGGGCACATTTTCGGTGATGCACGAGGCTGCGGCTACATACGCGCCTTTGCCTACGCGAACGGGCGCGACGAGGGTACTGTCGCTGCCGATGAAGACGCCGTCTTCGATTACGGTTTGGTGTTTGTGGACGCCGTCGTAGTTGCAGGTGATGGTTCCGGCGCCGATGTTCACGCCTGTGCCGATGTCGGCGTCGCCGAGGTAGGTGAGATGGTTGGCTTTTGAGCCTTTGCCAAGCTTGATTTTCTTGGTCTCGACAAAGTTGCCCACGTGCGCGGATTCACCGATTTCGCTGCCGGGGCGCAGGTGCGAATACGGGCCAATCACGGCGCCCGCCTCGATTCGCGACTCTTCGATGAGGGAGCCGGGGCGAATGGTGACTCCGTCGGAGATTTCAGAATCGCGAATCACGCTGTAGGAGCGCACGCGGCAGGCGGTGCCGATTTTTGTGTTGCCTAACAATTGCACGTAGGGCTCGATGACGGTGTCGGGCGCGATCTGGACGTCGACGTCGATCACGCAGGTTGCGGGATAGAACACTGTGACACCGTCGGACATCAACTGGCGGCACTTGGTGAGGCGCATTTTTTCGTCGATCTCGGCTAGCTCGGCGCGGGTATTGCCTCCCAGCACTTCGCTGGGGTTCGCGGTTTTTGTGGCCACCACCCGGCGCTTGGCCTTGCGCAGAATCTCGGCCATGTCGGTGAGGTAGTACTCGCCGTGCGCGTTGGCGGTCGAGAGCTGCGTGATGTTCTGGTAGAGATCCGGGATTGCGAAAACGTAGAAACCGGAATTGATTTCGCGGATTTTTTTCTGCGCGGGGCTCGCCGCTTTTTCTTCGACGATGGCTTTTACTTCTGGGCTGGCGGGGCTTTTGCGGAGAACGCGGCCGTATCCGGTGGGATTCTCAAGGTCTGCGCTCAGCAGGGTCATGGCTGCGCGCGCTTGCAGATGGAAGTCGCGGAGGCGGGCGATGGTTTCCACTGTGATCATTGGCGCGTCGCCGGAGAGCACGATGACGTGGTCGTAGCCGGCCAGAGCCGGTTGCGCCACCATGAGCGCGTGGCCGGTGCCGCGCTGCTCGGGCTGCAGCACGAAACGGATGCCCGATTTCTCTGTGGCTGCGCGCACGCGCGCGGCCTCATGACCGATGATGGCGTAAACGTCCGAGGCGGGGACTACGGCCGTGGCGGCGCGGATTACGTGCGCCAACAGCGGCTTTCCGCCTACTTCATGTAAGACTTTAGGAAGTTGCGATTTCAGCCGGGTGCCCATGCCTGCCGCCATGATGGCGATGGCAATTCGGGGAGCAGGCGCCGACGGGCGAATCGAGGCCGCAGCGGCGCTCGCAGCACTGCGCTTGGATTTCTTCATTTGCCCCAATATACCTTGACTAAGAAGCAATGGCTATTTTCGGTGTCATGGCCTAGAATTTCGTCTCCAGCGCGCTGCGGACGCGGAGACAGAAGGCGAGCGCAAGGGCTGAAGCCCGCGCTAATTTTGCAGGCCTTACGCGGCCCATTCGACTTCGCTCAGGGCAGGCTGCTGAAGCGCCGATCTTCCACAGCATTGCTGAGAATGGATGAACAAGACTTTGGGGGGGAAGACATGCCGAAGTATGTGATCGAACGAGATATTCCGAACGTGGGAGAGGTGACGCCGGATCAAGTGGTGGCGATTTCGCAGAAATCGTGCAGCGTGCTGAATAAACTGGGGCCGCAGATTCAGTGGCTGCACAGCTACGTGACGCAAGACAAGATTTATTGCGTTTATATTGCGCCCAACGAAGAGATGGTGCGGGAACACGCGAAGCAAGGCGGGTTCCCGGCGAACCGGGTTTCCGAGGTCAGGCTGGTGATCGATCCGACGTCGGCCGAAGCCTGAGGATTCTCACAGGCCGATTCCGCCGTCGACGGCGAGAATCTGGCCGGTGATGAATTGTGGGGCGGTGGCGAAGAACAGGACGGCTGCGGCGATTTCGGCTCCGCGGCCGTTGCGCTGCATGGGGGTTTGTTTGGCCATGCGACGCATGAAGGCTGCTGCGGATTTTTCTCCCAGATCGATCATACCGGGAGCGACCGCGTTCACGGCGATCTCCGGCGCCAAGGCTTTGGCCATCACCTTGGTGAGCATGTGGAGCGCCGCTTTTGACGAGCAGTAGTGGGCGTGGGTGGCCCAGGGGCGCAAGCCTCCGAGCGAACCCATGTTGATGATTTTGGATTCGGCCCTGGCTGTGTTCGTCTTAGTGGCGTTCGTCTTTGCTGTGTTCGTGTTCTTGCTATTAACGCGTGGACGCCGCATCCACGGCAGCGCTTCGCGGGATACCAGGAAGGGGCCTCTGGTGTTTGAAGCGAACATGGCGTCCCACTGCTTGACGGTTAGTTCCTCGAATTCGGCGGTTTCGTAGTTGGCGGCGTTGTTGACGAGAATATCGATGCGGCCCAGTTCACGACCGGCGTCTTTCATCATGCTGCGAACGCTGGCTTCGTCGGTGATGTCGCAGCGCAGGGCGAATGCGCGCACGCCGAGTGCCGATAAATCTGCGACGGTTTGATGCGCTTCGCTGGACGAATTGCGAAAAGTGATGGCGACATCCGCGCCGGCTTGCGCCAGCGCCAGCGCGGAGGCGCGGCCCAGGCGCTTGGCTCCGCCGGTGATGAGGGCGGTCTTGCCGCGAAGAGGTTGGGGGTGATCGTGCATGGAGGGATTTTACATGGGAGGAGTTGATGGAGAGGGATTCTGCTTCGGGCAGTCACCACAGGCGTCTTCGCCGCGTCCCGTTTACGTCAGCGGCGGTGTCCGCCAGACGTAGGGTCCCTTTTCGCGCCTTCGGCGCGATTCGGGATGACATATCTTTTAAAATTGGCAGCAGACTGGAAAGCTGAAATCGGACGCGCTAGAATCCGTGCATGGCGGATGACCGCAACGTGGTGGTTTACTCGCGGAGGGGATGCCATCTGTGCGAGGTGGTGAAGGAGAGCCTCACGAAGCTCTCGCGGCGCGGCGGCTTCACGTGGCGCGAGATTGACGTGGATTCCGACCACGAATTGCGGCGCCAGTTCAGCGACGAGGTTCCTGTGATCTTCATTGATGGGCGCAAGGCGTTTAAATACCGGATGGATGAGCAGGAGTTTTTGCGGAAGCTGGCGAGCTAGCGCGATACAGTCGTGAAGTGACTACCCCAGAGGCTAAGCCTCGCGGAAAAGAAAATCTCTACAGCGCTGAAAGCGCTGCGCCACCCAAAATTAAGTTTGCGCGGAAATCGTCGAGCTGCGCTCGACGGACAGCCGAGAGCCTGCCCTGAGCGAAGTCGAATGGGTGGCTGTCCCCACATAAGCATTTCGGCTGATCGCGCGAGCGGTTCGTCGGCGGTTCCGATACAATCTGTCCCGGCATGCTGCGCACTCAACTTTACGCGGACCCCAGCAATCTTTTTCTTCATGATTTGATTCTTGAGTCGTGCCGCCGTTATTCCGGCAAGACGGCGGTGGTGGATACCTCCTGCGGGCGGCGCTTGAGCTATGCGGAATATGGCGAGGCCGTGGAATGCCT
>JBEKDY010000083.1:0-16236 GCA_050014115.1 Candidatus Sulfotelmatobacter sp. | reverse complement strand
GCGAGCGCGCAGTCCGGGTTCACCAGGACGGTCTGGATCTGCCACGTTTGCAGGGCCCTTTGCCAGTCGTGCTTTAAGTCGTAGGTGTCCGCGAATTCGCGCATCAGAGATTCGCCATACAGGTCGGCGCGGCCGTCGATAAAAACCGGGGTTCGCGGATTGAGTTTCCAGATCACATAGCCTCCCCAATCGTAGAGATTGAAGAGCGGTTCTGTGGCAGGATGCGCCTGCAGGTAGGCGACCGCGCCAGCCGGAAAGCGCTGGGCCTCGACCCGGGGCTGGCGTTGAACGACGTAATTGAGTTGAAACCCGACGAACGCAGCCAGAGAGACCAGAACGAGCACATTGAGCAAACCCGCATGGGGCATGGGAACCCGTGGAGAGGAACCATGCCGACCCTCCGGACGCGCCCAGCACTTCACGTGCCGGGACAGGACAGGCACTGCCACCAGCACGAAGAAGGGAATCATCCGAATCGACGACAGCGCAGCGAACGTGCTCACCATCAGCAACAAGACGTCGCGTGGTCTCGACCGCACTCTCGCACAAGCCAGGCCGGCGGTCGTCGCCAGCAGAAGAACCAGGAATGGAATGTATTCCGCGTGGTGAAAGTTGGGAGAAGCCCACTCCGCGATGTAGTTCTGCATGGTTTGTGAGCGCAGGGTGTCGACTGGATAAAAGTACATTTTCATGCCACTCGGATTCAGCGGGACCAGCAGAAGGTCAAACAGGAACGTGATTGCCAGCACGCGCAGACGCGCATGATTCGAAGGCCGGGAGGATGTGAACTGCTCCAGGAGTTCTCCCGCGAGAAAAAGCACAATCAGCGCCAACCCCAGTGCAAAGCCCGCGTGCAGGTTGACCCAGAGAACGGTCAGCGGGAGAGTCCACCAGAGCAGGCGGGGATTTCGCTCGGACCGTTCAAGAATTAGAAACCACAAACTGGTCAGCAGCAGGGAAACCACTTGCGGGCGCACTCCCCAGATGGGAGCAGTGGCCCAGGCGCCTAGAAGCACGATGATGCCGGAGCTATAAGGATCTGGGGCCGAGCGCAGATAAACCAGGAAAAACGCGGCGCTGACGATCACAGCGAACACAAAAATCAATCCGCCCCAACCGCTGACGCAATAAATGCCGTAAATAAAAAGTTCGCTGAGCCACTCGTGCGCTACCCAGGGACATCCGGCGCGGGTGAAGGAGAAAGAATCGGTGTGGGGGACGGTTCTGGTCAGCGCAATGAGTTGGCCTGTCTTAAGGTGCCACCACACGTCGGGGTCGGTGACGCTACGCGCCGACAGGGCAAAAATCCCCACGAAGACGATGGCGAGGAAAGTGCGTTGTGTCGTAAGCCATCCCAGTGCGCGGGCTTGGTTCATTGCGGCCACCATCATACATAGCCGGGAACGGGCACACAGGATACAATCGCGTCGCACCGTGCCCCCTGAGCAAATACAGTCTCCCTCTTCATTCGTGCCCGGAAGAAAGCCGCTGGCGCGAAAACCGGAAGTACGCCGCCGCCTCATCCGGATTTTTGTGGTGGGCATGCTGTGCCTGCATGCGCTGTTCTTCGTCAACCTGCGGGAACGCATTTTGCGCGGCTATCCCGATTTCACAGTTTTCTACACGGCCGGCACTATCCTTCGCGAGGGCATGCGGCATCAGCTTTACGACCCGCATACTCAGTATCAAGTGCAGCGGGTATTCACCGATGGGCCAACTGAATCGAGGCGCGGGCCGCTGCCTTATATCCACCCGCCTCTCGAAGCGGTGGTCTTTCTGCCCTTGACTCTGCTGCCCTACCGGCAGGCGTTCGTGGCGTGGGACCTGCTGAACATTGTCGGGCTGTTCGGGGTGGCAGTGACGTTGCGGCGGCACTTGCATGTGTTGCGCGTGATTCCGCCCTGGGAATTTGTTCTGGGTTTTCTGGCATTCTTTCCGGTTTTTCTTTGCCTGTTGCAGGGGCAGGATTCGATTTTGCTGCTGTTGCTTTGCACGCTTGGCTTCAGCGCGCTCAAAAGAGAATCTGATTTTCTTGCGGGTGGATGGTTCGGCCTGGCGCTTTTCAAATTTCAGTTCATCATTCCGATGATTTTGCTGATCGCGTTCTGGAAGCGCAAGCGCGCCGCGTTAGGATTTGCCGTGGTCGCCTGCGTGTGGGCATTGCTCTCCGTGGGGCTGGTGGGTTGGCAGGGGATGCTGGCCTATCCCAAATATGTGTTGCAGATCGCAAAATCTCCGGCCCTTGGGGGCGTACCACCGGAACTGATGCCGAACCTGCGCGGGCTGATTGAGGGATGGTCCTTTAATTCCGTGTCAGGCAGTCCTGTGTCTGGGGTGCTGGCAGGTCTGGTTCTTGTGTTGTCTGTATTGCTGCTGGGTTTCGCGGCAATTAAGGGCAGGCTGGCTTCAAGAGATCATCTTGAGGTGGGATTTTCACTGGCAGTTGTGGCCGCGGTACTGACCAGCTGGCACACCAACGCGCACGATCTCTGCCTGTTGATTCTCCCGCTGGTCCTGCTCGCCGACTACGGGTGGACAACTCTGACGAATTTTCCCGGCAGGAAAGCGGCCATGCTGATTCCGAGTCTGCCGCTTCTGGTCAGTCCGCTCTGGCTCGTGCTGTGGCTGGAGAACAGCAATATAAATCTCATGGCCATTCCGCTGTTGTGGTCGGTGTGGCAGATCGGTAAAGAGGCCTCGCGAATCGGGAGCGCGCGCGGAGTTGCGCCTGATCGGCTTACGGCAGAAGGTCGGGCCGCGGGCTGAGCGGGTCGGCTCGGTTGGGTTGAGGCTCTGGGCGCCGTTCTGCGCGTGGCCGCGAGAGCACGACGACCAGCATCGGGAGGTAGAGAAAAATCACGACACATCGGCCGACCTGCGTCGAAGTGTAGTGATAGTGATACCAGCGCCAGATGCCGGCACCCCAGCTGAGGAAGGCGGTCCAGACAATTTCGCGACGCGATTTTGGAATGAGCCAGAGAATAAAGGCGTCGAAAAACCAGCGCTGCGGCATGAGCGCGGCCAGTAGGAGCAGCAGTGCGTCGCGGTCGCGGTAACGAAACAATGCGAGGAGCAACAGCGGTCCCGGAAGAATCAGCATCGGGATGAAGAACTCGTAGTTGGCCGTTTGCCGCAGCCAGAGCACCGGCCAGTTCGGCATCACCGCAAGGCTGGCGGCGGCCAGAACAGCGCACGCCACCAGGCCGCGGCGGCTGAGATGCGTGAGAAAAACGGGCAGGCCAATCTGCGGCTTGGCCATGGTCACCGGCAGCAGCAGCGGGAAAAATGCGCCGGCCGCGATGATGGGCGACCACTGCACGGTGAGAATTCCAGCCCAGAAGGGATAGGCCAGAAAAATGCGGAGGCGGCCGTAGCCGTCGCGAGTCAGACCGAAAGCCAGCAGCGCCGAGCTGATGCCCCAAAAAAGTCCGGCCGCGACTTCGGGCGTAAATCGCAGGAATGGCAGCGCAAAGAAACCCGCGGTGAGCGGATACTGCTCCAGCGGAGTGTTATACGGATTCTGGCGTTGTAACATGTACCGCGCGAGCCGCAAGGCCCAGCGGAAGTCAGCCGCGTCCTGGTGGAAATGCACCATGAGAAACCAGCAGAAGACTCCGCTGGCCAGCCCGATCGCCGCCGAGATTGCGATGCGCCATCGCATGGAAGAGTTTGTGCCGATCGTTTTTGTTTCGATCGTTTTAGTCAGTGGTGGCTCAATTTTAATTTCTTTGCGTACTTTGCGGCTTTCCTTTGCGATCTTTGCCGTTAAAGGGTCTTGCTCTTGTGAATCAAAAGACTTTAACCGCTAAGTGCGCGAAGAAATGCCGCAAAGTACGCGAAGAAATTCAAATTGCCCCACCATCTTTTAGTCCGATCGTTTTTGTTTCGATCAGTTGTAACATAGGTGCGCTGTTCTCTTTCGATTCGAGCGTGGCGCGAGATAACCCGCTCGATAATTTCGCAGAAACCTAACCTTGCAAAAACGTTGGCAACTCGCTCTGTGGCTGTTCCTGGCGCTGCTGGCGGCCACGAGCATGTGGTTTTATGTGGACCGGATTTTGGTGGGTCATCAAGTTGCCGACGCAGTCGCGAACGACCGCCCGCGCGGAAATCTCTCGGACCTCTACCCGCGCTGGCTGGGGGCTCGCGAGTTATTGCTTCATCAACGTAATCCTTACAGCGACGAAGTGGCGCTCGAAATTCAAAAAGGATACTACGGCCGCGCGCTGGATCCATCGCGGCCGGGCGATCCTAAGGACCGACAAGGGTTCGCGTATCCGGTTTATGTTGTTTTTTTACTCGCGCCGCTCGTCGGGTTTTCATTTCACACGGTGCAGTTATTTTTCTATTGGCTGCTGATCGCGGTCACTGCAGCAACGGTGCCGCTGTGGTTGCGGGCGCTCAGTTGGCGGCCGCCACCGGTTGCCATTGCAATCGCGATCGCGCTCACTTTGGGCAGCGTTCCTGCGGTGCAGGGAATCAAGCTGCAGCAGTTGAGCTTGCTGGTGGCTGCTCTGCTGGCCGGCTCGGCGGCGTGCGTGGCGGGCGGATACTTTTTTTGCGGCGGTGCGATTCTGGCACTGGCGACGATCAAGCCGCAACTGGCGTGGCCGATGGTGCTCTGGTTTTTAGGTTGGGCCGTGAGCCACTGGAAGGCGCGCCGGCGGCTGGTGTTTGGTTTCGCCGTGATCATGGGCGCACTTCTGATCGCTGCGGAGTGGGTGCTGCCGGGCTGGATCAAGATGTTTCTCGAAGCGATCCGCCAGTACCATCAATACACCCAGAATGAGTCGGTTCTCGATCAGCTGGTGAACGGGGCGCTGGGCAGTTATGGAGGAGATATTCTCGCGGCGATCGCGTGCTTCGCAAGTATGCTGCTCCTGTGGAAGCTGCGCCGCGAAGCCTCGGGATCCGCTGGATTCGGGGGTTCGCTCGTAGTTGTCCTAAGCCTGACTGTGCTCGTGGTTCCCATGTTCGCGCCCTATAATCAGGTTCTGCTGCTGCCGGCAATTCTTTTTCTGGCGCGAGAGCAATTTCCAGCGCGAGACCTCGTACTGCAAGCAGAATCGCGCTCTGGAGGCCCACTGTCCTGGGCGGCTGGGTTGGCGCTGGCCTGGCAATGGATCGCGAGTCTGGGCCTGAGCGCCCTGTGGTTCGTATCGCGCGACGCGGCGTTCAGCGGGTGGAAAGCCCCGTTTTATGCAACGTTTGCATTGCCGGTTCTGATCTTAGCGGCGGCCATGCTGGCGGCATGGCATCCGCGAAGTGCCTTGCGAGCGCATGAGCCGACAGGGTAGTCTGTTCAGGCGAGGCAAGCGCAGTTCTTCCCGACGAACGCGAAAATCCGGATGCGCCCGGCGATCTGACATTTCATGACCCTGAGTGCAATCAGTCACCACGGTTCTGGTTCCGGTGTGTTTCCCGCGCTGGTGTTTGTCCAGGGCAACGATCAAAAAAGTATCGTGCTCAACCGCACGCCGTTCAGCGTGGGACGCAAGGTTGATAAAGACCTGGTCATCGCCGACCCGCGCGTGTCGCGCGATCACGCGCAGATTGTGCTCGAAGGCGACGATTTCTATCTGATCGACCAGGGAAGCAAGCATGGCACCTTCGTCAATGGGGAGCGCATCCAGCGCCAGAAACTGGAGCGCAACGACCGCCTGGAATTCGGGGCTCGCGATTCCGCCTACATTCTTTTTAACCCGGCGCAAAATACTTCCAATACTGCGCGTGAATTCCTGAGCCAGCTTTCGGGCGTACAGATTTCCGCGGAAGCCACCGATCTCGAGAAACTCCGCCTGTTTCTCGAAGCGGCGCGCAAGCTGAACACTGCGGGCGTGCTCGACGAAATCCTGATGACGATGCTCGACGTCACCTTGCGGCTGACGCGGGCGGAGCGTGGCTACGTTTTTCTGAAAGATGACGAAGGCAAACTGCGGCTGGCGGCAGGACGCAACCTGAAGGGCGATCCGTTGCTCGATGACACCACGATTTCGCACTCGATTCTGGAAGAGTCGATGCGTTCGAATTCGGAATTCCTGCTCACGGACACCAGCCAGTCGATCGATCTTGCGGGACGGCAAAGCATTGTCGCTTTCGATTTGCGCACTGTGGTCTGCATTCCGTTGCGAAAGATGCAGGTGCAGTCCACGCGCGATGCGCAAACGCCGGTGCCCGCGCAGACCGCGGTGGAAGTAATGGGAGTTCTCTACGTGGATTCGCGCTTTGCCTCGCGTGACATCAGCGGCGTCGGCCAGGACATTCTGCACGTGATCGCGACAGAAGCGGCGTCGCTGATCGAGAATGCGCGACTGGTGCAGGCTGAAGAAGAGTCGCGCCGCTACCAGCAGGAACTGAGCATTGCGGCTTCGATTCAGCAGCGGCTGATGCAGGTGAAGATTCCAGAAGTGCCTTTCGCCAAACTGCGTGGGAAAAATTTGTCTTGCAAAGAAATCGGCGGCGATTTTTTTGATGCGGTCAATACCAAGGAAGGTCTGGCGGTGGTGCTGGCCGACGTCAGCGGCAAGGGAGTTTCCGCGGCGCTTTTGGCGTCCACCTTGCAGGGCATGATTTATTCCCATCTTATTTCCGGTGGCGCGCTGCTCGAGATTGTGAGCGCCGTGAACCGCTTCTTCACGGAAAAACTGGTGGGTGAAAAATATGCGACCGTGCTGCTGGCGCGCCTGCGCCGCGATGGCGATCTGGAATATGTGAACTGCGGGCATGTGCCGCCGCTGCTGGTGTGCGGCGGGGAAGTAATGCGTCCGCCGCACGGCAATGTCCCGGTCGGCCTGCTGGCCGACGCGACTTTTGAAAGTGCCCGCTGCCAGTTGAATTCCGGCGACCGCTTCATTCTGGTGACCGACGGAGTCACCGAGGCGGAGAATTCCATGGGAGATTTCTTCGAAGATTCTCGGCTGGAAGCGGCCGCGGCGAAGACACCGACGTTAGAGGGAATTTTTTCTGCCGTGTCGACCTTCTGCGCAGGAAATCCGCTCAGCGACGATTGCACGGTGGTGGAGTTGCTCTACTCGAGTCCGCCGGAAGCGTGAGTCTGGCTTGTTCGGAATGACAATCAAGCCAGAGGCTATCTGATAAATCCTCGACGGTTGGACACGGCGAAACCTCAAAGGCTAGAGCCCGGGTTGCCAGCCGCTGGTGGCACGGCTGAAGCCGTGCCCTTCCCAAAGCCATTTATGAGATGGCCAAAGCTTCTTAACGAGATGGCTTTCAGCTTCATCTCTATTGCACGGTCACGGTGTAGTCCGCGCCTTCCCATCGGTTTTCCTTGGCCCAGAAAAACGTGAAGACTGCTTGACCACCCACGGGCAGCGAGGTGGTCGGCAGATCGAGCGTGTGGATCCCCAGCCCGGAATCGCGGGTCTTTGTGTCTTGTGATGTCTTCCAACCGTCGACGCTCCAGTGCACGGTTGCGGGCGAAATCAGCACGATGCGCAGCGTCTTGCCGCGCGGAATGGTACGAGTCTTGTTATTCATCCTCCAACCGAAGATGGTCCGCGCGCGCTTCTCCACCAAATAGCGTTGAACGGTTTGCGGTGGCTGGTCGAAGATCTTGCCATCGCGAATTGAGCGCAGCAGCTTTATGTACTCGGAATGGGCCCACACCAGCGGGCACGCGGAGCCGGAGGGCTTGCCCCGGAAAAGTTCCAGCGCGGGAATATCCGCGGCATCCCAAACTTGCTCGGGCAGCGCCCGGCTCTGACCGACGGTGGAACCTTCCATGACCGTGAGCAGAGCCTTGGCTTCATCGGGATGTCCGGCGGCGAGCGCGTAATGGGCGCGTTCCCCGGCGAGAAGCGGCCAGGGGCGGCCGATTCCGTTTCCATCAAACGCCGAGCCGTCCTTGTGCTCTCCATAGCCGTCACCGTTGTATCGATACCAGCAAGGTCCTTGCGGCAACTCCACGGCCAGCAGCGCGTCGATTACGCGCAATGTGTTCAGGATGCGGGGATCATCCGGGGTGCGCAGGCCGAAGCGGACAAGCGCAAGGGCATCTGGACTGACGATGTGCGAGGCGATTTCGTGGTCTTGTCCCGGCGGGCGGTTTTTGATGGGTACGAAGCCTTGGGTAGGAGAGGCTGCACTACCGCTGTCTGGCGGCGAGATGCGAACGTAGTAACCCTCCACACCAAGTTGTTGTGCCAGATCTCCGCCGGTCGCGTAGATCCACCGGTCAATATTGTCGTTCCACGCGTCGGCAGCGTCGCGCATGATCGAGGCGGCGTCGCCGTGGCCGGTGAGGTCGGCGATGTCTGCCGCGGCCAGAAGCGCCGAAATTTCCGCCGCGAGCGTGAACGGAGAGTAGCCCGCATCTTCTTCCCAGCGATCCTGCTGCGTGACCGGTCCGTTGCGCAAAATAAAGCCGGCAGCACTGCGCACCATGGGCCACCAGCGCTGCAGGTTGCCCAGATCCTTCGGGGCCTTGCGGCGCAACAGATCGAGCAGAAGGATCGGGAAGGCGGTTTCGTCCATCTGAACGCCGCCCCAGTAAGGACGGCCATCGAGCCAAAGGTTCTGCGCCCAGTTTCCCTCGGCTTCCTGCGTCACCTCGAGATAGCGAAGCACTCTAACGGAATCGACCACTGCGCCGGCGGCCAGCAGAGCGCCTGCGGTTTCCACCAGGTCGCGCGGCCAGATCAGGTGATAACCTCCGAGATCCTCGTCGCCTTTGTTGAATCCCCAGGGAATGGAGAGGCTGGCGATGATGCCGCCGAGAAAATCCTTGGACTCATGCGTGCGCAAAACGGCAGTCGATGCGCGATATAGATCGTGTTCGCGTTTTGGGTCGTCAAGATTGATCAGAGTGTTCTGCCAGGTCTTCCAATGGATCACATACTGCTGGCGCAGGCCGGCATAGTCCTCGAGCAGGCTGGAACGTGCTTGCTGGCCCGCCTCGCTCCATATGCCGCCGAAGCCGATAACCACAACGAATTCTCCGTTACACGCCGCCAGGTCAATCTCGGCGGTGCATGCGATGTTTCCGTTCTCGGCTCGCATGTATTCCCACTCCATCTGGAAATGCTGCGACAAGTCTTGCCAGCCATCGGACGTACCCACGAAACCCACTGACATTTTCTTCCACGGCACCGAGCACACCATCGCCAGCGCGGTATCGTCGTGATGGGCGAAGATCATAGGAACGCCTTTGTAGTCTCCGACCCAGCCGGTATTGCCGTACCCGGCGTTGGCCAGATGCGGCGAGAGCAACGCATAGAGGTGATAATCGGAAAGCTGCCCTTGCAGCGGCTCGAAGCGCACCTTCTGCAGCACGACGTTGCGGTAAGGATCGGTGAGAACTTCTTTACGAATCCTGTAGCGTCCGCTGTTGCAGGTATTGGTTAGCTCGTAGGCGGGAACGCCGGGTTCGAACGGGCGGTTCTCAAAAGTGCAGTGGCGCTTCTCCTCGGAAAAAAACGCGTTGCCGTCGGTAACCATGAATCCCATGTCGCGTGTGCAGGCCTGGTCGACGCGCGGAAAATAGATCTCGTTGAGAATTCCGTGACTGAGCGTGAACCATACGCGGCTATGCTGGTTGAGGGCGGTGCCGACTCCGATTTTTGCGCTCGAGGTCCAACGGGGAGAAATCCCGGGCCAGCCGGGAGCGTACTGCGTGGGCGAGTTACTCATGAAGATTTCGTCCTCGGATCGAAGGGTCAGTCCGCATCGTTATCGTGGCGAAGAGGCCTTCCGGAATTGCGAAAATTGGAATTTGCAAGGCCCAGAAATCAGAAGAACCAATATTTACAAGCGTCAAAATTTACAAGAAATTGACTGCCGTCGCCTGAACTTTCGCCGCGGGTTGCATCAAAATTAGGAGCCTCAAAGAATGTACTGGTTGCAAAGCCCGGTAGATCAACGACAATGGATAGACACGACCGCTGGCGCACCACGGGCGCATCTTAAACATGACATCCCGGACATGAACAGATTCTCCACTGCACGAGCCGTAACCATGGTAGCAGTCCTGTGCATTGGTTTGTCGGCGCCCTCGGCTGCGGCAGGGCCGACGGAGCGCGTACCCGAGGATTCGGCTCTCGATCACGGGTATTCCGGTCTCTACAACCTGGATTTTGCCGCCGCCCAAAGAAATTTTTCCGCGTGGGAGGCGGACCACCCCGATGATCCGGTTGGCCCCGTGAGCGAAGCCGCCGGGTTCCTGTTTTCCGAGTTCAATCGGCTGGGCATCCTGGAAAGCCAGTTCTACGCGAATGACGAAACGTTCCTGGCGCGGCCCAGGCTGGCGGCCGATCCAGCCCTGCGCGCGCGCTTTCAGGAGGCCATTGGACGGGCGGAGACTCTGGCGCGGGCGCGTTTTGCAAAAGATCCGAAAGATCGCGACGCGTTATTTGCCATGACCTTGGCTTCCGGGCTGCAGGCAGACTACGCGGCGCTGATCGATCATCGCACCTTGGACTCGCTGCATTACACGAAGGAATCCTCGACCTGGGCAGCGCAACTGCTGGAGGTTTGTCCTGACTGCTACGACGTGTTCCTGGCTACCGGTTTCAGCAAATACATCGTGGGCAGCCTCTACGCGCCGTTTCGCTGGCTGTTGCGGCTGGGTGGGCTTCCGGGCGACCGGCAGGGCGGCATCGCCGATTTGCAGTTGACCGCGGAGCACGGCCGCTACCTGGCGCCTTTCGCCCGCATCCTGCTGGCGATTGCCTATGTGCGCGATAAGGACAAACCGCGGGCAATCCAGCTGCTGATTGGGTTGCGAGCACAGTTTCCCGCCAATCCACTCTTCGCGCGGGAACTTGTGCGGCTGCAGCCGGCGCCGTAGCCAAACCCTTTTCGCTTCCCATTCACCACAAATTCACCACCCTGTAACAGTCCTGTAACATTGCCCCACTAGAAGTGGAGTACCAACATTTCAGGGGGTGTGATGATGCGGAAAGTCATTCTGTTTTGGTTATGTGTCCTTTTGCCCGTGGCTGCTTTAGGACAAACCAAACTCAACGGGGCGGGCGCAACTTTTCCTTATCCCATGTATTCCAAGTGGTTTAGCGAGTACCACAAGCTGCACTCCGATATTGAGATCAATTACCAGTCGATCGGCAGCGGCGGCGGAATCCGGCAAGTTTCGGAAGGCACTGTGGAATTCGGGGCCAGCGATATGCCCATGAACGACGAGCAACTTAAGGCGGCGAAATCCAAGATCCTTAATATTCCCACTGTGTTGGGCGCGGTGGTGCCGGTGTACAGCGTTCCGGGAGTAAGCGCCGACCTAAAATTCACCCCAGATGTGCTGGCTGGAATCTTCCTGGGTAGAATCACGAAGTGGAATGATAAGGCGATCGCGGCGGCGAATCCGGGAGCGAATTTCCCGGACAAGGACATCGTGGTCATTCACCGCTCTGACGGCAGCGGCACCACCTTCATCTGGACCGATTATCTCTCGAAGGTGAGCGCTGACTGGAAGAGCCAGGTGGGCAGCGGTACGGCGGTGAAATGGCCGCTCGGGCTGGGCGGTAAAGGCAATGAACAGGTCGCCGCATATGTACGCCAGATGCCCGGGGCCATCGGGTACGTCGAGCTCATCTACGCTCTGCAGACCAAAATCCCATTTGGCAGCGTGCAGAACGCCGCCGGCAATTTTGTAAAAGGATCGCTCGATAGCGTCACCGCGGCCGCGGCCTCGGCCCCGAAGATGCCCGCGGATTTTCGCATCTCCATCACCAACGCGCCGGGTAAGGACGCGTATCCGATTGCGAGCTTCACCTGGCTGCTGATTCCGGCACAGTCCAAGGATCCGGCGAAAGGAAAGATTCTTTCCGACTTCCTGACCTGGATGGTGACGGACGGCCAGAAAATGACTTCCGCTCTGGCTTACGCGCCGCTTCCGGACAACGTCGCAGCCAAGGTGAAAGAAGCGATTAAAGAAGTGCGCTGACGCGGCCGGCGAGCGGTTGGCAGCTCTAAAATGTAGCGGCGTCAGGTGAGATTCAGCCGGACGCCGCTTTGGTTTTTCAGGATGCTTTATACTGAAGAACCTGCGAAACCCAAGGCCGGGAAACCCAGGGCAGGCAGACCCAGGAAAGATATGCAGTAACGGCACGTCCGCATGGCTCGCATTTCACTCGAAGATCCTCAGTATTACCTCAATCGCGACACCTCGTGGCTCGCGTTTAATCGTCGTGTGCTCGAAGAGGCCGAGGACGAAAGCAATCCGCTGCTGGAGCGCGTAAAGTTCCTGGCGATTTCCGCGAGCAATCTCGACGAGTTTTTCGAGATTCGCGTGGCCGCCATGGTGCAGCAGATTGAAGACGGTTATGACGAAGCCGGTCCCGACGGCACCACTCTGGTGCAGAAGCGTGAACTTCTCGGAAAGCTGTGCCACGAGTTCGTCGACGACCAGTATGACTGCTGGAACTCGCGCCTGCGTCCGGCCCTGGCCGCGAGTGGCATTCGAGTGTTGGCCCTGCACGAGTTGGATCCGGCAGCCCTGCGGTTCGTCGATGAATATTGCGAAAAGGAACTTGATCCACTGCTCACGCCGGTTACGGTGGATCCCGCGCACCCTTTTCCGCGGGTCATCAATAAAGCTTTGTGCCTGGGGTTTCTGCTGCGGCGGCGTCGCCGCTCGGCGCTCACCTACACCGGAGTAGTGGCCGTTCCGCGGGCCTTGCCCCGGCTGGTGCGCTTGCCGTCGGAAGGCACGGCTGACTTCATTTTCCTCGCCGATCTGGTCGCTCACCACGCCGTGAGCATGTATCACGGCTATGACGTGGTTTCCTCCGCGCCCTTCCGTGTCACCCGCAACAGCAATCTCTACCTGCAGGAGGAAGAGGCCCGCAGCCTGCTCGAATCCGTGCGCGCGGAATTGCACAACCGGCGCAAAGGAGACGCGGTACGTATGGAGATCGAGGCCGACGCTGACCCGGAAATCATCGAGCGCCTGCGAACCGTATTTGAACTCGACCCCTGGCAGGTTTTCCCGGTGAACGGGCCGGTGAATCTTTCACGATTGTTCAACGTGTATGAGCAAGTGGATCGTCCCGACCTGAAGTATCGTCCGTTTTCGCCGCGGGAATTGCGCCTTACGTCGAAGTCGAAGGATTTGTTCGAAGAACTCCGCCGTCACGACATCCTTCTGCACCACCCCTTCGATTCCTACGACGCGGTGGTTTCGTTCATCGAGTCCGCGGCGGAAGACGATCGCGTGCTTTCGATCAAGCAGACGCTCTACCGTACCAACGAACATTCCTTGATCGTGCCGTCGCTGATCGATGCCGCCTCGCGCAAGGAAGTGACCGCGGTCGTGGAACTGAAAGCGCGCTTCGACGAAGCCCACAACATCCGCTGGGCCCGCGATATGGAAGATGCCGGCGTGCAGGTTTTTCACGGACTGGTCGGACTGAAGACGCACTGCAAGCTTTCCTTGCTTGTCCGCCGCGATCCGGACGGCGCGATCCGCAGCTACGCCCACATCGGAACCGGCAATTACAACGCGACCACCGCGCGCATTTATACCGACCTCAGTCTATTTACGGCGAATCCTGAAGTGACCCGCGCGGT
This sequence comes from Candidatus Sulfotelmatobacter sp., assembly GCA_050014115.1. Taxonomy (GTDB): domain Bacteria; phylum Acidobacteriota; class Terriglobia; order Terriglobales; family Acidobacteriaceae; genus Sulfotelmatobacter. The sequence continues at coordinate 2,697 of JBEKDY010000083.1, read as the reverse complement.
CCACGATGTGTTCAGCTTCCTCACCGCGTATGCCGAAAATCCAGGCTACGACCCGTTGCTGGTCGCTCCGCTCGATCTCGCGGAGAAGTCGATTGCGCTGATTGATCGCGAGGCCGAGCACGCCCGCCAGGGGCGCGAGGCTCGCATCATCGCGAAGATGAATGCTCTGCTCGACAAGAGCGTGGTGCAGGCCCTCTACCGCGCCTCGCAGGCTGGAGTGGAAATTGATCTGATCGTCCGCGGCATTTGCGCCCTGCGTCCCGGCGTGAAGGGACTGAGCGACCGCATCCGCGTACGCAGCATTGTGGGACGGTTCCTCGAACACAGCCGCATCTACTATTTCGCTAACGGCGGCGACGAAGAAATCTACATGGGCAGCGCCGACTGGATGCCGCGCAATCTCTACGAACGCGTCGAAGTGCTGGTGCCGCTGCGCGACGAACTGCTGCGCGATCGCGTCCGCCATGAAATTCTCGACGCGTATCTGGCCGACAATCGCAAGGCCCGCATCCTGCTCCGCGATGCCACCTACATTCGCGCCTGGCAATCGCCGCAGGGAAAACACAAGACCAAGCCGCCGGTGGGGGCAGCCGCGTTCAGCGCGCAGGATTTTTTGATCAGCGTAGCGGAAGGTAAGCAGGCTGCGACGCTCCCGCCGCCGGCCGCGCCGCGAAAGCACAGAGTGCTCGTGGGGAAGGAACGTAGTCCGCAATGATTCTTTACTTTTTGCGTCACGCCAGCGCCGGCGAGCACGTTGCCAATCCGAAGAAGGACGAGAAGCGCGGCCTCGACCCCGAAGGCATCGCGCAATGCGGCTACATCGGCCGCGCGCTGGCCGCTTTGGACGTTCAGGTGGATGTGATCGTCTCCAGCCCGCTGAAACGCGCCACCCAGACCGGTTCTCTGGTGGGCAATGAACTGGGCTACGAAGGCAAACTGCAGATCGATGCTGGCCTTCGCCCTGAAGCCGGCTTCGCCGATTTCCGCAAGCTGCTGGAAAAATATGCGCGCCAGGAAGCGATCATGGTGGTCGGGCACAATCCGAACCTCAGCCAGTTTCTGGGCGCAATCATCAGCGATTCCGGATGTGAAGCCTCGCTCGAACTGAAAAAGGGAGCCGTCGCGAAAGTGGAGATGCGGCGCAGTTCCGGCACGTTGAGCTGGTGCGTGACCCCGAAGATTCTGCGTACGCTCTACGACACGGCAGTAGAAAGTTCCCGCCCGAAGACTTCCCGGAAATAAGCGCAATCTTTTTCGATTGCCCAGAGTTCCAAATCCACTCCCATGCGGCGGCGGGGAACCAGCGTCAGGCGCACATCGGCGGCGTGTAGTTTCACACGCACTTTCTGTACCGCGCGGCTGCGGCCTAGATTCAGCGCCCGAGCCAGTCGCAGCAGCAGGATGGCCTTCTGCACACCGGGCCGGTCGGCAGGGTCCAAGACCTTCATCGGTCCGTCATCCAGGGTCGGACGCGAATTTCCCAGGTAACGTGAAATGGCGGCGATGATGCGCCGCTGCGGCGGGGTGTAACCCAAAATTTCCGAATTCGAAATGATGTAGTGAGTATGGCGGTGTCGCCCGGCGCGGTTCACGTAGTCTCCCACTTCATAGAGCATCGCCGCTGCGGAGATCCACTCGCGATACTCCGGGGCCAGTCGATGCACCGAGCGCAGAGCGGAAAAAAGAAACATGGCCGACTCGCGGACGTCGAGTGCATGCTTGCGGTCGACTCCGTAATGCTCCACCGCTTTCCCGATCGACTCCCAGCGCTCTGATTCGATCTGCTTACCCGGCCGCGTGTTGCGGTCATGTTCCGCAGCTATCTGCGCCAGCAGGCCATCTCGCAGGCCGAGCGGCGAGTAACGAAATCCCTTGAGATGGCAATGTTCGACGAGGGCGTGATAGACCATGGCACCGGCGACTACGATTTCCGCGCGCCGCGGACCAATGCCTTCAATCTTCCGCCGGTCCGCTACGGGCAGCCGGGCCAGCCGCTTGGCGATGCGGCTCATCTCCGCGCTCGATACGATCAGCCGATGGCTGCGGCGATTGCTGCTCAGGTTGGCCGCCACCGCCGCCAGCGCCGCCGCCGTTCCGGAAGTCGCAATTGCATTCTTCACGCGCGCGGCCACGATCCGCGGCGCGATGCGATTCACTTCGCGGGTAACGAATCCGCGCAGGCGTTTCAGTTCTCCCTTGCGGGGAGGGTCGTGCTTGAGGAATTCGTCAGTGAGACGGACCGCGCCCAGCGGAAGACTCACGGTGTCGCGTATCTGGCCCCTTGCAGAAACTGTCAGTTCGCAGCTGCCGCCGCCAAGATCGATCATCAGCGTGGGCAAGCGGTCCACCCGCGGACCCGAAACCAGCCCGAGGTGGATCAGCCGCGCTTCTTCCACCCCGGAGATGATCTCGACGCGCCAACCGGTCGCTGAGCGAACCCACTCCAGAAATGCCTGGGAATTTCGCGCGTCGCGCAAAGCGCTGGTGGCAACCACGCGCACTGTGTCGGTGACCACCTGCTGTGCGGCCCGGTGAAAGCGGCGCAACACCTTCACCGTTTCTGCCATCGATTCGGGAGTAAGAAATCCGGAGCGGAATACTCCCTCGCCGAGACGCGTGACTTCCCGGTCCTCGTGGATAGGCCGCAGACGGCGCCCAGCGAGGCGTGCGATCTTCAGCCGAACTGAGTTCGATCCG